>JAABTT010000058.1 GCA_011389765.1 Desulfohalobiaceae bacterium S24 | reverse complement strand
GAGCCCATGGATGGCCGAACGGATGCAGGAATATTAGTGAGTTATCGGTTATTTCCTGTTTGAAAAGACAGGAAAATCTTTTTGTTCTGTATTGGGTTGCGGGCGAAGCCAGCTTTGGTGCCCTCATTCTGTAAACGTCAATCCGTATAGAGGAGCAGAGAAGCAATGACCGGTGAGTCTCTTGTGGACATTGTCCTGAAATATGTCAGGGACCAGATCATAAGCTGCGGATTCAGGCCCAATCAGCAGTTGAAAGAAGAGGAGATCGCCTCTTTTTTCAATATCAGCCGTCCCCCGGTTCGAGAGGCTTTTTCCATTCTCGAGGCCGAAGGACTGGTGGTCAAGAAGCCCAGGCGGGGCGTGTATGTCACAGAACCCGATATTGCAGATGTCTGGGAGATCTATACCCTGAAGGCCGGATTGTATGAGTTGTCCATGGAGTTGGCCTTTGAGAAAATTCATTCTCAAGAGATTCGTTATATGGAAAAGATGATTGAGGCCATGCAGCGCCACACCCGCGATCAATCATTCGATATCATCCAGTATCAGCATATTCATATCGAGTTTCATAAAGCCATCATGGAGATCGCCGGCAACAAGCGGTTGACGAAATATGCGCAAACCCTGCATAATCAGGTCTGCCGTTTCAGTTACCGGGCTCTGCAGTACCGGGAGCATGTCCAGAAAATCATGGACTATCACAAGCGGATTTTTCAGGCGGTGAAAGATCGGGACAGACCGCTTGCCTGCGAGTTGATGAAGGAGCATGTTTTGGAAGGGCTGCGCTTTCAGTTTGAGATATCGGAGCATAAGCAGTGGGAGCACGAAGAAACTGCGGAGGTTCAGATCCTTGATGGTGGATTGGAATGAATCAGAAAAGGAGCGCAGCAACTGAGGCAGTCCGAATGCAATTGCCGTGGAGGTTCAAAATCCGCGAGGTGACAAAAAAACGAACATGTGCTAATTCCCCGTTGATCCTTGCCTCCAGTCTGAAATTTTTGTTTTTCGCTCTGGCGCAAAACAAATACCAGATTGATCGAAAACGAAACTCTCGTGCTGATTCACCCTAAATTCATACCCGTAATATCCACCCAGACTTATGTGGGAAAATATGTATGCATACTTCGGCTCGCTTGCACATACCGACTGATGAAGCTTTTCTTCCCCTGGTAACCGGATTTATGGATCAGGCAGCAGAAATCTACGGTTTGCCGGAGCAGGAAACATTATCCCTGCACTTGGCTGCCGAAGAAATCTTCATGCATGTGGCCCACTTCGTCCACCCGGATCGCGAAGTAGACATTTCCTGTGGGCAGATATCCCGCGGTGTACGCGCGACATTTGAATTTCCTTCAGATACTCCAAACTTGGGAGCCTTTAACATAACCGCCAGCTTTTCCCGAGACCAGGAAATGGACATGCAGAGACTGGGTCTTTTTCTAGCCGCCAGATCCGTGGATTGCCTCAAGGCTGAACGTCCTCGTGCGGATCGGATCCGGCTGACTTTGGAAAAAGAAAAACCCTATTCCCAGCATGCGGATTACCCCCCTGCTCCAGAAGCAACTCGGAAGGCGACAGCCATCAAGCTTGGCGAACCTGACGATATGGGTCTTGCCGCCAGCTTGATCCTTCGCTTTGCCCCCCAAGGTCCATACCCTGAAGCCTGCAAGTACCCCCAGCGCCTGGTGGACATGAACCGGGGCCAGGAAATGTCGGCCTATGTGGGCCTTGACTCTGCGGGGCTTTTGGGGGGAGCGCTCCTGTGGCATTGGCTGAGCCCACAGACAGTGGAATGCTACGGACCGTACCTGTTCGGCAGCTGTCAGGATATGGACTTGGCGCAACGACTCGTGGAGTCCTTGATCGGACACTTGGGTCGAACGTCGTGCATCAGCCTGGTCAACCATTGCCCGGCAGACAGCTTGCCTCCGGGATATTTCCAGGAGCTGGGCTGCCTGGAATTGGGGCAGGAAGATGACAAGCGCCATGTGTCCATCCGAATGCTGAAGGAAGACTCCGGCTCTTTGATCTGGGCCGAGCCGCCGCTTTGCGACTTTCTGCAATCTATGTACAATCACTTGGCCTTACCTCGGGAAATCCGCGCCCCGGAATGGAAAGCTGAACTTGAACCTGAATCCTTTTTTTTCACCCAGCTGAGCCAGGTGGAAAATGCAGCATGGTTGCACCCTGAAATCATAGGCCGAGATATGGAAGATAGCCTGAACAACCACCTACAATTATTTAAGAAAAAAATGATAACCAATGTCTTCTTTCGGCTGGACTTGGGCCGTAGTGCACAGTCCGAAATCATTGGACCGCTGCACCGACTTGGGTTTCAGCCCAGGCTGGTCATTCCCTATGGCGGAGAGGGGGATTTGGTCATATACAAGCACGATCTGAAGACTTGTGACTATTCAAATGAGGGTAAATAAGCTTTCAGTTATGTTATCAACTGATCACAAGAAACGCTCATAAGCTCAGTCAGATTCAGGAGAAGCTATGCAGACTGCTGTGCAGGAATTTTTGAACCGAACTGAGCCCTTTCTCGGACCAGAAGGCCTGGACGCCCTGGCTTCACAGACCGTAGCCATTGCCGGATTGGGCGGGGTCGGAGGCGGAGCCTTTCTGGCCCTGGTCCGGTGCGGCTGTTCTTCATTTCATCTGGCCGAAAACGGGATCTTCGATCCACCGGATATGAACCGCCAGGCCGCTGCCTTCGGGCATAGCATGGACCGGCCCAAACTGGAAGTCTACCTGGAACTGGCCCGATCCATCAATCCGGATATACGGATCAAGACCTGGCCGGAAGGGACCCAGCCGGACAACATAGATGATTTTCTGCAGGGAACAGATGCCTATGTCGGGGTGATCGACGCTGAAAAAGGGGCAGAAGTCAAGGCCATGTCTCCGGGTCTGCAAAAGCGGCACCACGTACCCTTGTTTTGCTGCGCAGCCTTTGGCTTCGGTGCTTTGATGATCAACTACCATCCGGACATAATGATGCAGGACGAGTTCGACAGCCTGGTCCGGGCCAAGTCCTCACCAGGAGGCGACCTGATCCCATCCGTCCTGGCCAGTCATTTTAATCCTTCGGTTGTAGACAGGTTCAAGCAGGGAGTCTCCCGGGGCATTATGTCTACCACTGCCATTGGCGGCCTGGCCTCCAATGCCCTGTTGGCCAATGAGGTCCTGGTCCACCTTCTCCAGGGCACCGGGGTGGTTGAACGGGAGCCTGTTTTTGCTCCCGAATACGCAACCCTGGATTTCATGAACCTGGAGATGAAAGTACATGATATGACCCAGGAATAATCCGGGATTCGTTGTCCTGCCGGTTTACCTAGTGCTGAAAATATAACCAATTTATTTTCTGCACTGTATCTTCTTCTTTTGCAATTTCGTCTTATGCAGGCGCATCTGTCAAGAGGTGGCCATGACTTCCATTGAACAAGGGCCTTGCTTTTCATTCCCGGCCTACAATAGAGACGCTTCCCAGCCCCAGCCCCTTGTAGCCCAGCTTCTTCACAGACAGGGTAGAACCCTGCAGCGGGCCGGAGCGGAGAAAGCGAATACGGTTATTGCCTGGCGGTTCAAAGGTCAATTCGATCACCAGGCCATGACTGAAGCCCTGGACCATTTGATCCGGGATTACGATATGTTCCGCATCCAGCTGGAAAGCCAGGGAGAGGTGGGCATGATGCGGGAGATAACCGCCTCTCCCCCACCACTTGAGACAGTGGAGGACAAAGATCTGGACCGGGAAATGCAGAGATGGGTACGCAAGAAAACTCCGACTGACCACCCTGCATGTTCCTACCGTCATTTTCATACCGGACCGGATACCTGCGCTCTGGGCCTTGGCGGCAGGCACGAACTGTTGGATGCCTATACCATCCGCAATATGACCTTAAAGCTGGCTCAATGCTACAATTCAATTCTGGATCGGCGCGCATTGCCCGAGAATTCAGGTCTGCAGTACATGGATTTTGCCGCCTGGGTCGACTCCTTGATCAAAAACGAAGAACTGGAACCTTCCAGGCAGTATTGGCACAGTGCACTACGCAACACGGCCCCTGTCTTCGAGGCCCCATTGGACCGGGACAATACCCGCCACCCCATGGCTGCGGCCAGTGCAGCCCTTTCTTTGAGCCCGGATCTTCGAGACGAATTCGAGGATCTTGTCCGCAAGCAGGAATGTACCCGGTTTGAAGGCTACTTCACCCTGTTTAACATGGTATTGGCCCAAATCAGCGGCAAAGAGGACATATTGACCGCTTTTGCCGCTTCTGTGCGCAGACAGCCGGAACTCAGAGCCATTCCCGGCTGCCTGCTCAACCGCATGTACGTCCCCCTTCGAGTGCAGCCGGGAGATGACTTCAGGACTCTTCTCAGGCGAGTTCACAGTCTGCTCCAGGAAGCGAAAAACCACCTCCTGTGGCCGGCATGGCAGGATGTGGACCCACAAGGCAGCGGCTATCCAGGAGTTTTCTTTCATTATGCCCGGAAAGGGGAGTTCGGCGTACCGGACTTCAACGGTCTGGAGTGCACATCCAGCCAAATCTACTTTTTCGACTATTCGCCATTGCCCTTGGTCCTGCAAGTCACAGAGGACAGCAAGCGCCCCATGCTTTTCGGGCTGGGTCAGGCCGGTTTTTGCGCAGAATCCGGCCTGGAGGACATGCTGCACCGATATACCGGGCTGATGAAAGAAATCATTGCCTGACGGCAGTGAAAACAGATGCCAGGTAAGAGGGTCAAACTCTTTTTGTAGAGAGAGCGAATCTTGTTTGAGCGGGGCGGAGATTCTCCCCACCCAGGTATAATTGCAGCTTTAAGGTCAAAATGCCCATGATTTCGGTGAACATCGACTCTTTGGTCCCGGATTTCGTCAAGCGGTTCGAGCCCTATGTGCCCAGCCGGCCGGATGATGTGCTCAAGCGGTTCTATGGCTGTGACACTTTGTACCGCATGAACAACAATGAAAATCCCCTGGGGTCTCCACCGAGTGCTGCAGAGGTGGTCAGGAAGTTTCCTCCTCCCTCGGCCTCAATCTACCCCAGTGGAGATTCATTTCATCTGTGCAACGAGCTCGCCCGCCACCTGCAGGTATCGCCGGAGCAAGTCATTGTGGGCAACGGGGCCAACGAGGTTATTGCCTTTGTCATCAAGGCCTTTTGCCGGGAAGGGGACAATATCGTCACTGCGGATAAAACCTTTGCCGTTTACGAGTGGTTGGCCGAATTTTCCGGATTTGAAGCCCGGCTGGTTCCCTTGCGGGAGTACAGTTTTGACGAGCAGGGCCTTCTGGACCATATCAATGCGCGGACCAAGATCATTTTTATCTGCAATCCAAACAATCCCACCGGCACCTATTGGAGCAGAGAGCAACTGGAATCCTTCTTGGATCAAGTGGACGGCCGGTGGATAGTGGTTGTGGACGAGGCCTATTTTGAGTTTTGCACCGCCCGGGATTATCCGGACGGCATCAGGCTCATCGAGCGCTACCCCAATTTGGTCGTCTTCCGCACCTTTTCCAAGATGTACGGCTTGGCCGGTTTGCGCATCGGCTATCTGGTTGGCAGCCCAGAGCTCGTGCAAGAGGTGCGCAGGACGGTAGTGGTCTATTCAGTAAACTCAGTTGCTCAGCAGGCCGCTGTGGCCGCTCTCAACGACGATGCCGGACATCTCTCCCGAAGCAGGGATATGGTGGCCCGAGGCAAAGAGTTTTTGGAAGGGGAGCTGTCTGCTCTCGGTCTGGAGGTGGTTTCCGGCCAGGGCAATTTCGTCATGGCCAAGTTGCCGATCAGCGATGCCTATGTCTACCAAAAGCTTATGGCCAAGGGGGTCATGGTCCGGACCATGACCGGCTTCCGGTTTCCCAACTGGATCCGGATCACCATTTCCCATCCCGAGGCCTTGCAGGCCTGTACCCGGCACCTGGGCCGGATTCTGGAACAAAGCGATCCAGACAAAGGCAGGGAGCGGGGCTGATGGGCCAAATACCTCGCACTTCGCCCATTGGCACGGATGCAACCCGGCCCGACGCTTGGACAAAGGTCTCTGGTCGGGAAACCTATGCCGCTGATTTCTATGCCCCGAACATGGTCTGGGCCGGATTGAAGAGGGCTTCAGTTCCCTGTGCCCGGATCACATCCCTGGACACATCCAGGGCCAGGCAACTTTCCGGAGTGCTGGCTGTATTGACTGCCGAAGATGTCCCGGGCTCGAATGCTACAGGACTCATCCACAAGGACCAGCCGATTCTGGTTCAGGACATAATCCGACGCCAGGGAGATCCTGTGGCCCTGGTGGTGGCCGAGACCCGGAAGGCCCTGGACCAGGCCCTGGAGAGCATCGATCTTGAACTGGAGGAGCTTCCCGGGGTGTATGATCCGCAGGCCGCCCTTGCTGACGGGGCTCCCTTGGTCCATGCCCACGCTGCGGACAATGTCATCGCCGAAATCACTGCCCGCAAAGGCGACGGAGCCCAAGACTTTGACCGCTATCCCCTATGCATCGAACATACTGTTACCCTGCCCCGCCAGGAGCACGCATTTCTGGAAACCGAGGCCGGCTGGGCCAGACAGGAAGCGGACGGCCGGATAACCCTGACCGTCTCCACCCAATCCCCGCACCGCGACCGCTTGGAGCTGAGCGAAGCCCTGGAGATCGATTTTCAAGACCTGCGCATCGCGGCTCCTTTTCTGGGCGGCGGGTTCGGGGGCAAGGACGGGCTGAACGTCCATCCCTACCTGGTCCTGGCTGCCCGGCAGGCCGATGGCCGGCCGGTGAAGATGCATTGGCCCCGCTCTGAAAGCTTTCTGGCCGGGACCAAACGCATGCCCGGGACTCTGACCTATCGCCTGGGGGCTGAAGAAGACGGACGTCTGGCTGCCCTGGACTGCCGGATCGTGCTGGACGGCGGCGCGTATTCGCATTTAAACGGGGAGGTCCTGTCCATGTGTGTGGAGCACGCCGGAGGCCCGTACCGCATTCCTCATGTGCATATCCACGGACGGTGCGTGTACACCAATAATCCTCCCGGCGGACCGTTCCGCGGCTTTGGAGTACCCCAGGCTGCCGCCGGCATGGAGCGGTGCATGGACATCCTGGCCAAGCGGCTGGATATGGACCCTTTGCATCTGCGGCGGATCAATGTCCTGCACAAGGGGGAGAAAGCCCCTTTGGGCAATACAGTGAACCATTCGGTGGGCATAGACGTCTGCCTGGACAGGACTGCTGATCATCCCTTGTGGCGGGAGCGGAACACCTGGCGGGAACAGGCCGGGAGATTCAAGCGCCGGGGAGTGGGCCTGTCCTGCGTCTGGCACGGGATGGGCTACGGTCCAAAAGTGGCGGATTACGCCACAGCCAAGATCGAATTGACCGAACAGGGCGCTTTCCTGGTGGATGTGGGCGTGACGGACATGGGCCAGGGCAATGCCGGAACCTATGCCCAAATAGCGGCGGAAATCTTGAACCAGGATCCGGGATCCATGCAGCTGGTGCTGCCGGATACCGACCTCACCCCGCCCTGCTGTTCCTCAGCAGCCAGCCGGACGACCTATACCTACGGCCGGGCCTTGATAGAGGCTGCCCGGGCCATGCATAAAAGGCTGCGGGAAAAAGCGGCGGTCATGTCCCTGGGAAGCCGGCCTGAGGATTTTGTTCTCATCCCCGGGGGTATTCGGCACCTGCGTACAGACCGGCAAATGTCCCTGTCCGCTCTGAGCAGGAAGCTGAATCCGGCGGAACGTATCAGCCACAGTCATTGGCAGGCCCCCCAACCTCCCGACGTTTTGGACCTGGAGACCAAAAACGCCCTGGGTCTGCCCCATTGCGTGTTCTCCCATGCCGTGCATGTGGCCTTTCTGGAAGTGGACGAGCTGACCGGTCAGGTCCGGGTCCTGGATTACCTGGCCGTGACCGAAGCCGGACGAATAATCAATCCCCAGCTTTTCCACCAGCAGATCCAGGGTGGGGTGGCCCAAGGTCTGGGCTACGCTTTGTTTGAAGACTATGAGGTGCAAAACGGCCGCACCCGATGTCCGGGTTTTGGGGCCTATGTCCTGCCCATGTCCCTGGATGTGCCCGATATCTGTTCCCAAGCAGTCCAGATTCACGAAGAAAGCGGCCCCTTCGGCATGAAGGGGGTGGGTGAAATCCCGGTGGATGCAGTTCTCCCGGCAGTGGCCAACGCTTTGGCCGATGCCTGCGGAATCCGGCCGGACCGGCCGCCTTTCACTCCGGAACGGGTGCTTGGTGCCTTGAAAAGTAGCACAACAAAGGATGAAAGCGCTTAAAGCTGAAAGCTCAAAGTTCAAAGGTAAGAGCGTCAGGCCATGTGAGGTTTCAGTGTTCAGCCTTGCCTCCGGCAAGTCTGAAATATTTTTTGCCCCAAAGCGGGCAAAAAAAAAATTTGCCAGAGTGATCAGTGATGAAACTTGCGGACGTCTTTCTCCGTCATTGCCCGGCCCAGATCATACGACGAAACCGTAATCATGCTCCCCGAGCAATATAGGGGAAAGCCATTCTTACTGTTTTTATTTTTATAACCGTGAACCTGGAACCCTAAAATTTAAAGGTGTCGCTCACAAAGCTATGCACATAGAATTTACCCTCAACGAACAACAGATGAGCCTCGACGTTCCGGCCGACCGCCCTGTGGTTCGGGTGCTGCGCGAGGACAAGGGACTGACCAGTGTCAAGGAATGCTGCGGACTGGGCGAATGCGGCGGCTGCACCATCCTGGTCGACGGGCAAAGCCGGCTGTCCTGCCTCATGCTGGCTGCTCAGCTGCAGGGACGACGGATTATGACCCTGGAAGGACTGTCCACATCTGAAAAGCTGCACCCCCTCCAGGAGGCCTTTGTCCGGCACGGGGCGGTCCAGTGCGGATACTGCACCCCGGGAATGGTCTTGGCCGCCTGCGACCTTTTGCAGCGCAATCCACATCCTGACAGGCAGGAGATAAAGGCTGGATTGGCCGGGAACATCTGCCGCTGCACCGGATATCAAAAAATTGTGGACGCCGTGGACGCGGCATGCACAACAGACAAGGATTCCGGCCGTGGGTACTGAGGTCTTTCTTCCTCAAAGTCTTCCTGAATTCTGGGATGTGCATGGTTCCCATCCGGATGCGGCCATATATCACGGGGGAACCGACGTTCTGGTCCGACTCAAGGAAACAGGCCGGACACCGCCGGCCTATATCTGCCTGGAACGCATCCCTGAGCTGCAAGCGGTGCAGGACTGCGGTGAAACTCTGTTCGTGGGTGCGGGCTTGACCCATGCCCAAATCTTGATCGAGCCAAATATTGCGACGCACTGGCCTCTTTTGCCCCGGGCCGTGGCTGTCCTCGGATCTCCACCCATCCGCCACACCGGCACCCTGGGTGGCAATCTGGGCACAGCCTCTCCGGCCGGAGACACTCTCCCCCCTTTATATTGTCTGCAAGCCGAAGTGCATGTGGTTTCCGCCTCCGGGAGGCGGAGTCTGGATATCCGGGACTTTATTCTCGGCCCGGGGCATACGGCCCTGCAGCCCGGGGAGTTGATCCTGGGGGTGCAAGCCCCCAAGGCCGGGGACTGGGGTATCCCTCACTTTGAGAAAGTGGGCAGCCGTCAGGCCATGACCTGTAGCCTGGCCAGCCTGGCCGCATTGATCAAAATCGCTCCAGGCGGCTGTATTCAGGACATCCGGCTGGCCTGGGGCAGCCTGGGTCCCACAGTCATATGCTCAAAAGCCATACACCGAAAGGCCTTGGGGAAACCTTTGAATATCCAAACCCTTAACAGCTTGGCCGATCTGATTCAGGAAAAGATCTCACCCATCGACGATCAAAGGGCCTCTATCCATTATCGCCGGCAGTTGGCCCAAAATCTTATGCTGCGTCTGGTCTCGGATTATTAACTATGGAAGCATCCCCTGGCGGCAGAGAGCAGGGAATTTGGTCCCGGGAGCTGATCTTATTGATGGGGGCCATCTTTCTGGCCTATGCCAATATTTCGGTTTTTTTTCAGTTTTATCCCTACCTGCACACCCTGCCCATTGATCAGAGCCGCTACGGCCTGTTGATCGGGGCCTTTGCCGCCACCGCCCTGGTGGTCCGCCCGCTGGTCAGCCCCTGGATCGCAGGTGATAATGCTCACAGATTGGTGTATTTGGGAAGTGCCCTGGTTATTATCTCCTTGCTGGCCTATAGCTGGGCGGATGGATTCTGGACTCTTTTTCTGGTCCGTATCCTGCATGCTGTGTCCTTTGTCTTTATGGGCGCTGCACTCATGGCCCTCATTGTGGTCCACATCCCCGTGGGCCGCAGCAGTCAGGTTTTCGGGATCTTGTCCATTGTCATTATGCTGCCCAACACCATTGTGCCTCCGGTATGGCCGGTCTTGGATTCAATATTTCACGGCTTCCCCAATGTCCTGGCCGCCTTCGCCTTGTTCACCGCTCTGGCTTTTCCCTTCCTCGCCCTGAGCAAGAAAAGGAACCAAAAGACATCATACCCAGACCAAAGCCAGACCCGACCGACGTGGGACCAAATCAAGCAGGATATGGCCGATCCCCGGCTTTGGGGGCTTTTGCTGGCCATGCTCAGTTTTTACTCCGGAGTGGCCCTGGTTTTCTTTTACGTGGCCGGAATGGCAAAAGCCCATGGCTTGGCCGGGGTAGGCTTCTTCTTTACCCTGACCACGATTTGCGAGATCGGAGTCCGCCTGTTTGCCGGCCATCGTTTTGATCAGTGGCCCAAGTCTTTTCTCTTGGCCGCAAGCATGCTCGTCCTCAGCGGGGGCTATGTCCTTCTTGGTCAGGTTTCTTCCCAGGCCGGCTTCTATCTCCTGGCTCTGGTTTTAGGCCTGGGCTGGGGGGTGGCCATGCCTGTTTTCAATGGTCTGATGTTTGACTGGTCCAAGCCGGAGTTCCGGGCCTTGAATACCAACCTGGGTCTGCAGATGTACCAGGGCGGATTTTTCCTGGGCCCTATCTTCGGCGGTCTTATTCTGAACTACACCTCCTTTGCCATGTTGTATTCCTGGGCTGCAGCTCTGGCTCTGGCCGCATCCGGGATCATGTTCGGCATGGGCAGGAGGAAACACGGGTAAGAGGATTTTGCTATGAGTGATACCGATATTCAACCAGGGCAACCCTGGGAAATTGACTCTATGCGCCCTGAGGACGCTGAAGGCGTCTGCAACCTGTTTCGTTCGGTGTACGGCGAAGACTATCCTATCAAAACCTATGTCCGGCCTGAGGAGCTGATCCGGGAGAACGAGGCCGGTCGGGTGATATCATCTGTTGCCCGAACTGAAAACGGCGATGTTGTGGGGCACAATGCCCTTTTTCACAGCGCCCCCTCCATGCAGGTCTTTGAAAGCGGTTCCGGAGTGGTGCACAGGGCCTACCGACAGGGAAATATTTTTGTGCACCTGGTAGCCCACGGTCAACGCCTGGCCAAGGAAGAGATCCAGGCAGCCGCCATCTGGGGCGAGCCGGTCCTGAACCACGACTTCTCCCAGAAAATGTGCCGTTCCCTGGACTGGCACAGCTTTGCCCTGGAAGTGGACCTGATGCCTGCGGCCGCCTATACCAAAGAACGGTCGGCACCCGGGCGGGTGAGCACCTTGATGGATTTTTTGGTCCTCAATCCCAGGCCGCATCGGGTCTTGCTCCCTGCGGCCTATAAGGACCAATTGCAGACCTTGTACAGCCATTTGCCTGCGGATAGAGATCTGGGCGCGGCAGATTCAGACTTCAATCTGGAAGAGAAAACACATCTCAATTCCCAAATATTTTCCTTTGCCCAAGTTGTGCGCACGGCTGTTCACCGCGTGGGCACAGAATTTCAGGAACTCTTGGGGCGCAAAGAAAAAGAAGCTCAGGATCAGGGAGTGGAAGTCTTTCAGGTTTGGCTCAAACTGACCGATCCCGGTGTGGGCCGGGCTGTGGATTTTTTGCGCACCCAGGGCTATTTTTTCGGCGGCCTGCTCACCAGATGGTTTGATGACGACGGCCTGTTGATGCAGAAAACGCTCACCCATCCCAGGTGGGACGACATGCGCATTGCCTTTGATCAAGGCCACATGCTGGCGGACATGGTCAGAGAAGATCGAGAAGTGGTCATGCGTAAAGGGTGATGGTGATGGACGGACGGGTTGTTGCTGGGTTCGGGCCGCAGCAAGCCGTTGATTATTCGACGTTTATATCTCAACAATAGGTGTTTTTATGGCCTATACCATCCTTTTCCGCCCTGGAAAGGGCCATATAGGGGGCGGCTTCCTCTCGGAGATGATATCCCTCGATACCTTTGACGACATCTGTCCATTAAGGATAAATAAATAACAGAGTAGTGGCAGGTTCAAGCAGATGTCAATCCCTTGGAAAGACTTGCCTGTTTTTCCTTATGGAGGGTCAATATCAGTCAGAACAGAAGCAGGGTGGTTTGGTGACATTTCCAATCATAAATTCCAACTTGCAATATTCCAAAATGGAATATAGACTGGCTCTCGTCTGTAATTACCCGAAGCCACGAATCGTTCTCTGCCCTGTAATCTATTGTTTGCATGGGAAGTTTATTCATTGATCAAATCGGCAGTGAAAGAATTCAGCATCAGCTTAGTGGCGCATTCCTTTTTTTTCAATTATTTTTTATATATATGTCAGCTTTGCCGGAGGCAAAGCTGACATGAAAACGAAACCGTCTTCGGAATACGCCCTGTTGGGGGCTTTGATGCCTGGAGAAAAGCATGGCTACGAGATCCTGAAGTTCCTGGAGGAGTCTCTGGTGGATTTCTGGAGCATCAGCAGCAGCCAGCTCTATCTGGTGTTGAAGAAGCTGGAGTCCCGGGGCCTGGTTGCCTCTGCGGTCCAGGCCCAGGAAAGCCGGCCCTCCAAGCGCATGTTTTCCCTGACAGTGGAGGGCAGGCAGGAATTCCTGCAATGGGTGCAGAGCCCGGTTGTCCATGTGCGCGATCTGCGCATCGAGTTTCTGGCCAAGCTGTTTTTTTACGAGTATCTGGCCTTGCCGGAGGGCGCGGCCTTGATCAGGGCTCAGCGGAATGTCCTGGCAAAGGTCAGGGGTAGGATCGCCCAAAAGCAGACCCGGGAATCGGGTCGATTTCAGCAGACCATGCTCGACTTCAAACTGTGCACCCTGGACGCCTGGATCCGCTGGCTGGACGGCCCGGCCGCAACCTTTATCAGGGAGATTTCATAATGGATTCTGTGTATGCGGAATTGACCCGGCAGGCCCGGGAACTGGTCCGGGAGCAGCAGCTCTTGGATCAAAAGATCACCATTCAGGCCAGGGGGCTCAGTGTGCAGGAGGCCATCGGCGATCCCGAAGGGGATGACTTCCCCCTGCAAAAAGGCAAGGAGACCCTGATGCAGGCGGATTTCGGGCAGGCCCTGGGTCAGGCCTTCACCGACCGCTACGGCAACTATGAAGGCACTCTTCAGGAAATACTGGAGATGGCCCTGGACAATAACTACAGACGGGCCCTGTTTGTGGCCACGCTGAACGCGGTGCTCAGATATCTGGGCCTGACGGAGAAAACCGTACATTGCCGTGATCAGGAGCCGGCCCGCTGTGCCGGCGAGCTGGCCGAATACATCAGGGGGCGTTATGGAGCGGCCAAGATCGGCCAAGTCGGGTTTCAACCCCGGATGGTGGAAGCTCTCGGGGCGGCTTTTGACTATCGGGTGCTGGATATGGACCCGGACAATATCGGAACCGTGCGGTACGGCACGGAGGTGGAAGGCCCTGAATCCACGGAAGCCGTCATTCAGTGGAGCGATCTTCTGCTGGTGACCGGGACCACCCTGGTCAACGGAAGCATCGGCCGATTTATCGGGAAAAAGCCGGTTTTATTCTACGGCACCACTATTGCCGGTCCGGCCCGTCTCATGGGCTGGGACCGGTTCTGCGCCTGCGCGACCTGAATCTGGAGCTGAAGATGCGAACTATCAAGTCGATTTTGAGCTTTTTGGGATGCACTTTGTTCGTTCTCAGCGGCCTGCTGCTCTTGGGCTGCTCCAGGGATGAACCCCCAGAGCTGCGCTTGGCCGTCGAGTTCATGGACCATGCCGCCGCCGCCTATGTGGCCCTGGACAAAGGCTGGTATGCCGAGGCCGGCTGCCGGGTGGCCTCCTGCGAAAGCTATGTGACCGGCATGGCCCTGTCCTCCGCCCTGGCCAGGGGGGATGTTCAGGCGGCCTATATCTGCCTGGTTCCAGCCCTTAATGCGATGGCCAATGCCGGGGTCGATCTCAGGATCGTGGCCGGGACCCACCAGTACGGCTACGGCCTGGTGGTCCATCCGGACAGGATCAGTGCGGTCAAAGATCTGGAAAAGCCCGGCCTGCGCATCGGGTGCGTCCGGGAGGGCGGGTCTGTGGATGTCCTCATGCTGAGGGTGCTGGCCGAGTATGATCTCGATGCGCAGAACATCCTGCCCAAGGTCCGCCGCATGAACCCGCCCAAACAAGTCATGGCGATCCGCATGGATCGGCTCGATGCAGCCTTTCTCCCGGAACAATGGGCCGGCATTGCCGAAGATGAAGGCTTTACCATGCTGCTCAAGGCTCAGGATGTCTGGCCGTCCATGCAGGGAAGCGTGCTGGTCGTCACCCGGGAGCTTATAGAAACAGCACCGGATGTGGTCAAAAAACTGGTGCAGGTGAATCAGAGGGCCACGGACTGGATCAATGCGCATCCTGAGAAGGCGGCTCATATCCTGGCCAGGCGCTTCAGTCTCTCAGGCGAGCAGGGGGTTTCGGAACAAATTGCCGCCCAGGTGGAAAATATCGAGATGCCGGCCCGGACACTGCTACGTTCCATGCAGCGTATCCGCTACACCACGGCCATCCGGCCGGAGGCCGTTCAAGAAGTCATCGATGTATTGGCGGACCTGGACTATATCAAGCAGGACTTCGAGGCGTCGGATATCCTGGATCTCAGGTTTCAATTGCAATGAAGAACAGAGAGCCTTCAGGAAAATGATTTTGGCTATGACCATGGCAACTTCTTGTATTCAGCAATGTTCAATCTTCAATCTTCAATATTAAATCCTATAAGATGGCCTCAGAGCAGCTGGGGAGTCCTGCCAGTTTTGGTGTTTTTCGGGATCTGGGAAGGTGTGGTCCGGCTGCAGCTGGTCCCGGGCGATTCTTTGCTGCCCCCGTTTTCAGGCGTCCTGCAGGAGTTTGTCCATCTTGTCCTGAACGGGGTGTTGTTCGAGCATTTTTTCAGGAGTTTTCTGCGGGTTGTGATCGGTTTGTGTGCCGGGACCGCGGCCGGTCTCGGGTTGGGGATTGTCATGGGAACTCAGGAAATCTTCCACAAGGCTCTATCCCCGGTCATCAGCCTGCTCTATCCGATTCCCGCGCTGGGCTGGCTGCCCTTGCTCATGCTCTGGATCGGCATCAATGAGCTGCTGCCCATCGCCATTATTTTCATTTGTTCCTTTTTCCCGATCCTCTATAATACCCTCACCGGGATACGCGGGGTGAATCCCCGGCTGCTGAGCGTTGCCAGGACCCTGGGGGGTGATGAACGCTGGATTGTGTTCCGGGTTGTGCTTCCTTTGGCCCTGCCGAACATCTTTACCGGGCTCAGACTGCAGGCGGGCATGGCCTGGCGGGTGATCGTCGCGGCGGAAATGGTGGCCATTCCCACTGGGATCGGGGCCCTGATGATGCGCGCGGAAAGCCTGGTCCGGGTGGACGTGATTCTCGTCTGTTTGCTGCTGCTCTCCGTGATGTGTCTCCTTTTTGAGCGATTCTTTGTCTTTGTCGAACGGCAATTGACCGCCGGGTGGAAGTGACATGCCCGCTGTGGAGCTGGACGGGATCAATAACCATATCTGCAGGGATCTGAGTCTGAGTATTCACGACGGTGAGCTGCTTGTCCTCCTCGGCCCCACCGGAGCCGGCAAGACGACCCTGCTCAATGTGATCGCGGGGCTGGCTGCCTATCGGGGCCGTGTCTTATTTGACGGCCATCCAGTGGACGCCGTGCCGACCCGGCAGAGGCAGGCGGGCTATGTTCCCCAGACCTACTGCCTGTTTCCGCATTTGACTGCGGCTGAGAATATCGGCTTTGGACTGCGGGCCCAGGGGTACAAGAAAGAGCTCTGTGAAGCCAGGGTTCAGGAACTCCTGGCTTTGTTTTGCATCGAATCTCTGGCTGACCGCTATCCGCTCAAGGGACTGAGCGGGGGCGAACAGCAGCGGATTGCCCTGGCCAGGGCCCTGGCTCCCTGGCCGCGGGTTCTGCTCCTGGATGAGCCCTTGAACAGCCTGGACCTGCGCACAGCCAAATACCTGCGTCTGGAATTGCGGCGTCTGCAGCAGCAGCTGAAAATCACCACGGTCTATGTGACGCACAACCAGCAGGATGCCTCTGAAATCGGCGATCGGGTCGCCCTCCTGAACAAAGGGAAGCTGGAACAGGTGGGTCCCTATCGAAAACTCTTTTTTTCGCCTCACAACCAGGTGGTTGCAAGTTTTTTCGGTTCCCACAATATCTTTTTCTGCCGGAGCTGTATCCCCAAGGCAAGCGGCTTGGCCGAAGTGGAGCTGGACGGCCTCTCCCTGGTCGTTCCCTATGAGGGCCGGCTCATTGAAAGCATCGCTATTTCACCCTGGAACATTTTTCTTTCAGCGGTCCCGGTCCCCGGACCGCAAGTCAATCGCCTGAAGGGATGTGTGCTGCAGATCGAAGTGAAAAGCGCCTTTGCATGGATTGTGGTCCAATGTTTTAGGGAGCGGTTTGTGGTTGCCTTGCAAAAGGAACTTTGGGATGAAAGCGGACTTTGTAAAGGGGACAGCGCGTATCTGGTGCTGCCCTTGCGCTGGATATACATCTGCGCCGCTCGAAAAGATCCAAATGAGATGCGTAAGCATTGAAACATTTCATTGGGTTGTTTTTATTCAAGCCTCGGTATGAGGAGCAAATCAATGTCCAATAAGTACAGGTCGTCGGCTAAGTGCATTCCGGTCGAGCAATCGGCGGGCATGGTCCTGGCCCATGATATGACCGAGATCCGTCCGGGAGAATTCAAGGGCCCGGCCTTCAAGAAAGGGCAGATCATTTCGGAGAAGGACATTCCCCATCTCCGGCGTATCGGCAAGGAAAATCTCTATGTCCTGGAACTCGAACCCGGGGAGGTCCATGAAGACGATGCCGCGATTCGTCTGTGCCAGGCCCTGGCCGGGCCGGGGATTCAATTCGATCCCCATCCCTCGGAGGGCAAGATTTCTTTGAAGGCGGCGCATTCCGGACTCCTGAAAGTGGATGTCCAGGCCCTGCTGGAACTGAACTGCATCCCTGATATCTGCTGTTCATCCCGGCACGGAAATTGTTTTGTTCAAGCAGGAGAGACTCTGGCTTCAATTCGGGCCATTCCCTTGATCATCGATGAATCGGTATTAAATCAGGCTGTCGCGGCGGCTGAACAAGCCTCCGGCCTTTTTTCGGTCAAACCTCTGGCCCGGCCCAGAACCGGCCTGCTCATCACGGGTAACGAGGTGTACTCCGGTCTTATTGAGGACCGATTCGCCCCGATCATCAAAAAGAAGCTGGAATTTTTCGATTGCGAGATGACGGAGCCTGTGTTCACCCCGGATGACAAGCCGCAGCTAGTCGAAAAACTGCAGCATATTCTTGCGGGCGCAGTTGAACTGCTCATCGTGGCCGGGGGGATGAGCGTTGACCCGGACGACATCACCCGGGTGGCAATCGCCGAGGCCGGCGCCGAGGATGTGGTCTACGGGACCCCGGTGCTGCCCGGGGCCATGTTCCTCTACGGCCGATTCGGCCAGGTGCCTGTCCTCGGGCTGCCGGCCTGCGTTTTGTTCTATAAGACCACGGTCTTTGATCTGATTCTGCCCCGGGTCCTGGCCGGCGAGCCGATCACCCGGAGGGATATGGCGGCCCTGGCCCACGGCGGCTTGTGTTTGAATTGTGAGCGCTGCCGGTTTCCACTCTGTCCTTTCGGGAAGTAGTGACTCATTGGTTATTCTGTATTGTGTTGCGGGCGAAGCCAGTTTTGGAGTGTTCAACATCGAATGATGAACAAGCATAAGGATGGTCTCATCATGTTCAAACAGGTCAAAATCGGCATTCGAGGCGCCGGGGATCTGGCCACCGGGGTCGCCGTCCGCTTGTGGAGAAGCGGTTTCCCGGTGATCATGACGGAGATCGCCAGGCCGCTCACGGTTCGGCGGCGGGTGGCCTTTTCCGAGGCGATTTTTGACGGAACAGCGCGGGTCGAAGACCTGACGGCGCAGCAGGCGCGAGATGCAGCAGAGGTGGAACAAATTCTGAGCCGCAATCAGATCCCGGTGCTCGTTGATCCAAAAGCCGAGACCCTGAAGCGTCTGGCCCCGGACGTCCTGGTGGACGGGATCATGGCCAAGCGCAATCTCGGGACCCGGCTGGAGGACGCCCCTCTGGTCATCGGCCTGGGCCCCGGGTTCACGGTCGGTTCGGACGTCCACGCGGTGATCGAGACCAAGCGGGGTCATTTTCTGGGACGGGTCATCCGGCAGGGGGAAGCGGAGGCGGATACCGGGGTGCCCGGGTCGGTCCTGGGCTGCACTGAACAGCGGATCGTCAGGGCTCCGGAGGATGGTCAGTTCCAGAGCAGGCTGGATATCGGCTCCCGGGTTCGAGAAGGAGACCTCCTTGGATTTGTGGGAACGTATCCGGTGCCGGCCCAGTTGACGGGTGTTCTGCGCGGTCTGATTCACGACGGGGTACAGGTCAGGACCGGAATGAAAATCGGAGACATCGATCCCCGGGGGATTCAGGACTCCTGCCGGACCATATCGGATAAGGCCCTGGCCATCGGCGGCGGGGTCCTGGAGACGATACTGGCCTGGATGTCGGGAAAGCAGGAGCTCTAGGATAAAAGAGTTGAGCCCACGGATCACAAGGATTGACACGGATAATGAAGAACATACTCAAAGTATCTACGGAAGACTAGCAATAATCGATAAGGCACTAGGCTTTTTTTACGACTCTATGAGTGCTCAGCAACACGTGCAATCCCGCATCGCAGGGATCATCCTGGCCGGGGGGCGGTCTTCCAGAATGGGCCGGGTGAAGCAGCTCCTGCCCTGGCGGGGGACGACCCTGCTGGGTTCGGTCCTGGCTCTGGCCCGGCGCTCCCGCCTGGATAAGCTGGTCCTGGTGCTCGGCTGCGCCTCGGAGGCGATTCTCCAGACGGTGGATCTCCAGGGCGCACAGGTCATTGTGAATCCAGACTATGCCCAGGGTCAGAGCACCTCCCTCCAGGCCGGGCTGGGGGCTCTGCCGGAGGATATACAGGCTGCGGTGTTTCTCCTGGGGGATCAGCCTCTGGTTACTGCAGCAATCATCGATCTCATCATCAGTACCTACACAGAGACCAAAGCGCCCCTGGTGATTCCGGTCCATGCCGGCCGTCGGGGCAATCCGGTGCTCATTCATTGCTCTCTGTTTCCGGAGCTGAGGGCTTTAGAGGGGGATACCGGAGCCCGGGTAATGTTCGAGCGCTACGCGGATTCGATTTGCGAGGTGCCGGTTTTAGACAACTCGATCTGCCGGGATATCGATACCTGGGAGGACTATCAGGAACTCATAGGAGAGGGGAGCTGAATTGAATGAGCGGACCGCTGCACGCCTCTTGCTTCCTGAGCAGCCCGGCATCGTCTGTCTGGTCGGGGCCGGGGGCAAGACCTCTCTCATGTTTCAGCTGGCCCGGGAACTCAGCGCCCAGGGAAAGCGGGTCCTGACCACCACCACAACCAAGATTTTCCGTCCGGAACCCCGGCAATCCTCCCTGACCGTGTTGAGCGAGGATCCCCTGTCCTGGCTGGAAAAACACCATTCCCGGGAGAAAGCCGGGCATCTGACCCTGGCCGGGAAAGCCCTGGACCGGAATAAGCTCCAGGGATTCACTCCAGAGACCATTGAGCACCTCTGGTTGACCTGGCATTTTGATTGGATCCTGGTGGAAGCGGACGGGGCTGCGGGCCGGCCAATCAAGGCCCCGGCCGCTCACGAGCCGGTCATTCCAAAGGCGACCTGCTGCGTGATCGCGGTCTTCGGGCTTCAGGGATTTGGCCGGCCCCTTAGCGAAGAGTGGTGCTTTCGACCGCACATATTTTCCGAACTGAGCGGTTTGGGCCTGGGAGAGACCATGGACCCCGGCAGCCTTCTCCGAGTCCTCACCCATGAACAGGGCCTCCTCAAGGGGACCCCGGCCCAGGCTGAGCGCTTCCTGTTTCTGAATCAGGCCGACTACGTCCGGCTCCAGGAGCGGGCCCATCGGTTTCTGCACAGGTTGGAAGAGGAACACCCGGGGCATTTCAGTCGATCCGCTTTCGGGTCGTTGCAGCAACAGCTTATCTTAAACCGTTAAATATACTGATCCAACTTATTACAGATCTTCATGTCCACTTCAACACGGCAATGATCACTCCGGCCATGGTGACGCTCAAGCCAAAGGACCAGATCATGAACCGATCAATTCTCCTGGTCAGGCTTTCA
This sequence comes from Desulfohalobiaceae bacterium S24, assembly GCA_011389765.1. Lineage (GTDB taxonomy): Bacteria > Desulfobacterota > Desulfovibrionia > Desulfovibrionales > Desulfothermaceae > JAABTT01. The sequence continues at coordinate 2,508 of JAABTT010000058.1, read as the reverse complement.
AAACGTTGATCAACCTGCTCGAAGCGCTTGTCAACCTGCTCGAAGCGTTTGTCAACCTGCTCGAAGCGCTTGTTCATATCTTCTCGCATTCCTTCAAAGCGCTTGTCCATGAGATCGAAGCCCTGCTTCATCAACTCACGCTGGTTCTTGAGCTCTTCTTCCACCCGGACCATGCGTTCACGGAGTTCGATCTCATATACATGAGGCGGTTTTCCCATATACTGCTCGGCCAGCCATTCGTTTAAATGGGTGCGCACGTAATCGCCAATGGATTGGTAGTCTTCCTGGGCAAGCGGCATATGACATCTCCCTTCCTGGCAACTGTCTGATTTTAAAAGGTTCAGCAGGGCTTTTGTGTACTAGATACCTGGGGTTGGCAACTTTTGTTCACAAATCAAAATCGTTTATTGATATCAATCTTATTCTGAGCCTATACCGGATATCAGATAATTGCAAGGAAAATTTTCGCGGCATACTGTGATTGTCAGAAAATCCAGTCCATTGAACATGATCATACCCCAAACTCGTTTCTAACAGGTTCACAGAGGCCCGGGTTGCGTGATCGCCCGGGTTTGGATATTGTCCGTGAGGCAAGGTGCCGCGGCTTGGCCGAGGTCTCCCTGCCAGCTTTGCCTCTGGCAATTTGTCCCGTCCCATCAACAGATCCCAAGGAGGGATGCATGCAAGAGGTTGTTATCGCCAGTGCCTGCCGCACAGCCATCGGGGCCTTTGGAGGATCCCTCAAGGACTGCAACGGGGCCGAATTGGCCGCCGCCACCATGAAGGAGGCGGTCAAGCGAGCCGGCATCAGCCTTTCCGATATCGATGACATCCGCTACGGGTGCTGTCTCGAGCATCACGACACCTTGAACGTGGCCCGGGTGGCGGCCTTGATGGCCGGGATTCCGGACCCAGTGCCGGCAGTGACCATAAACCGGGTCTGCATTTCCGGCATGGAGGCGGTTCTCTCCGGTATGGCCATGATCCAGGCGGGGATGGCCGAGGTGATTCTGGCCGGAGGCGTGGAGCACATGTCCGGGGTTCCCTATACGGCCCCCGCAGCCCGCTGGGGCTGTCGTCTCCAGGATCAGACCTTTGTGGACGCGATGATTCATGCCCTGCATTGCGGCTCTCATCTTCTCCCCTTGACCGAGGACGCGCCCCTGGATACGGCCCGGGCCCCTGTAGCCCAACTGCTGGGCAAACCTTACCTCATGGGACACACCGCGGAATTCGTGGCCCGGAAGCTGGGTATCACCCGGGAGGAAATGGACGAAGTGGCCCTGCGCAGCCAGAACAGTGCCGAACGGGCCACCCGGGACGGCTCCTTTGCCGAGGAGATCGTTCCGGTGACGGTCCCCCGGAAGAAGGCGGATCCGCTTATGTTCGACCAGGACGAGCATTTCCGCCCGGGCCTGACCCTGGAGCAGCTGCAGAAACTGCCTCCGGCCTTTATCCCTAAGACCGGCACCGTCACTGCGGGTAATGCCAGCGGTATCAACGACGGTTCGGCCGGCATGGTCATCCTGTCGGCGGAAAAAGCCAGAGAACTGGAGATCACGCCCCTGGCCAGAATCCGGGCCGTGGGCCGCGGAGCCTGCCATCCCGCGGTCATGGGGCTTTCCCCGGTGCCGGCCGTCCAGGATCTGCTGGACCGCAACGGGTTGCGTATCCGGGATTTCGAGCGGGTCGAGCTCAACGAGGCCTTTGCCGCCCAGTACATCGGCTGCGAGCGGGAACTGGGACTGAATCGGGATATCACCAATGTCAACGGCTCCGGCATCGGCCTGGGACATCCGGTGGGAGCCACGGGATGCCGGATCATGGTCACCCTGCTCCACGTTTTGAAAGCGAGCGGCAAAACTCTCGGACTGGCCACTCTCTGCGGCGGCGGGGGCGTGTCCATGGCCTGCGCCCTGGAGATGCTCTGATATGGATCTTTTTTCGTTTCTCCACGAACAGGGCATCGCCTATCAACGCTGCGATCATCCCCCGGTCTTTACCTGCGGGGAGGCAAACGAACTGGTGCCGCCCCTGCCCGGGGCCAAGACCAAGAACCTGTTCCTGCGCGACGGCAAAGGGCGGCGCCATTTTCTGGTGTCCCTGGGACAGGAGAAAACCGTGGATCTCAAAGGCCTGGCCTCAGTCCTGGGGCTCAGTAAACTGGGCTTTGCTTCAGCCGGACGTCTGGAGCGCTATTTAGGGCTGACCCCGGGCGCGGTCTCCATCCTGGGGGTGATCAACGATTCGGATCACCAGGTGGAGCTGATTGTGGACGAGACACTCTGGCAGGCGGAAGCCTTTCAATGTCATCCCCTGGTGAATACCAGCACCCTGGTCATCGAAAGGACTGATATGGAGCGGTTTCTGGATCTCACCGGTCATCTTCCGAAATTGTATGATATCCCTTCACGACACTCAGGGGGTTCATGAAGAGCTGGGCTTATTGTTGAACAATCCTGGACCCCGATCCGGGACCGGAATCCAGACTGAAAATGTAAGAACTGG
>JAABTT010000057.1 GCA_011389765.1 Desulfohalobiaceae bacterium S24 | reverse complement strand
CTTCGTCCTTGAATACTTCTCCTTGGCCATAATCTACCCCCTGGTTCGTTTCTAAATTAATACTGATCCGACAATTGGTTCTGAGTTCCCAAAACTCTAGAAGCCATCGGCCCAATCGGCTGAACTAGCTTGGAGGAACGAAAGAAACCATACCGAGAGAAAGCTCCGGAGCTACAGACAGGGACGCGATTCCTGCCGTATGCGTCCCGAGCACAGGAGAATCGAAAGCTGGAGCCCACGACCGGACTTGAACCGGTGACCTCTTCCTTACCAAGGAAGTGCTCCACCGCCTGAGCTACGTGGGCCTGTTCGGTAAGTACAATGGAGCGGGAAACGGGACTTGAACCCGCAACCCCCAGCTTGGAAGGCTGGTGCTCTAGCCAATTGAGCTATTCCCGCACTTTGGAACTGAGAGAACTTAAGTGCTCAATGGCAAAGCAACATTTCCTCCGCCCACCGGAGCACATCGGCTCATGAATTTCTGTCCAAAGTAGTCATCGACCCGCTTTCAATTAACCCTGAACAGGGATTATTCCGAAGAACAGGGCGGCTTGTCTCCTACTTTATCTCTCTTTTTCATCATCTGGTGGAGGGGGGAGGATTTGAACCTCCGAAGGCATCCGCCGGCAGATTTACAGTCTGCTCCCTTTGGCCACTTGGGTACCCCTCCGGTATCAGAGTGGAGCTGGCGATGGGACTCGAACCCGCAACCTGCTGATTACAAGTCAGCTGCTCTGCCAATTGAGCTACGCCAGCGAAGAAAGAAGACATACCTTGTTTTAAAACAAAACGCAAGGCAAAAAATTCAAGAAAAAAAAATCTGCTTCAATCCTCGATTGAAGCAGAAGGATACAGTATTCTCCAGAGTGAAGGTTCAGACCGCAAGACCAACAGGCGCCGGACGCTTTCCCTTTTCCGGAGCGCATTCCGGCTGCATATTTTCGTCTGCCTGGACCGGCTGCAGCAACTCGTGAGACCTCTCGCTCAAGCTCCGAACAAACTTATTGTTCAAGCTGTGCCCTGAACAGTAGACCTGAAAACTGGCGAAAAAGGTATAGGGCAATTGCGTCAAATCGCCGATAAAATCTAGCAGTTTATGCCGAACCGGTTCATCGGCAAATCGTAAGCCCTCTTGATTCACGACTCCATACTCATCTAAAACAACCGCATTTTCCAAAGATCCGCCAAGGGCCAGCCCTCTTTTCTGCAGATCTTCCACCTGATGGAGAAAACCGAATGTTCTGGCCCTGGACACCTCGCGGACAAAAGCGTCGTCCGCGCCGGTATAACAAAAACGCTGCCTTCCAATAAGCGGGTGCGGAAAATCAATCAGATATTCAACCTCAAATCTGTCAGCCGGAACGGCTTTAATCCAGGAGCCGTTTTCCTGATAGCTGAATTCTTTCTTCAAGCTCATCATTTTTTTTCTGGCCTGCTGATTTCGAATCCCGGCCTGCCGAAGCAGAAAGACAAACGGTGCGGCGCTGCCATCCAGAATTGGAAGTTCGTTCCCTTCCACCTCAATAAGCAGGTTGTCCAGTCCAAGCCCATGAATCGCCGCCAGCACATGCTCTACAGTGGAAATTGTCACCCCGTCATACCCTAGGGTCGTGCACAGATTGGTCCCCACCACCAACTCCGGTGAATTTCGAATAAACCGGGTTCCCTGCTTGCCCTTCACGGCAAAAACAATTCCCGTTCCCGGGACCGCCGGATGAAAGCTCAAATTCACCTTTTTCCCGCTGTGCAGCCCGAGACCGGAACATGACACGACCTTTTCCACTGTTTTCTGCTTCATACGCACCTCCGCCTCTCTTTTATGCAATATACATGCCATACAAAAAAAATGTATAGCATCCTGTTTTATCGAACTTTATTAATCAAGAATCCAGCCGTATTGTCTTTTTTAACCAACAGGATGTGTTTTTTAGAACACAGTTTTTTTTATGGCCAGGATTCTGTCTCTGTGGCTGAGATCTTGAAATACAGCCGCATCTTCCCATAAACCGGCCCCGGCGGCCAAACCCCTTTGCAGTCGAGCCGGCTGGTCCAAGCCCAGTTCCAGGATCAACCTGGCTCCATTTTTGAGGACTCTTTGGGCTTGGCTCATAAGCGTTTCAGCCGCCTGCAAGCCCTTTTCCCCGCTGAAAAGGGCTTGGTGAGGTTCATATTCTCTGACCCCGGCATCCAGGGATGCAAGCTCCTGCTCCGCAATATACGGAGGATTGGCCACCAGAAGATCCAAAGAGTCGGGGCCAAAAGCTGAAGCCAAGTCACTGCGGACACACTGCACTCGATTTTCAAGCCCATGCCGCCGGACATTTTGCCGGGCCACGGCTAAGGCCTTTTCTGATATATCCGATAGAATCCCACAGCTGCCGGGAAGTACACTCGCCAGAGTAATCCCGATAACACCGCTGCCTGTACAGACGTCAGCGAAAACAAAGGGGGTTTTATGCGCGGAGAAATATCCTTTGGCGACCTCGATGACCTGTTCTGTTTCCGGTCTGGGAATGAGCACGTCCCTTGAGATTTGAAAAACAAGACCGTAAAACTCTTTTTCCTGAAGGATATAGGCCAGAGGCTCATTTTTTCCTCGTCTGCGCAATAAGGCTTCGGCCTTTTGGAGCGCACAGGATTCAAGCATGCATTGTTGCCTGAGGAGCACTTCAAGCCGGGTCAGGCCCAGGGCCTTGGCGGTGAGCACTTCAGCGGACAATCGCGGAGCATCCACTCCGGCATGCTCCAACGAAGAAGACCAGTGTCTGATAAATCGTCCAATGGTTTGCACGGCGGCCGGCTCCGAATGAGCTTCCCCCTCAACGGCATTGGAAGCAGATATCTCGGTTGATAGTTCACAATTTTGGGTTGCGGGCGAAGCTAGCTTTAGGCGGGGAAATTATTGAGCGAAGAATTGCCAAAAACGAGCCTAAAATTTGTGTAAGGCGGAACTAGCCTTCCTGCATGGTTTGCGTCCGAAAAAATTGATCCAAAGGAAGGATCACTTCTTCAAGGCCTCCGGCCATTATCCCTTCCAGGTTATGACTGCTGAAATTGATTCGATGATCGGTGATTCGGCTTTGCGGAAAATTATAGGTCCTGATTCTTTCAGATCGATCCCCGCTTCCCACCTGCGTCCGCCTCGTCTGATCCATTTCCTGTTTGGCCTCATCCTGTTTCATCTGCAGCAGTCTGGAGCGCAGCACTTTCAGAGCTTTGGCCTTGTTTTTCAACTGGGATTTTTCATCTTGGCAGGTGATGACCAGTCCTGTGGGTTCGTGGGTGATGCGGACGGCCGAGTCGGTGGTATTCACACTCTGTCCGCCGGGTCCGGATGACCTGAAGACATCGATTCGTAAATCCTGGGGCTCGATGGTGACATCGACCTCATCGGCTTCGGGCAGTATGGCCACTGTGACCGCTGAAGTGTGCACTCTCCCCTGGGACTCGGTGCTCGGCACCCGCTGGACGCGATGTACCCCGGATTCATACTTCAAGTGGCTGTAGACCCTGCCCCCGCTGATGGAGGCGATGACTTCCTTAAAGCCTCCGCTTCCGGTCTGATTGGTATGCATCAATTCGACGCTCCAGCCGTTGCTTTCTGCATATCGACTGTACATCCGCAAAAGATCGGCCGCAAAAAGCGCCGCTTCCTCGCCTCCGGTTCCTGCCCGTATTTCCAGAATAACCGCTTTGACATCCAGAGGGTCCTCCGGAATCAGCAACTCTTTGAGATCCTCTTCAATGGCGGCCTTTTGCTGCTCCAGGCCAGCAATTTCCAGCTCGGCGAGTTCTTGAATCTCGGAATCAGGGTCTTTTCTGAGCTCCAGGTTGGACTCAAGATCGCAAAGCACCGATTTATAGTCCCCATACTTGCCCACCAAGGGGGCAAGGTCGGCATGTTTCTTGGCCAGCCGGCTGTAGAGCTGCTGGTCCTGATACACGTCGGGGTTCCCCAGTTGCTGTTCGATATCGAGAAACTTTTCCTCGAGTGCATCCAATTTCTCAAAAAAACTCATTTCTGATATTGGGCGTACTTTTTCTTGAATCGATCGATGCGCCCGGCGGTGTCAACAAAACGCTGTTTTCCAGTATAAAAAGGATGGCAATTGGAACATATCTCCACATCGATATGTTCTCCCCGGGTGGATTGGGTCTCCACTTCAAATCCACAGGAGCATTTGATCGCTGTTGTGTATGCCTTGGGATGGATATCTTTTTTCATGACGGAACCTCCGTTGCGCCCGAGAGCGGGCATTGAATAATCTGTAAACAAGAAAATATAAATCAAAATGGCTTTTTTGACAAGAAAAAAATAAGAGACTGAAAACATGAACCTATTCTAAGATGACGGGTGTGAACTCAATTGAAAGGCAAGTGTGATCAAATTTTGTGAAAAATCAACATAATCGATAACCGTGTCGTCTGGGACATGCACGATAGCCGGAGCAAAATTGATGATCCCCTTGACGCCGGCTTCAATCAAATGGTTCGTAGCCCGTTGCGCCCTTTCCGGAGGCGTGGCGATCATTCCGATTTCGATTCCCAAATCCTGTTTCCTTTCTTTGAGCCGTCTCGTACAGAAAATTTCGTGCCCGGCAACGACCTCGCCTATTTTAAAAGGATCGCAGTCAAAAGCGGCGACAATGAGAAAGCCCTTCCGGGCCAGTTGTTTGTGGCGCAACAAGGCCCGGCCTAAGTTTCCAACCCCGACCAAAGCGCAGTTCCACTCCCGGTTGATTCCAAGATATTCCCGCATCGCCGCGAGCAGATCTTGAATATAATAGCCCACGCCGCGCACGCCGAACTCCCCGAAATAGGCCAGATCTTTACGAATCTGGGAGGAATTGACATTGCAGGCTGCAGCCAGCCCTTCTGAGGACACTACATTCATGTTTTCCTGCAGCATCGCTTCCAAGGCCTGCACATAAACAGCCATTCGCTGTATCGTTACCCGAGGTACACGCTTGGTTTTCAAAGCGGGGTCCTTTTCAACATAGGAGTGTGCCGAATGGTTTCAGGGAGGGATATGGGTGAGAAGCGGCCATCAACCGGAAGGCCTTTCAGCCTCCCGGTTGGATAGTAAATCGCGGTATTTACATATACGGGTTGGCGAACAGAAGAATGAGGTCAACAACCAGTGTATAAATGGCCAATGACTCAATCATCGCCAATCCGATGAGCATTGTCACCGTGATCTTCCCGCTCACATCAGGGTTGCGTGCAGTGCCCTCACACGCACCTTTCAAGCCGAAGCCCATGCCGATCCCGCAGCCCAGGGCCGCCAGCCCCATGCCGATGGCAGTGGCGATGGCGATCATAGACACAACACCTGGATCCACTGCGCCTTCGGCAGCAAAAGCCGCTCCGGCTGCGAACACAAGAGCTGCGGTGTTCAGAACAATCAACAAACCTTTTCTCATAACTGCCTCCTCTATTTCGTTATACATTCAGGCCAAAAGGCCATTTCCCCAAAAAAATCAAAATGACATGCAACAATCTTCAATGTTCAATCTTAAATCTTAAATGTTAATGCGCTTCTTCATAGGCCATCTTCAGATAAATCATGGACAGCATGAAGAAAATAAAAGCCTGAATGGTGTCGGCCAGGCCATACAGAAAGTAAATCGGAAACGTCGCCAGCACCGGAAGAAGCATAAAAAAGAGCATCAGCACGAGTTCTTCCCCGAATATATTCCCAAAAAGCCGGACAGTAAGCGACAAGGGTCTGGCCAGATGGCTCAAAATTTCAATGGGCAGCATGATGGGCGCGAGCAGTGTGACCGGCCCTGTAAAGTGTTTGATATATTTGGAGCCGTGGGTTTTCAGGCCGATAATATTGTAGAAGATAAAGACGCTCAGGGCCATGGCGGCATTGGTGTTCAAATTGGCGGTGGGAGCCATGCAGCCGGGGATTAAGCCGATGAAATTACAGGTCAATATAAAAATGAATAAGGTCAGCAAGAAGGGAAAGACCACGCCTCGGCCGTGCTCTCCCATATTCGAGACAATGAAATCCTCCATGCCGTTGACCATTAACTCAAAAACGTTTTGAATTTTCCCGGGGACAAGGGTCAATCTCCTCGTCCCGGCCCAGCCTAGGACGATGAGAATCAGCATGACCAGCCAGGTATACAGCACATGCGACGGGATCAGGCTATGGCCGGCCTCGCCCACGAGACCGACCACTTCCGTCACCTTGTCAAGCAACAGGACATGGGGAGCTACTGCAGACATGAGTTTATGCCTCCTTGTGTTTATTGGTCAGAATAAATTTTCCCAACCAGATCAAAATATTCAAAAAAACAGTAGACAGCCCGAGTAATAGGCTCACAATCGGCATCTTAAGCCAGGCTACAGCCAGAAACAAAATGAGGCCGGTTCCCAGCAGCCTGAGATAAAAAGCAAAGAGCAGGATAAAAGTTCCGCCTTTTTGCGCCCAGATAACCTGAGGAACCATTTTCGCCAAAAGATAAAAGTTGCCGAAGGACAGGCCCCCACCCAGGGCAAAAGCCGCAAAATGAGGCCCATCGCCGATACAGGCGTACAGACCCAATCCAGCAAGAAATATAATTAAATGCAAAAAAATGAGATGCCGGACTTCGGGGTTTTCAACACCCCGCTCCTGCAAAAATTCATTTGCCTTTCGACTCATTCTTACGAGATTCATTGCGCTGAATTTTCCGAACCTCTTGAAACATGTTCTTAAAACCCGCGGCGATCCCCATGAAAAGCAAAACCATGGTAAACCAGGGTCTGGTATCCAGCCAGGTATCCAAAGCAAGGCCCAGGAAAAGCCCGACAAATGTGCTAGCCACGAGATGCAGGCCAATCAGGCTCGCCTGGAGGAGACTGTCCCGGTATTCCCGATCTTCCTTTTTTTTAGGGAACATACTTTGTGCCTTCCTTCACAAGCAGATTTTGCTATCACATCGATTTCCCAAAGTCAACGTTGAAGCTGGCCGACAATTTTTTTTACAATGCTAATAAATTTGTTCAAGAATAAAAAAAATCATTGATTATTCTTAAAAAAAAAACTACACTCTTAAAAAACAGGTGAGCAAAACAGGTAAGTTCGGTTGATCAAACAAAAGGAGGGAAAAATGAAACGGTATTTCGCAGTGCTTCTGATAGGTCTTTTCCTATTGGCAGCCAATGGATGTTGTTTGAAAAAAACAGCCTCAGAACCGGTTCAGGCAAAGCAGGAGCCGGTCCAGGAAGAAACTGTGGTCAAGCATGAAGAACCCCAAGAGGTGCCGCCTACGGCCATGGAACTCTATGCTGAGCAGTACGGCCAGCTGCCGCTCCAGCACACGGTGGAAAAGGGCGAGTGCCTGTGGTGGATATCCGAGTATAAGAAAATTTACAACGATCCATTTATGTGGCCTTTGATCTATAAGGCCAATCGGGATAAGATCAACGACCCGGATCTTATTTACCCGGGTCAGGTCTTTTACATTCCGCGCACCTTTGATCTCGGCAACCTCAAGGAAAGCCGGCGTTCCGCGGGTGCACCCCGTCCATATCTGCCGCCACAAGATGCGAACATCCCGGCAGAACTCAGAGATGAACTCGGCTGGGGATTTTAAGGGCCGCAAGCAGAATAAATGAAAAAAACCCCGGCTATCCCGCCGGGGTTTTTTTTGGGGCGCAACGAAAAAACGCGAGGGGAGGCGGATTATGGTCAAAACGCTTTTGCGTCTCACTCCTTCTGGCCGGGAACAGATCCTCAGTACGATATGAATCGGAGTACGGCTTTGCCTGGGCTGGCTCCAGCTCTGGGATATTTCGCGGCCTGAGGATAAATCGAAATATGAAGAGTTACAGATTGCAAGCAAAGAAGAGGAAGAGAAAAAATAAGATTATCGGGCTTCTTCTGATCCCACTGCTGCTTGCTTCCGGCTGCACCCGACTGTCCCCTCCTGAAACAGATATCCGGTCCGGCCCTTACAGCGAACACCGCATGACCGGTTTGGCGTCCTGGTACGGTGAACCTTTTCACGGGCGCAAAACCGCCAGCGGAGAGATCTATAACATGTTTGCCTTGACAGCCGCCCATAAAACGCTGCCTTTTGGCCTCCGGCTCCGGGTGGTAAATCAGATGAACAGCAAAGCGGTCCTTGTTCGGATCAATGACCGGGGGCCTTTTGTCAAGAGCAGAATCATCGATCTGTCCTATGCCGCAGCCCAAAAAATCGACCTTATTGGACCAGGCACCGCCCCGGTCACCCTTCACCCGCTCTCCTCCCGGCCGGCCCAAAAGTCGAACCGCTATTTCATTCAGGTCGGATCTTTTCTGAGCCTGGCCAATGCGCGGAAGTCGCTTTCCACCCTTCGGCAGACCTGGCAAAATTCCAGACTTCAAGAGGTTACGCTTCAGGAAAGACGCTTCTGGCGAGTCCAAATCGGCGCTTACTCCAGTCTGCAGAAAGCCCGGAGGGTCCGTACGGACCTGAACACGGTCTACCCCGGATGTTTTATTGTTGCGGATTGATCTCCGCTCTGAATTTTCTTGAGAGACGAAAAACGCAGACGGTCCGTGAAGGCAGGGTGATGGCGTCTTCCGTCTGAGGATTTCTTCCCTTGCGGGCCTTTTTGTCATAGGCCTCAAATTTGCCAAAACCACTAATCAAAAGGGAATAATCCTCTTTGATCGCCTGTTTGATAATGGCGAGCATTTCTTCAACCTGGTTTTTGACCTCTGAACGGTTTCGACTGGTTTTTTCATAAATCTCCTCAACAATATCCGCTTTGGTCAATGTTTTTTCACTCATAACCCCTCCAGATTTTTAAGGCTGTAAAGCCCGTTGCATTGCTGCCGCCATATCATACATCGCCTCCCGGGAAGCATACTGCTGCTGTGCAACCTGAAACAATCCATCACCGTCAAATCGGGGAATCAAATGCCAGTGAGCATGCATGACAACTTGACCGGCCGACGGAAAATTGTTCATGACCACATTCATCCCAGTGGCCCGGGTCGCTTCCATGAGAGCCCCCCCGATTTTTTGCATGCTTGTGAACAATTCTGCAGCCAGAGACGCCGGGACGTCCCAGAGATTTGAATAATGGGTTTTCGGAATCACCAGGGTATGCCCCGGGGCGATCGGTCCGATGTCCAAAAAAGCCAGGACATGCTCGCCTGAATAGACCTCTGCACAGGGACTCTCTTTCGTGACGATTTTGCAAAAAATACAATTCTCCATTTCCAGGCCTCCAGTATATTCTCCATGAGTATTGTTTTTACAAGCAACTAAATTTATTGTCAAACAAAAAAATTGAGCGGCGATTTCAAACTGTTTGTTTATAACAATTTGAAAAAATTAAGATTTGTATCTTGCTTGAGCTCCTGTTCCAATGTATTTACAATCATTTTTTATGATTATATACCCAAATTTTTGAAATGCGGAAAAGAGTTCTGAACTATGCAAGCGGAAATCAGTTTTCCCCCTTTTGAGCCCCGAAAGGCTCATTCCCGCATCCGACCGATCTTTCTTCCCTTTCACGGCTGTCCCGGAAAATGCATCTATTGTGCGCAAAACCTGCAGTCCGGGACCCGGCCTGCCTCCTTGGAAGTTCTGTATTCCCGCCTCAAGGAATCCTTCCAGCAGGCTGCGGACCGCCAGGCAGCCCCTTTTGAAGCGGCCTTTTACGGGGGGACCTTCACCTGCATCCCCCCACCCTGGCCGCAGCGATTCATCGCTCTGGCCCAAGAGTTCCGTGAACGCGGCCTGATCAGCCGGATTCGCTGCTCCACCCGGCCGGACGCCTTGGAGGAGAGGAAGCTGCTGGAATTGAAAGCCCTGGGTCTCGAGTGCATCGAACTCGGGATTCAGACTTTTTCAGACCGGGTCCTTTCCCTGAGCCGACGGGGCTACACCGGACGCCAAGCTGTAAAAGGCTGCGAGCTCGTACTAGAGAAAGGCCTTGAATTGGGGATTCAACTGCTTCCCGGCCTGCCCGGACACGAACCGGGAATCTGGCTTGAAGACATCCGGCGAACCATAGCCCGGCAACCCGCTCTGGTGCGTATTTATCCCTGCCTGGTCCTGAAAGGGACGCCCCTCCACAGACGCTGGTCATCCGGCGGCTACAGGCCCTGGACCCTCCAGGAAACAAGACAGGCCCTGAACAGAGGGGTGTTCAGGCTTTATCGGGCCGGCATTCCCGCCGCACGAATCGGCCTCGCCCCGGAACCGGGACTCCTGGAAAACATGTGCGCCGGGCCCTGGCACCCAGCCCTGGGATCGGTCATTAAAAGCCGGGTCCTGTTCGCCGTGCTGCTTTTCAAGGCCGCCAAGCTCGGACCAGGCCCCAAAAGGCTCTTCTGTCCCCAAAAATACCAGGGCCAGCTTTTCGGTCACCAGGGGCAAAACCTGAACAGATTGCAACGCATCGGCATTCAGCCGGCGGATATCCGCTACACGGAACAGGAGATATTTACGATCCAAAAAATTTCTGTCTGAAGTGAAAGAGAACTCTGTGACCGGCAGAGGGCCTTGATTTTTCTGCTTGTCAAACACCGACTTTGCGAAGTACGATCCTGTGAACAGATCGGATAACGCCTTTTGTCAAGACAAGGAGCATAATGGAGGGGATGATGCGGTATTTTCAGAAAAAAAACATGTACCTAACAGCGGTTGCAGCTGTGTTTTTCATTCTCGGCTGCGTGACCGTCAACATCTATTTTCCGGCGGAAAAAGTCGAATCCGTCGCCGACCAGATCGTCAATGACGTTAGAGGCGATGAAGGCGAGGACTTGCCGGACAATGACCAAAGCATGCGCCCAGGAAAAAGCTTCATCGCTTTCCTGTCCTCGACGGCTTGGGCCGAAGAGAAAGCGGTTTCGGTCTCCAACCCGACCATCCGGGCCTTGAAAGCAGACATGAAAAGCCGCTTTCAAAAACTGAAACCCCATTACCAAAAAGGTCGGATTCAGGAAAAAGACGACGGGTTTCTGTCTCTGGAAAGCACCAAGGGATTGGGACTCAAGGCAAAGCGGGATCTCAAGAATCTGGTGGCCGCGGAAAACAAGGACCGGGAGAGGCTTTACACCGAAGTGACCCAAGCCATGAAGATTGAACCTTCGCAACGCAGCAAGGTCGCTGCCATTTTTGCCGAAAAATGGCAGCAATCCGCCCCTTGACACCACAAGAAACACCAAGCGCCTGCTTCACTGCAAGGGAAGCCGGCGGAGCAGATCTTCCGGGATCAGGCTGAAGCAGGCCGCCTTGCCTTTTTCCAGGGTGCCGATGTACCGCTCAAGCTGCAAGGCCCTGGCCGGAGTTGCGGTGAGCATGGCGACCAGATCCTGCAGGCTGATATCCTCTTGCAGCTCCCGGGCAAAAAAAGCGGCCTCCGACCAGAGGTCCAGGTCCGAGTTGGAGGTGAGACTGTCCGTCGCCAGGCAGATGGGCAGGCCCGCATCAAGAAATTGTTCGGCCGGGGCCCGGCCGACGTTGATGTAGGCGTTGCTGCGGGGACAGAGGCAGGCGGCGACCCCCCGCGCCTTCAGAACAGCCAGATCGGCCGGGCTCACCTGAACCAGATGAACAGCCAGGGTATTCCGGTCCAAAAGGCCCAGATCATCGGCATAGGCCACAGGGCTCAGGCCCGGCGGGGCAAAGGACTCCGGCAGCAGGCCCTGTTTCAAAAACTCGGCGAATGCCCCCCGGCCGGTTGCCAGGAGTTCTGTTTCTCCGGGGTGTTCAGCCAAATGCAAGACAAAGGGCCGCCTCTGTTCCCGGCACCAGGCCTTGCTCAGCTGCAGGGTCCGCGGATGCGTGGAATACAGGGCATGGCCGTATGGACTCAGTTCCGGATGCCGCTCCGGCTGCAGGCCCTTGAATCCGGGAACTGCTTTCCCCGGGGGTTGGGAAAATCCGATCTGCTCCACAAAAAAGCGAAAAAACAGCCCGGAAGCGGATAAAAAATCGAGCATGGTCCTCGGGCTGTGCCCGCTGATATCCCCGACACCTATGGTTCCATTCCGGGCGAGCCTTCCCCGGACCTTTTCAAGGGTCCCGCGGTCAATGTCCTTGAGGGGCAGACTGATCAGACTTTTGACCCATTCCGTAAATCCGCGCCCGGCAACAGTCCGCCCTTGGAGGTGGCTGAGTTCCAGATGGGTGTGGGCATTGATCAGCCCCGGGACCAGGACCGACGGCCCCAGATCCTGGATGGCCAGGGAGCTGTGCTTCTTAGCCTCCTGATAGGAGACCACCTCCTGAATACGGCCCTGATCCGTGATCAGCACCCCGTCCCTGAGCGGCGGCTGATCTTTAACCATCGTCAGAACCGTACCGGCTCTGAAGGCCTTGATTTTTTCCGGGAATCCTGGTTGGGCATGGGCCTCGGTATCAGGTCTGGGCATAGCTGTGCAGGCCGGGGAGATAATTGACCCCGAAATAGGTGAAGATGACCGCGGCAAATCCCAGAATGGAGAGATAGGCGATGCGCTTGCCCTGCCAGCCGCGCATCATCCGGGCGTGTATCAGGGCCGCGTAAACCAGCCAGGTAATCAGGGACCAGGTTTCCTTAGGGTCCCAGGACCAGTAGCTCCCCCAGGCGGAATTGGCCCAGACCGCTCCGGTGATGATCCCAATGGTCAGAAAGAGAAAACCGAAGATCACCATCTGATAAGTCAGCTCATCCAGGGTTCTCTGGGGGGGAAACATCTCCAGAATACGGCTGCGTTCCTGGGGATCCAACAATTTGACAAGATACATGAGACTGATGCCGAAGGCAAGGGCAAAGGCGGCATAGCCAAAAAAGCAGGTAACCACGTGGGCCATGAGCCAGTTGCTTTTCAAGGCGGGGATCAAGGGGGTGATGCTGCTGCTGATGCCCGGGGAAAGCGAGGCATAGGCCAGGGCCAGAAAGGCCAAAGGCGTGGCAAAGGCCCCGATAATCCGTATCTTATACCGATACTCCAGCCACAGATAGAGCACCCCGATGGTCCAGGCGCAAAAAACCAGTGATTCATAAAGATTGGAAAAAGGGGCGTGCCCGATCCCCAGTTGGTAGGATTCCGCCCAGCGCCAGAGAATCCCGGCGGTGTTCCCGAGTACGGCCAGGACCGTCACCCACCTGGCCGGCACCGCTACAGATTCCTTCTGAAAAACCCAGGCGGCAAGATACAAAAAGGCTCCAAGGCCATAGACAAAGGTCACGATGGATAAAAGATAAGAACTGTTCATGGCTTTTCCTTCCCGGCTTCAGCCAGACTATCCGCGAGTTTTTTCACTTTACGCTGCATTCCCAAATTATTTTTATTCGCCAGTCCACTGATCATGATACGGCTGGAGCGGCCCTCCGGAGTGACGACCGTACAAATTCTTTGATGCGAAAGAAAAAAGGCCACAAAGCAGCCGATGATCATCAGGATAAAGCCCAAATAGACCACCCGGACTCCCGGGTCTTTTTTGATCTGCAATCCGGTGTAGTAGACCGGTTCAGCCGAATGCTCAAGCTCCGCCCCCGTGACCTCCTGAACGGCGATGATCACCGCTCCCTGGCGCATCTTGTCAAAATTTTCATAATTCAAGGGCAAAAGGATATGTTCCGGCTCC
This sequence comes from Desulfohalobiaceae bacterium S24, assembly GCA_011389765.1. Classification (GTDB taxonomy): domain Bacteria; phylum Desulfobacterota; class Desulfovibrionia; order Desulfovibrionales; family Desulfothermaceae; genus JAABTT01. The sequence goes on along the minus strand of JAABTT010000057.1, from coordinate 9,646 downwards.
TGGCCGGCTTGCTCGTGCCTGGCCAGCAGGCAGGGGCCGAGGTCCACCCCCCGCATTTGGAAATTCGGTTGAAAATCCACCAGGGTCAATGTCCCCAGACCAGCGGGCAGAGATTCCGTCTGGTCCATCCCGGTGGCAATCGTCCGGGTTTCCCCTGTTGCCCTGGTCTCAATTTTCAAGGTCACCGATTCCGGCTCTGCCTGTGAATGCTTGGGAGGCAGGCGGCCATAACTGGCCTGATAGATGCTGATTCCCTGATACCGCAGGGGATCGTTCACCACGATGCTCTTCGTGTGCACTTTCCGGCCGTCCCGGAGCAGAACAAGGTCGGATCGGAATTCTTTGGGTGCGCCTGAATCATAAAAACTGACTTCAAAATTCTCGCATTTGATGGCAAAGTCCAAGGCAATGCTGCGATCCGATCCCCGCAGTCTGACTTGAGAAGTAGACTCCCCTTCCACAATGGTGGCAAAGCCCTGAAATCCGAACAAAGATCCGATAAGGCCGCCCACGAGCATCAAGAGCACGCTCAGGTGCACCACATAGACCCCGAGGCGGCTCCAGCGATATTTCTCCGCAAAAAAATACAGTTCCGGATCAAGACGCTCCTCATGGACCTTTCCAAAGCTCTTGCCCAAAAGGAGCCGGACACTGTCCGCAACTTCCTCTTGAGGACGCTGCAGGGTGAATTCCTGCCTGTCTTGCTGCTTTTTGAAACGCTCAGGCTTGAAACCCGGGTCCCGGGCAAAGAACATCTTCCAGGTGCTGGAGAGACGTTCAATGGAGCACACAAGGAGATTGGCGGTCAGCAGCAGGAAAAGGACCTGAAACCACCAGGAATGGTACATATCGAACAGATCAAAAAAATGCAGTATGCTGTACAGGGTCTCCCCGTAATGCTCGATAGCTGCCGCAGCATTGTCCTGCTGCGGAATTACGGTTCCCAGGATGGATGTGGCCGCCAGTGTGAGCAGGAGGACCAGGGTCAACTTGACTGAGGCCAGAAAATTCCAGAGACTGTTTGTTTTTTTCAGAAGGCACCTCCTCCTTCACTGCGCCGCCCTGAATACACGGCGCCTCTGAACCCTTTTTCGCCAAGCGCCCTTGAAATCCAGGCCGGCTTGGTCTGTATCAAAACCAAGTCCACTGTGATCAGACCGGATTACTGATCCGCGCCATGCAGAATAAGAGCTTACATTCAAAAAATCAAGGACCGGCAAGCGGAGACGATCAGCGGCAGAAAATTTCATAATATCCTAATCTATAACTATAAGGTAGAGTTTGTAAAGTCAAAAAAAAAATGCTACCCAGAATTTTATCTTCCCCCGGAATTCCCCGGACGGAATACAAAAATCTTTTTTCCGTCCCTCGAATGAGATTTCAGGAGTTAGGCATGACCCCGTCTTTAACTGTTGCTTTAGCAGGAAACCCGAATTCAGGCAAGACCACTCTGTTCAACACCCTGACCGGTTCCAGACAGCATGTGGGCAATTATCCCGGCGTCACCGTGGACACCAGAGAAGGCAATCTGCACTTCAATGGCCGCAAAATGACCATCATTGATCTGCCGGGGACCTATTCCCTGACCGCGTATTCCCCTGAAGAAATCGTGGCCAGGAATATTCTTATTGAGCAATGTCCGCAGATCGTGGTTGATGTTGTGGACGCCACCAATCTTGAGCGCAACCTCTACCTCAGCGTGCAGCTCATGGAACTCGGCGTGCCGGTGATCATCGCCTTGAACATGATGGACGAGGCCGACAAACAAGGACTGCATATCGACACGGAACGCCTCGCCGCCAAACTCGGAGCCGGCGTCGTCAAGACGGTGGGTCGAACCGGCCGGGGGAAGCCGGAACTTCTGCAAAAATGCATCGACTTGGGACTCGGCGCTGAGACCTGCGCGCGCGAGCCTTTATTCATCTCCTACGGTCCGGATCTCGATCCCTTGATCGAAGAGATGAGCCAGCGCATTGCCGAGGCCGGGTTTCTCACCGAATGGTATCCGGCCAGATGGATCGCGCTCAAATATCTGGAAGGTGACGCCGAAGTCATGGCCCAGGGCGCTCGCCAGGACTCCATTGCCCAGGAACTCGAAGCCATGGTCCATAAGGTCAGCCAGCACTGTGAAAAAACCCTGAACACGGACCCCGAGGCCATCATTGCCGATTACCGATACGGATTCATCAGCTCCCTGCTCAAAACCGGGGTTTTGACCCGGGATGCCACCAATGACCGGCGGGCCGTCTCCGAGACTTTGGATCGCTTTCTGACCCATCGCATCGCCGGCCCGGTGATCATGTTTCTGGTCATCTATGTCCTGTTCCAGATCACCTTTGAAGCGGGCGAGATCCCCATGGGCTGGGTGGAGCATTCCTTTGCCTGGTTGAGCGGACTCTGCCGTTCCCTGATCCCCCCGGGGATGCTCCGCTCCCTCGTCGTTTCCGGGATCATTGACGGCGTCGGCGGCGTGCTCACCTTTGTCCCCTTGATCATGATCATGTTCTTTGGCCTCGCCTTTCTGGAGGATTCCGGATATATGGCCAGAATCGCCTATATGCTGGACCGGGTCTTACGGGCCTTTGGCCTGCACGGCAGTTCCGTGATGCCCTTTGTCATCTCCGGGGGCATACCCGGAGGCTGCGCAGTTCCCGGATGCATGGCCACCAGAGCCCTGCGCAGCCCCAAGGAAAAAATTGCCACCCTGCTCACGGCGCCTTTTTTGAGCTGCGGAGCCAAGGTGCCCGTTTTTCTCCTTCTGGCCGGCGCCTTTTTCCCCAATGCCGCGGCCGAGGTCCTGTTCTGGATCACACTGGTCGGCTGGGCAACGGCTCTGCTGGTGGCCAGGCTCCTCCGCTCCACCGTGATCAGGGGCAAACCCACCCCCTTTGTCATGGAGCTCCCCCCCTATCGAATGCCGACCCTCCAGGGCCTGATCATCCATACCTGGGAACGGGCCTGGCAATATATCAAAAAGGCCGGAACCATCATCCTGGCCATCTCCATTCTCCTCTGGGCGGCCATGACCTTTCCCGGACTCCCCCAGGAAAAAGAAGCCTTTTATGATTCAAAAATTCAAGCGAAACAACAAGCCCTGAGCCAGGCCGCCGAGGCAGAGCTCAAAAACAGACTGAACATTGAACTCCGCACCCTGCACGACCTCTACAAAACCGAAGAGCTCAAATACTCCCTGGCCGGGCGGCTGGGAACCTTTTTCGAATCCCTCACCCAGTGGGCCGGTTTTGACTGGCGAACCAACATCGCCCTGATCGGCGGATTCGCCGCCAAGGAGGTCATCGTCTCCACCTTGGGAACCTCCTATTCCCTGGGTTCTGTTGACCCGGAGGCCTCGGCCTCGCTTTCCGAACGCCTGAAGGCCGATCCCGGCTTCACCATGAGCACGGGGCTGAGCCTCATGGTTTTTGTCCTGCTCTACGCCCCCTGCTTTGTGACGGTCATCGCCATCGCCCGGGAGTCCTCCTGGAAATGGGCCCTGTTCAGCATTGTATTCAATACGGTCTTGGCCTTTGCCTTGGCTGTGGCTGTTTTTCAAATCGGCAAACTGCTGTGAGAAGAAAAAGCCGCGAGGGTCTAAACTTCAAGCCTTTCAGCACTTTCAGCATCGGCGGGGTGCATCGGAATTTTACTCCCGGAGGCAGCTCCACTAGAAATAAAGCTGCACGTCCTTTGTCAAGGAACGGCAAGGATTGGCCGCGAGAAATCGGATGAACCGAATACGGACTTTCGGAGTTCAAAATTGACAAATCTGAGCGTTGTCATTAAATATGAGTATCCTTATATAGATTATGAAACAGGGAAAAACGGAAACCGCCACCCAGGCGCAGGACGGAGGAACATATGTGGGACTATACTGATAAGGTAAAAGAACACTTCCTCGAACCCCGGAATGTCGGGGTGGTGGAAGAGGCGGACGGGTTAGGAGAAGTCGGTTCGCTGGCCTGCGGCGACGCCTTGAAGCTGAGCTTCAAGCTCGATGCCGACAAGAGAATCAAAGAGGCTAAATTCCAGACCTTTGGCTGCGCCAGCGCGATCGCCTCCTCCTCGGCCCTGACTGAAATGGTCAAGGGTTTGACCCTGGAAGAAGCGGAAAAAATCACAAATGAGGACATTGCCGATTTTCTGGGAGGACTCCCCAAGGAAAAGATGCATTGTTCGGTCATGGGCCGGGACGCTCTGGAGCGGGCCATTCAATCCTATCGGGGCGAAGCACCCAGGGATGTGGACGGCCTCATCGTGTGCGAATGCTTCGGGGTGACCGACAAGCAGATCGAACGGGAAGTCCGGGAACATCAGCTGCAATCAATGGAAGAGGTTACTGCTTATGTGAAGGCCGGCGGCGGATGCGGCAACTGCCTGGATCAGGTCCAGGAGATCATGGATCGGGTACGGCAGGAGGAAGGCTGGGCGCCTCCGGCACGTAAGCCCCGGCTGACCAATATACAGAAGATCAAGCTCATCCAGGAGACCCTCCAGCGGGAGGTGTCCCCCATGCTGCAAAAGGACGGGGGCAATATCGAGCTTGTCGATGTCGAAGGGGACCAGGTGCTGGTTCGCTTGAAAGGCGCCTGTTCGTCCTGCATGAAATCGGAGTCCACACTCCGGGATTTTGTCCGGAACAAGCTCAGGGAACTGGTCGCCCCGGAACTGGAAGTCAGGGAGGTCTGAGATCCGGTTTTTGCATGAGCAGTTCCGTAATCTGCAACCCACGAGGCTTGAATATGAATATCGTCTACCTTGACAATAATGCCACGACCCGGGTGGATCCGGCAGTTTTGGAGACAATGCTGCCCTATTTGGATGAATGGTACGGCAATCCATCCAGCATGCATTCCTTTGGCGGGGAGGTCGGCCGGAAAATTGCCGCGGCCAGGGAGCAGACCGCCCAGCTTCTGGGGGCCGACCCCGAAGAAATCATCTTTACCGGCTGCGGGACCGAGAGCGACAGCACGGCGATCTGGTCGGCCCTGCGCAGCGAACCGGACAAAAAACATATCGTCACCAGCAGGGTCGAACACCCCGCGGTGAAAAACCTCTTTGAGTACCTGGGTAAAAACGGCTACCGGGTCACCTTTGTGCCGGTGGATGGACAGGGACGGCTCGATCTCGATTTTTTGAGCGATTCCTTGGGAGACGACACCGCCCTGGTGAGTCTGATGTGGGCCAATAACGAAACCGGGGTCATCTTCCCTTTTCCGGAGATCGTGGAGCGGGTCAAGGAAAAAGGCATCCTCCTGCATTCGGACGCGATCCAGGCCGCAGGCAAGATTCCCCTGAACATGTCCCGTGACCGGGTGGATATGCTCTCCATCTCCGGTCATAAGATCCATGCCCCCAAAGGGATAGGCGCCCTGTATGTCCGCAAGGGAACCAGGTTTTCACCCTTTCTGATAGGCGGACACCAGGAAGGGGGCCGACGGGGCGGCACGGAAAATACTGCCTCGATCATCGGATTCGGCAAGGCCTGTGAACTGGCCGCCGCCAGACTGGAATCAAAGGATCAGGACATTGCCGGATTCCGGGATCGGCTGGAACAGGGCCTCATCGCCGGCGTGCCTCGGATCCTAATCAACGGAGACACCGAGAACCGCCTGCCCAACACCAGCAGCATCAGCTTCGAATACATCGAAGGCGAATCCATCCTCCTGATGCTGGATAAGCACGGCATTTGCGCATCATCCGGTTCGGCCTGCACCTCGGGCTCGCTCGAACCCTCACACGTCCTGCGGGCCATGGGGATCCCCTATACGGCGGCCCACGGGTCGATCCGTTTCAGCCTGAGTCACCTGAGCACTAGGGAAGAAATCGATTTCGTCCTGGAGAAGGTGCCGCCCGTGATCAAGCGGCTCCGGAGCATGTCCCCTTTCTGGGCGGAGCACGTCTCAACCTGTCAAAGCGCCTGATTGTTTCACCTTCAGAACACTGTGAGGACGACATGGAAGAGTCCGTCTGCAGGATCGAAGTCGAATCCAAGACCCGTTCCAGGGAGGAACTGCTCACAGTTTCCGAACGGATCATCGCCGACAGCGGGACAGAGTCTCTGTTCACCCATATCGACTTTGAACCGCTGCCCTCCAAGTCGGCCGTAGCAGAGATCATCGTCAAGTCCAGGGACCTCTTGTTCCCGGGCTATTTCAGCCGTGAAAAAGTCGATCCCTCCAATTTCCGGTACTATTTGGGCCAGAAGGCCTCGGAACTCTATGATCTCCTGGCCGATCAGATCACCCGGCATATCAGGCACGAATGTCTCCGGCACGATTTGCCCTGCCAGCACTGCGAAGAGCAGGGGCAGCGCCAGGCCCTGACTTTTCTGGAGTCTGTTCCCGAGCTGCGACGGATTCTGAACACGGACGTCCAGGCCGCCTTCAATGGCGATCCGGCCGCCAAAAGCCAGGACGAGATCATCTTCAGCTATCCAGGCCTGTACGCGATCATGGTCTACCGAATCGCGCACCGGCTTTTTCATCTGTCCGTTCCCCTGCTGCCGCGGATGCTGACGGAACAGGCCCATAGCGAGACCGGAATCGACATCCATCCCGGAGCCCATATCCAGGAGCGTTTCGTCATCGATCACGGCACCGGGGTGGTCATCGGAGAGACCTCCGAAATCGGAAAAAATGTCCGGATTTACCAGGGGGTGACTCTGGGCGCCTTGTCCCTGCCCCGGGACAGCGCTCCGCGCCTGCGGGGCCGGAAGCGACACCCCAGCATTGAAGATGCGGTGATTATTTATGCCGGAGCGACCATTCTGGGCGGCGAAACCGTGATCGGCGCCCGATCCGTGATCGGGGGCAATGTCTGGCTCACGGATTCCGTGCCCCCGGATTCCAAGGTCCTGCTGAAACCACCCGAGTTGATCTACAAATAGAGGATTTACCTATGTCCAGATTTGAGAGTATTCAGGAGACCATCGGGAATAGTCCGTTGCTGCGCTTGAATCGGATCGGCAAAGACCTCCAGGCCGATATCTACGCCAAACTCGAATTTTTCAATCCCCTGAGCAGCGTCAAGGACCGGATCGGCGCGGCCATGATCCGGGACGCCGAGCTGAAAGGGCTGATCACGGACAGGACCCTCATCGTGGAGCCCACCAGTGGGAATACCGGGCTCGCCCTGGCCTTTATCTGCGCGGCCCAAAGCCGCAGACTCTGCTTGACCATGCCGGAAAGCATGAGTCTCGAACGGCGCAAGCTCCTGAAGCATCTCGGGGCCAAACTGGAGCTGACCCCGGCGGACGAAGGCATGAAAGGAGCTATTGCCCGGGCCCGGGACATTGTTTCGGAGGCTGATGATGCGTTTATGCCGGACCAGTTTTCCAACCCGGCCAATCCGGCCATCCATAGACAGACGACCGCCGAGGAAATCTGGACGGATACCGAAGGCCGGCTCGACTACTTCGTGACCGGCGTGGGGACCGGAGGGACCATCAGCGGCGTGGGTCAGGTTTTGAAGGCTCGCCGCCCCGCCTGTCGGATCGTGGCTGTGGAGCCTTCCGGCTCGCCCGTCCTCTCGGGCGGCAGTCCGGGAGCGCACAAGATCCAGGGGATTGGAGCGGGGTTTATCCCCCAGGTCCTGGACCGCTCCGTCATCGACGAGGTCATTGCGGTGAGCGACAAACAGACTATGGCCTGCGCCCGGGACGCGGCCAAAATCGAGGGGATCCTCTGCGGGATTTCCTCCGGGGCGGCCCTGGCCGCGGCCCTGGAGATCGCCTCCCGTCCGGAAGCCGCCGGAAAGATGATCGTCACGGTCTTTGCCAGTACAGGGGAGCGTTACCTCTCCACCGGGTTGTTCGCATGAAGCCGAACTCGAATATACTCTATCTAACCCGCCTCTTCCTGTTTTTCAAGGCCTGGAGCGGATTCGCCTCCCAGTTTTTCCACGACGCCGAAATCTCCCAGGATCAGATACATGCAGGGGATGACCAGCAAAACCAGCACCGTGCTGGCCATCAGGCCAAAAGAAGTGCTGATGACCAGGGGGATCAAAATCTGGGCCTGAAGGCTCTTTTCAAAGAGCAGAGGCAGAAGCCCGGCAATGGTCGTTGTTGAAGTCATCAGCACCGCCCGGAATCGATCCCGGCTGGCCCTGGCCGCAGCTTCATGCAGGGGCAGGCCTTCCTGCCTGGCCTTTTTCAAAAAAATCACCAGCAGGATCGAATCATTGACCACCACCCCGCCAAGGGCGATAAAGCCTAAAAGACTGGGCATGCTGATGGGCACGCCCATCAGGCCGTGTCCCCAGACAACTCCGATGAGAGAAAAAGGAATAGCCAGCATGACAATAATCGGTTCGCTGTAGGTTCTGAACTGAAAGCTCAGGAGAACAAAAATTCCGATAAACCCGATCATCATGGCGCCGAGCATGGATTTCCGGGTCGTATTTGTTTCTTCAAGGGAGCCGGCAATACTCAGTTTTAGATCCGGGTAGGCTTCAGCAAATTCTTTGAAGTAGGTTCGACGGAAAAGACTCATCAACTCATTGCTGTTGATCAAGCGGGTATCTACGTCTCCGCGCAGGGTCACCGCCCGCATGCCGTTGAAGCGGGCAATCCGAGCCCATCCCCCGGCAGATTCCCATTCGACAATCGCCTGCAGCGGGACCCGACCTCCGTCCGGCAGAATCAGGTCAAAACGTTCAAGATCATCCAGGCTGTTTCGGTCCGCATCTGTAAAACGAACCTCGACTTCATAGGATTCCGGGCCGACCTGGATTTCATCGACTGTCACGCCCTGGAATGCCGCCCGCAGCTGATTGCAGACATCGGCTGCATCAAGACCCATGCCGTGGGCGCCTTCCTTCATCCGCAGACGCAGCTCCGGCTTTCCGGGGCGAAGGTCGTCGGCCAGGTTGACCACACCCTTGAATTGGCCGAACCAGTCTTTCAGGTCTGTGACCGCCGCTTTCATCACCTTTAGATTGTTTCCCCGCAAACGGACCTCAATGGGCCGTCCGCCCGGACCGAAGCCCGGTTCTCCCAGGGTCAGGCTGAGGACATCAGGGAGTTTGCCGATCCGCCTGCGCCACTCGCTCAGGTACGCGTCAATAGTCCCGGAGCGTTTTTCCGCAGTCAGCAGGTCCACGGTTATGGTGGCCACATGCGGCCCGTTTTCAAAGGCTTCGCTGTTCAGATTGTATTGGACATAAACGTTTTGAACCAGATCCTGCTCTTCCGGCTGTTGGAGTTTGAAGTGTTGATTGGTCTGCTTAAGGGCCTCCATGATTTCGGAAACCGTGGATTCTGTTTTTGCTAAAGGCGTTCCCTGGGGCAGCAGCAGGCGGGCCAGAATCAGGTCTCCTTCCAGCTCGGGAAAGCCCTGGAATTTGATCTTGCCCGAGGCCACCAGGCCCAGGGAGAGGATAAAGATCCCGATAACGCAGGATACAAACAGGTATCGCCATTGCAGAAGAATTGTGACGGTTCCGCCCAGCAAACCATCCCGAAGCCGGCTGAAAATTGAATCGAATCGGCGGCGGAAGCGGTTTGGGCTGTTCGGATCAAAACCGTGCATGGCGTGATTGAGATGCGCAGGCAGGATCCAGAAGGCTTCTATCAGGCTGACGGCCAACACCAGGATCAGCATCATGGGCACCACCCGCAGCACCTTTCCAATCTGACCCTCGATAA
>JAABTT010000056.1 GCA_011389765.1 Desulfohalobiaceae bacterium S24 | reverse complement strand
CAGAGATCAGAGGTCAGAGATCAGAGATCAGAAGTCAGAGATCAGAGGTCAGAGATCAGAGGTCAGAGATCAGAGGTCAGAGATCAGAGGTCAGAGATCAGAAGTCAGAGGTCAGTAAAAACATAGACTTATAACTTTACTCGCAAATGCAAAAAGAGGTGTTTATGCAAAAAGTTGGGATCATCGGAGTCGGGCAGTCCGCTTTTGTGCGCGGTTATCCGGGCTCCATCAAGGAGCTGGCCTTTGAAGGGTTTCGGGAGGCCCTGACCGACGCCGGGGTGATGCCGGGCGATATTCAGGCTTCCGTGATCTGCTCGGCGCCGGAGTATGACAAGCAGCGCTCCCCGGCCGGTGTTCTGGCGGAGTATTTCGGTCTCAATCCCCAGCCTACCTTTTATGTGGAAACCCTGTGCTCTTCGAGCAGTACGGGGCTTAGGACCGCTTATTCACTGGTGGCTTCAGGCTTGCATGATCTGGTGGCGGTCATTGGTTTTCAAAAGATGTCCGAGATCAGTTCGGCCGAATCCCAGGAGAGGATGGGCCGGGGTACGGACATTCAATGGGAGAGTCCCTTCGGGACGATGATGCCCGCCTATTACGCCCTGCACGCCCGGGCCCATATGGAACAATACGGGACGAGCCCGGAGGATCTGGCCCGGATCAGGGTCAAGGCCGGGACCTACGGTCCCATGAATCCCCTGGCCGTCTACCGCAAACCGGTTTCCATGGAGCAGTTCAGCGATCCGGAGAGCCGGATGAACGGAGCGGTTTCTTCCCCGCTTCGGGTGGGCGACTGCTGCGCCAATGCCGACGGCAGTTCCTGCCTGATTGTAGCCGGCGAGGACTGGGCCAGAAAACTCTCGGAGCGGCCGGTCTGGGTTCTGGGGCTTGGAGCGGCCACCGCCAGCGTGAATCTGACGGGCAGGGAGGACTTTACCGGTTTGAAGGCGGCCAGGGAAGCCGCATCCCGGGCCTATGCCATGGCCGGAATCGGTCCTACAGACATCGATGTAGCCGAAGTGCATGACTGTTTTACCATTGCCGAAATGATGGCCTATGAAGATCTCGGTTTTGCCCAACCCGGGCAGGGACGGGAACTGATCAGGGAAAAGGAAACCTATAAAGAAGGACGTATTCCGGTGAATGTCGACGGCGGGCTCTTGTCCAAAGGTCATCCCATCGGGGCGACAGGCGGCTCGCAGCTGCGGACCATTGTGCAGCAGCTTCGGGGCGAGGCCGGGGACATCCAGGTCAAGGACCCGGAGATCGGGCTGGTGCACAATATCGGCGGGGTTGGCTTGTACGGGAATGTCAGCATCCTTGGGAGGTGATGTATGGGCAGGAAAGAAATGGATCTGCGGTTTGGAAAATTTGGAACGGTCAGCTTCACGTCCATGAGCAAGGTCAATGATTTTGTGGATTATCTGGAGCAGGGAAGGATCATGGGCACCCGATGCCTCAAGTGCGGCCGAACCTATTTTCCGCCCCGGGCGGACTGCAGTGAATGCCTGTCCAGCTCGATTGACTGGTTTGAAGTCAAGGGACCTGGAAAACTCATGACCTGGAGTCTGATGAAATTCGGTCCGGTAGGCTTTGAAGACGACCTGCCCTACAGCATCGCGGTGGTGGATTTTGAGGAGGTCAAAGTCTTCGGCCGTCTGGCCCCTGAGCTTTCTGAAGACGAGGTGCAGGTGGGAATGGCCATGGACATCAAGGCCAATGAGCTGCCTAACGGACAGCTGAATTATGTGTTTGTGAGGCGCTAAGCCGTATTAGTGCTATGCTATTAAACCGTAAAATCTTAAAATAATAAGATAAATTTTAAATGACTTCAAAATTGGACAGAATATGGAAATTCGAATTTCGTGCTTCGAATTTATCAAGAGCTGATATTTGTTCAAAAAATTTTTGAAATTTTCGAAGGCTGTAACGAGCTCTGAAACGGGGGTATGCTAGTATGAGCGATCAACCGAAAGAAATTCAAACCTGGCAAATGGTGCAGCCCAATGCCAAGGACAGGGAGACTGGGGAAAAGATTCCCGGCAGGCTGGAAAAGACAAGTATTGAGGTCCCGGAACTCGGGCCGGATGAGGTCCTGGTGGAAGTGGCCGGATGCGGGGTCTGTCATACGGATCTGGGTTATTTCTATGACGGGGTGCCCACGGTGAACACCCCTCCGCTGACCCTGGGTCATGAGATCTCCGGCACCGTAGTAGCCGGAGACCCGAACTGGCTGGGCAAAGAGGTCATCGTCCCGGCGGTCATGCCCTGCCGGAAGTGCATCCTCTGCAAGACCCGCCGGGGCAACAGATGCCTGAACCAGAAGATGCCCGGGAGCAGCATGGGCATTTACGGCGGTTTTTCAAGTCACATACCGGTTCCGAGCATTGATCTCTGCGAGATCAAGGATCGGGGAGATATCCCGCTTTCCCATCTCTCGGTGGTGGCGGATGCGGCTACTACGCCTTATCAGGCCATCCAGCGGGCCGGACTCGAGCGCGGGGACCGGGTGATCGTCATCGGCGTCGGCGGGGTGGGCCAGTACCTGGCCCAGGAACTCAAGGCCCTGGGGGCCGGGACCGTCCTGGCCGTGGATATCAACGATGATCGTCTCCAGAGCATATTGTCCTACGGAGTGGACGGGGTGGTCAATGTCCGGGACAAGAGCCCCAAGGATGTGGCCAATGCCGTCAAGGCCTATCGCAAGCAGCACGGACTCCCGGCCCACGGCTGGAAGATTTTCGAATCCAGCGGCACCAAGCCCGGCCAGGAGATTGCCCTGGCCTTGCTCAGCTTTACCGGGAAGCTGATTGTTGTGGGCTTCGGGCCGCACAAGGTGGAATACATGCTCAGTCGGGTCATGGCCTTCGACGCCGAGATCATCGGCACCTGGGGCTGCCTGCCGGAGTATTACCCCCAGGTCCTGGATCTGGTCCTCAGCAAAAAGATCATTCTCGAGGATTTTGTCCAGACCCGGCCCATGAGTGAAATCGCCGAGGCCTTTGCCGAGGCCCACGCCACTCCGCCTGAGAAACGGATCATCTTGACCCCGGACTTTTAACCCGGAGTGATCCAGGATCACTCCGGGTTCTGGTCAAAATGAAGCAGAGGGTCTTCTGTTTGGACAAAACCGAAACTTCAAATGAAATCATTGTGTGCGTGTGTTGATGGGATAACGTTTTTTTGGAAAAAATTATAAATTTTATGAAATAAAATTTAGGGGGAGATTATGGCACTGGATTGGCTGCCGAGAGACAATGAATTAAAGGATCATCAACTGTTCGGCGACGAGCATTTCGGAGCCGAGGCGCCGTGCACCATGTACGAGCGTAAGCCCTTTGTGAATCCCACAACGGGAAAGCAGGAGGACGGCTTGTACACGGCCTGGGTAACCCTGAACAACCCGGCCCAGTTCGGTTCTTACACCACAGACATGCTCAAGGGAATCATTGCCGGCATGCACCGCGGGTCCATGGAGCGCGATGTAGTGGCCATCATCCTGACCTCTGTGGGTGACAAGGCCTTCTGCACCGGGGGCAATACCAAGGAATACGCCGAGTACTACACCAAGCGCCCCATGGAATACGCCAATTATATCGATCTGTTCTCCGGGTCAGTGGATGCCATCTTGAAAGCCCGCAAACCGGTTATTTGCCGGGTCAACGGTATGCGTATCGCAGGCGGGCAGGAGATCGGCCAGGCCTGTGATTTTAGCGTAGCCGCGGACACGGCCGCCTTCGGCCAGGCCGGGACCCGGCACGGATCCACCCCGACCGGGGGCTCCACCAATTTCTTGACCTGGAACATGAGCATGGAGCGGGCCATGTTCCAGTCCTGCGCCAATGCCATGTGGAGTGCGGCCAAGATGGAGCGCATCGGGGCCATCACCAAGGCCCTGCCCATCAAGAAGAACGAACAGGGGGAATGGGTCCGGGATCCCCGGGTGATCACCGACCGCTACGTCCAGGACGGGGAGATCGTCTACGGGGAGTTCAAGACCGGGGAGGCCTTCAAACAGGCCAAGGAGGAACTCAAGAGCCTGAGCACCGACTGGAGCAAGCTGGACGATTTCGTGAATCAGATGGTCTGGACCCTGAGCAACACCACCTATCTCTGCCTGATGAACACCATCGAGGATGTCCGGGCCAGGAAGAAGTATTTCTGGGACAATCTGAAGAGCACCCAGATCTATTGGCTGGCCGCAAACATGAACACCGAGGCCTATCTGGGTTTCAACGCCTTCAATACCTCCAAGATGACCGGTTCCCGGGAGATCGACTTCATGTCCTACCGCAGACTTCTGGCCGAAGGACTGGACTTCGATCAGATCGCGGAGCAGGTCATGCCCAAGCCAAAAGAATGAAGACATTCTTTTGGCTTTGAGCGGTTCTTCGAACCGGGAGACTTTTCTGAAAAGGGAACCGAGCACAACGTTTTGAACCAAAACGTGATTGGATGAAAACGCGCTCAGATCCGAGGCGCAAGAACATCTGAAACCGCAGTGTATACTGCATACATGAGGATTTCAGATTTTCGCGGCAACAAAGGAGATGGGTGCGTTTCCGTCCCATCACCCAGAAGGATGAGGATATGAGACTCAAAGACAAAAAAGCAATCGTAACCGGGGGCGGCCGGGGCATCGGCCGGGCCGTGGCCCTGGCCTTTGCCGATGAAGGGGCGGATGTCCTGGTCAATTACCAGAGCAACGATACCGCGGCCCGGGAAGTGGTGGACGAGGTCCGGGCCGCGGGCCGTAAGGCCGTGGCCGTCAAGGCGGATGTAAGCAATTATGAAGATTGCCGGCAGATGGTGGAGACCGCGATCCTTGAGCTCGGCGGGGTGGACATCCTGGTGAACAACGCCGGCATGTCCAAACCGGCCATGCTTTTGAAAATGGCGGAGGAAGACTGGGACCGGATCATTGATATTCATTTGAAGGGAACCTTCAACTGTACCCAGGCTGCCGGCCGGAAGATGAAGGAGCAGCAATCCGGAAAAGTTATCAATGTCATCTCCACCGCCGGGATCTACGGGACCATTGGCCAGATCAACTACAGCTCGGCCAAGGCCGGAGTTATCGGCTTCACCAAGTCCGCAGCCCGGGAGCTGGGTCGCTACAACATCAATGTCAATGTCATCTGTCCGGGGATCACGGCCACGGAGATGACCGGCAAACTGCGCAGCGATGAGAAATTGAAGGAGATCTACCAGTCCAGGATCCCCCTGGGCCGGTTTGCCGAGCCTGAAGAAGTGGCCCCGGCCTTTGTGTTTCTGGCCTCGAACGAGGCGGATTATGTCACGGCTCAGGTCCTGGGCGTGGACGGCGGCTATGTGGGCTAGGTAGAGAAGAAAGAAATTGGAAATTAGAAATTCGAAATTGGCAATGAAGAAGAACAATCTTGTCGCGTTCTCAAGGTCAATTTCGTTATTCCGGCGAAGCTTGTCCCGGACTCCGGTCATAGAGCCGGAATCCAGTAGATGGGGTACGACTCCGTCATTCCGGCGGAGGCCGGAATCCAGTAGATGGGGTACAGGAAGTGGATAAGGAGCCTGCCGTATACATTTTGGCGAGCAAGAGAAATGGCACTCTCTCTGTTCAGGCACTACGTATGCGTCACCCCAGATTTTCGAAAGAGGATCTGGGAACATAAGAATGATTGAAGGTGCTAACCCTGCTTGGAAGGACGTATAGCATCGCATCGTCTGACTGGATTCCGGCCTCCGCCGGAATGACGGACAGGAGACTGGATTCCGGCCTCCGCCGGAATGACGGACAGGAGACTGGATTCCGGCTTCCGGATCCGGGTCCTGGACAGGCCCCGCCGGAATGACGGACAGGAGAATGAGGCATCTGAAGAACTGAAAGTAGGAAAAAACTGGATGAATCCTGCTTAAGTTCAAAAGGATTAAATTTCATTTCCATTTTTATAGAGCATTGCATTTTAAAAATCTATAATTAATTGATTTTTAAAATATATTCTGTAATCCAACCGTTTGTTGAAACCATTGGAAAATGAAAGTTGTCGCGATCTGTTCTGGGCCAATTTCCAATTTCAAATTTCGAATATCAAAGAAGAGGTGATCACACATGAGCTATGAATTTATTCAGACCAGTGTTCAGGACGGGGTCGCGAGCATCGTGCTTAACCGGCCCCCCCTGAATATTCTGCACATCGCCATGATGCAGGAGATCAACGCGGCCCTCAAGGATTTCACCGGCCAGTCCGTCAAGCTCCTGGTATTCAAGGCCGAAGGCAAGGCCTTCAGCGGCGGGGTGGAGGTGGCCGAACACCTGGGTGGCACTGCCACCCGGATGATCGAGGAATTCCACACCATGTTCCGGAACATGGACAAACTGGGGGTTCCCTCCATTGCCGCGGTCAACGGGGCGGCCCTGGGAGGCGGCTGTGAGCTGGCCGTGTATTGCGATCTGGTCATCGCCTCGGAAAAGGCCAAAATCGGGCAGCCGGAGATCCAGGTCGGGGTCTTTCCTCCCATTGCCGCCCTGATTTTTCCGAGGATCATGGGCCGCAAAAAGGCCATGGAACTCATCCTGTCCGGGGATATTCTCTCGGCCCGGGCGTCCAAGGACCTCGGCCTGGTCAATGAGGTGGTGCCCCACGAAGAGTTCGCAGAGGCCTCCGAGGCCTTCATCGCCAAATTCGCCAAGATGAGCGGGCCGGTGCTCCAGTATGCCAGGAGCGCAACCCTGGCCGGTCTCACTGACCGGGACCCCAAGGTTCTGGAATCCATCGAGGATATTTACCTGAACGGACTGATGCAGACCGAGGACGCCATTGAGGGATTGCAGGCCTTTCTGGACAAGCGTAAGCCAGTCTGGAAGGAAAAGTAGTGTTTTTCCCCTTGACGAGCAGTTACATTGTAGCTTATTGTTAGCTATTACAAGGCCAATGTCTGGACAGAGTGGTTTTGATCAAGATTGAACAGACGCTATTTCTGGGCTGGTTCAGCAGCCCGGAAATAGCGTGAGGGGAAGCACCATGAGGTACGCAGAGACAGGATATAATTTAGAAGTGGATCTCAGCCGGGGGAATATTGAACGGGTCGCCTCCGATCCGCGGGAAACCGAGCTCTATCTGGGAGGTCTGGGTACCAACGCCAAAATCCTGTGGGACCGGGTACCGCCTGAGGTGGAGCCTTTTTCTCCGGATAATCTTCTGATTTTCGCCGCGGGCCTGTTATGCGGCACCCCGGCCACTGGCTGCAACCGGACCATTGTTTCCACGATTTCGCCGCAGACCGAATTGATGGCCTTTTCCATGATGGGGGGGTTCTGGGCGCCGGAACTCAAGTATGCCGGCTACGACAAAGTGATTCTGAGCGGAAAATCCCCTGAACTGGTCTATCTGTGGATATATAACGACACGGTGGAAATCAGGGATGCCTCCCATCTGCAGGGTAAGGGCGCAGTGGAGACCGCGGAGCTGATCCAGAAAGAGTTGAACGAGCCCAAGGCCCAGGTCTCCGCGATCGGTCTGGCTGGTGAAAACAGGGTTTTGTATGCCTCCATCGAGCAGGGCCGGTCCAGCGCCAGCCGGGGCGGCATCGGCGCAGTCATGGGGGATAAGCGGGTCAAGGCCGTCGCGGTTCGGGGGACCAGGGATATCAATGTAGCCAAGCCTTTGGAATACATGGAACAATGCACTGAAGTTCTGGAGTTTATCAAATGGCGGGAAGACAATCCCATTCCCGGGGTCATCCCCATTCTGGCCGTCCTGGGCTCGCCTCAGGAAATGGCTATTCACGACGAGCAGTGGCATACCGAGAATTTCATGTGGGGCAATGCCCGGGAGCGCCGCAAAGGCTTCTGGAACGAGGATATCGAGTCCCGCTGGACCGAAACCATGGAAAACGTTCGCACCCGTCTGATCAGCTGCTACAATTGTCCGCTGAAATGCGGGGCGACCATCAATGTCCCCGGACTGAACACCTATATGATGAAATGCTTCTCCAAACTGACCTATACCATGGCCGCCTATGCCGATCTGGATTTCGGCTTCCGCATTGCCCAGCGGGCTACGGAGTACGGTCTGGATGCCTATTCCACCCCGCAGGTCATGGCCTTTGCCCTGGAACTCTATGAAAACGGCATCCTGACCGACGATGACCTTCCGGGCCTGCCCGAGGACAATGAAGACCGGTTCTTCTGGCTTCTGGATCGAATCGTTCTGCGGGAAGGCATCGGCGATGTCCTGGCCAAGGGAACATATTGGGCGGCCAAAGAGATCGGCAAGGGGGCGGATGAATATGCACATAATACCATTAAAAAAATCGAGCAGCTGCCCCTCAAGCTGTCCATGCTCAATCCCATCTATTTTCTCATGTACTGCACCGGGGAAAAGATCAACATCACCCAGATCGAAGGCCAGTTTCCCCAGGCCCCGTTCCCGAAGCCGGAGCACCGGGAGAAGTTTGTCAAGGACTGGTTTCAGGTCCCGGATGACCGATTCAAGCAGTATTTTCTGGACTGGGAACCCCGCGGGGAATACTCCAACCCCTATTACCCCACCCCGGAAATGTGCTGCGACATCGTGGACTGGCAGGAGAAGATGCACTATATCGACGATGCCCTGGGCATGTGCGCCGGGCTGTCTTCCTTCCACCTCAAGCCGCCGTATCATATCCATAATTTTCCGAAATTTATTGAATACGGTGCCGGTATCCCAATGGACGAAGCCACGCTATCCAAGGCGGCCAAACGCTATCGCACCCTGGTCCGGGCCGTGAACATCCGCAGGGGCATGCGCCGAAAGGATGAGCGGCCGCCCGAGGACCATTGGAAGAAGCGATTCCCGGAACTGGAAAAAGAGCTTCTGGACACCTATTATCAGTATAAGGGCTGGAATGATCAGGGGATTCCGACCTGCGATACCCTGCGGGATCTGTCTTTGGACTATGTCGCCGAGGACTTTCTGCAGCGGGGGGTTTTGACGGACACAGAAGAAGCCCCTGGACGTGAGACAGGGCAGGAAACCGACGCGGACGAGGGTTGAGGAGGTACATTGTGACGGATGCAAAGCAAACAAAAACAGTCAAAACCATCAAAATCAATGCGGATCTCTGCAATGGCTGCCGGGCCTGCGAAGTCGTCTGTTCCGCTTTTCATGCCGAGCCCAAGTACAGCAGCAACAATCCGGCCCGCTCCCGGGTCCGGGTGATCCGCGATCCGCTCCGGGATCTCTATGTCCCGGTTTACGCCGGGGAACCCGCAGGAGCGGAATGCGCCGGCCGGGACAAGTACATCATCGACGGCAAGGAGTACGACGAGTGCGCCTTCTGCCGGGCTGCCTGCCCGTCCCGGGATCTGTTCAAGGAGCCTGACTCCGGCCTTCCCCTGCGCTGCGACATGTGCGAAGGCGAAGATGAACCCTTGTGCGTCAAATGGTGCATCACCGACGCCCTGACCCTGGAGGAACGGGAGGAGGAAGCCGAAGAGCAGGAAGAGCCGGAGGAACTGGAGTTCGGGCTGGAGTCCCTGGCCAACAAGTTTGGCTGGGAGAAGATGCAGGATGCCCTCGCCCGGATGGCGCAGAGAGAATAGGGCATTGGATTTACAGGTGTCAGCCCTGCCTCTGGCAGGGCTGACATAGAATTATTTGATATTTAACACAATATACGACTGAGCTGTTATGCTGTTCATTTAAAACAACGACTGCCAGTTTGATCAGTGAAGAAACTTTGGATCACCCCTCCGTCATTCCGGCGGGGCCTGTCCCGGACCCCGATCCGGGAGCCGGAAGCGTTCGAGCGAAAGAGAGCTTTGTGATCGGTTCGTGGTTTCAGTTGCAGTTTCGTAGGAGCTTCTTCCATTGGTCGGGCGGACCGGCCAGTTTGATCAAAAGGCAAGAAATACACCAAAACGCCTCAAAAATACTTCACATGGGCCTGTACTACAAAGAGCACTGACATATGGAAACACTCGCCCCTTTTACCGAGGTCATAGACGAGATCAAAGCGGCCGGCGGCGATATCTTTCGCTTCTGTTATCAATGCGGGAAATGCGATACGGTCTGCCCCTGGAATGAGGTCAGAGATTTCAGCATGCGCAGGATTATTCGCGAGGCCGCCTTTGGATTGAGTGAGATCGAAGGCGAAGACATCTGGCGCTGCACCACCTGCGGACGCTGTCCGGACCAGTGTCCCAGAGGGGTCAAGCAGATCGATATTTCCGTCTCCCTGCGCCGGGTGGCCTCGGACTACGAGATTTTTCCCCAGTCGGTGAAATCCGCCCGCACCGCCCGGGCCAGCCTTATCTCCGAAGGCAATCCCCTGCAGGGGGAGCGGGAGCATCGTGCCGACTGGGCCAAGGACCAGGGGGTCGAAACCTTCAGCGAAGGCATGGAACTGCTTTATTTCGCAGGCTGTTATTTGAGCTATGATCCCAGAATGAAGAAAGTGGCCCGGGCCACTGTGGATCTTTTGAAGGCCGCCGGCATCGAATTCGGGATCCTGGGTTCCAGAGAGAGCTGCTGCGGGGAAAGCATTCGCAAGACCGGCAGCGAACAGGTTTTCAAAGATCTGGCCAGAGCGAACATAAAGGCCTTTGTGGACAGCGGGGTCAAAAAGATTCTGGTGTCCTCGCCGCACTGCTACCACACCTTTGTCAACGAGTATCCCGAATTCATGGTCCATTTCGAGGTGGTGCACATCGCCCAGTATCTAAGGGAGCTGATCAGTCAGGGAAAACTCGACTGCTCTGCAAGCTATGCGAAAAAAACAGCCTATCATGACCCCTGTTATCTGGGCCGGCACAATCAGATTTATGCCGACCCCCGGGAGGTCTTGCGGGCCGTTCCCGGTCTGGAACTCCTGGAACTGCCCGAGTCCGGTCGGAATAGCCTCTGCTGCGGGGGAGGGGGCGGCCGGATCTGGATGGATACCCCCCTGAGCGAGCGCTTCTCAGATATCCGACTGAAGCAGGCCCGGGAGGCCGGGGCCGAGATTCTAGCCACGGCCTGTCCCTACTGTATCACCAATTTCGAGGAGAGCCGGCTGAACCTGGAGTATGAAGATGTCCTGGAGATTAAGGATTTGACGGAGATAGTCCGCTTGAGCATTGAAGAATGAAGAGAGTCGATTGAAGATTTCTGCATTCAAAGATAAGAAATGATTGATGATTGACAGAATGGAAAAGGAATAAGTCCTATGCACAAAGAAACAGCAGCAGCAAACTTTGGAGATGTGTTGATTGTCGGCGGCGGGATCAGCGGCATCCAGGCCTCGCTGGATCTGGCCACGGCCGGGTTCAAGGTGTATCTGGTTGAAAAATCGCCGGCCATCGGCGGTCATATGGCCCAGCTGGACAAGACCTATCCGACCAATGACTGCTCCATGTGAATTCTTTCACCCAAACTGGTCGAGGTCGGCCGGCATCCAAATATCGAAGTTTTGACCTATACCGAAGTTGACGGCGTCGAAGGGGAGTCCGGCAATTTTGAAGTGCGATTGCGCAAGAAACCCCGCTATATCCGGGAGGATAAATGCACCGGCTGCGGGACCTGTACGGAATACTGTCCGGTGAACATCCCGGATCCCTTCAACCAGGAAATTTCCCAGAATAAGGCCGTGCATATCTATTTTGCCCAGGCCATTCCCCTGATCGCCTATATCGACGAAAGCTGTCTCTATTTGAAAGAGAAAAAATGCCGTATCTGTGAGTCTGTCTGCCAGAACGAGGCCATCGATCTTCTGCAGACCGAGGAAAAGGTCAGCGTCAATGTAGGCTCCATTCTTCTGGCCCCGGGCTATGACGTCTTCGATCCCTCAATCCGGGGTGACTACGGCTACGGACTCCTGTCCAATGTCCTGACCAGCATGGACTACGAACGGGTCTTGTGCGCCACCGGCCCGTACGAGGGGGCGGTCCTGCGGCCTTCGGACAAGGCGCATCCCAAAAAAATCGCCTGGATCCAGTGCGTTGGCTCCAGGCAGGTCCTGGAAGGGGGGAACAGCTACTGTTCGGCGGTCTGCTGCACCTATACCCAGAAACAGGTGATTCTGACCAAGGATCATGATCCAGAGGCGGAATGCACGATATTTCACAATGATGTCCGCTCCTACGGCAAGGATTTCGAGCTTTACTACCACAAAACCGAAGGGCTGCCCGGGGTGCGCTTCATCCGGAGCTATGTCTCCATCGGAAAGGAAGACCCGGATACCGGAAATATCAGTATCCGATACGCCACAGCAGACGAAGGGGTCAAGGAGGAGTTCTTCGATCTGGTGGTCCTGTCTGTGGGCATGAATGCGCCGGGACAGGATGCGGCCTGGCGGGAAACTTACGGCATCGAGCTCAACGAGCATGGCTTCTGCCGGCGCGATCCGGCACATCCTCTGGCCACGAGCCGTCCGGGCATTTTCATCAGCGGGGCCTTTCAGGGTCCCATGGACATCCCGGAATCGGTCTTCTCCGCCAGCGGAGCCGGGGCCCGGAGTGCCGAACTCCTGAACTACCGCCGCTGGAAACTGGCCAGGGAACGGGTCTACCCCCCGGAGCGGGATGCCAGCGGGGAGGAGACCAAAGTCGGCGTCTTTGTCTGCCATTGCGGGGCGAATATCGGACGGGTGGTTGACGTCCCCTCGGTGGTGAACTATGCCCTGACCCTGCCCAATGTGCATTATGCCCAGGAACAGCTCTTTTCCTGCGCCACCAATTCCGCGAACGAGATCACGGACATGGCCCGGGAAAAGGGACTCAACCGGGTGGTGATCGCGGCCTGTTCGCCCCGCACCCTGGAGCCCCTGTTCCGGGACACCCTCCGGGAGGCGGGGATCAATCAATACTATCTGGATATGGCCAATATCCGGGAGCACAATTCCTGGGTCCATGCCAAAATGCCGGAGGACGCCACGGAAAAGGCCAAGGATATCGTCCGGATGTCCGCGGCCCGGGCCTGCCATCTAGAACCGCTGCAGGAGATCGATCTGCCGGTGAACAAGCGGGCCCTGGTGGTGGGCGGGGGGATAGCCGGCCTGACCTGCGCCCTGTCCATCGCGGCCCAGGGCCATGAGGTGGCCCTGGTGGAGAAAGATACACAGCTTGGCGGCATGGCCAGGCGCATCCACTACACCCTGGAAGGGCTCGATGTTCAGACGCATCTCAAGGATCTGGTGCATCAGGTGTACCGGCATCCTCTGATCCATGTCTTTCATGAGGCCACGATTAGCGATGTCTCCGGATATGTCGGTAATTTTGAAACGAGCCTCACTTCGGAAGGACGGATCAGGCGGATTCAGCACGGGGCGGCGGTCCTGGCCATCGGGGCCGAGGAATACACTCCGGTTGAATACCTTTTTGGCCAGGACAAACGGGTCCTGACCCATGTCGATCTGGAGGAGCGGATCGCCAAGGAAGATGAATCCCTTCTGGGGGCGGAGAGTCTGGTCATGATCCAGTGTGTGGGCTGCCGTCAGGAAGACCGCGACTACTGCTCCCGGGTCTGCTGCAGCCATGCCGTGAAGAACGCCCTGAAGCTCAAAGAGCACAAGCCGGATATGCAGATCTACATCCTGTTCCGGGACATGCGGACCTACGGCTTTGCCGAGGACGCCTACCGGGAGGCCGCGGACAGGGAAGTCCGGTTCATCCGCTATACCCCGGAAGACAAGCCCCGGGTGGAAGCAACCACGGAAGAAGGCCGGGATGTCCTGCGGATCACCGTTTCCGATCCGATTCTCGGGCAGCGGCTCGAACTGGATGCGGATTACCTGTCCCTGGCCGCGGCGGTGATTCCTCCCGCAGACAACAGCAGCCTGGCCCAGTTGTTCAAGGTTTCCCTGGGGCCGGACGGCTTTTTCAAGGAGGCCCATGTCAAACTGCGGCCGGTGGAGTTCAGCTCGGAGGGAGTGTATCTCTGCGGTACCGCCCACGCCCCCAAGCATATCCAGGAGTCCATCAGCCAGGCCAACGGTGCGGCCGGGCGGGCCCTGACTCTGCTTTCCCGGGACATCGTCACGGTCTCGGGATCTGTCTGCGAGGTGGACGAGACCAGCTGCGTCTCCTGCGGGGCCTGCATCGCCGCCTGCACCTACGGGGCCATCGAGTTTCACGAAACCTCCAAAGGCAAAAAGGCCCTGGTCAATCCGGTTCTCTGCAAGGGAGACGGGCTGTGCAACGCCAAATGCCCCACCGGAGCCATCCGGCTGAAGCATTTTACGGATGAAGAACTCTTGAGCCAGATCGACGCGGCTATTCCCGGGGAGGCGATCCTGGAAGAACTGGAGGCCGCGGTGGGGGAGTGAGGATGCGGCTGCAAAAATTTTTTTGCAACCGCCAGATGTCAGTGGTCAGAGGTCAGAGATCAGTAAATCCAGATGATTATAAGAACATTGAGTAACTCGTATCGTTTACTTTCGACTTTTTACAGGTATGTCAGTGAGGGGGAATTGGAAATTGGAAATCGGGGAAGAAAGAGTTGCTGGATCGCTGAAAAGGGAAAGAACGTCGAACGTCGAACATCGAACGTCGAACGTCGAATGATGAATGAAGAATGAAGAATATGAATGGGATGAAGAGGCAGAGGGGAAGAACGTTGAACATCGAACGTCGAACGTCGAATGATGAATGAAGAAAATGAACGGGATGTCGAAGCAGCGTCACTGTCGTAAATACGCATTGAAACCGGAATGATCAAATGAAATATTTTTTCAGGTCTTCCTGAAAAAATATGGGGGGAGATATGAGTGCCGACTATCAATTCAAGCCCAGGATCATCGGCTTTGTCTGCCAGTGGTGAGCCTACGGGGCTGCGGACCTGGCTGGAGTTTCCAGACTACAATATTCGACTGAGACCCGGCTCGTCCGGGTCATGTGTTCCGGCAGAGTCGACCTGAAATTCGTGTTCAGGGCCTTTCTCCGAGGCATGGACGGAGTGTTCATCGGCGGCTGTCATCTGAATGAATGCAATTACATCACCCACGGCAATTACGATGCCTTGAACATGGTGTTTGTCTGCCGCAGGATCATGAAACAGATCGGGCTCAATCCCGAACGGCTGCGCATCGAATTCATGTCCGGGGGCGAGGGCAATCGTTTTGCCGAGGTCGTCCAGGATTTCGGGGCCGCAATCAAGGAGCTCGGACCCCTTGGATCGAGTGAAGGGCTTGAGCGAAGAGATCTGCAGCAAGGGCTGGAAACCGTGGATAGACTGGTGCCCTATCTGAAGATGGTGGCGGGCCAGCGCCTGAAGCCGGGGGTTCGTTCGGAAGCGGCCTATCGGCAGTTCCATGAAAGCGAACAAGCCGGCGGCATGTACGAGGAACTGGTCGGGAAAAAGCTGGCCGTC
Organism: Desulfohalobiaceae bacterium S24; assembly: GCA_011389765.1. GTDB lineage: Bacteria > Desulfobacterota > Desulfovibrionia > Desulfovibrionales > Desulfothermaceae > JAABTT01. Next base: position 8,555 of record JAABTT010000056.1, on the reverse strand, counting down.
GGTCGGATCCTGCAGCTTCTAAATCTCGGGCCCCGGTCAACAGGAGACATTGCCCGGGAGCTGGGCATGAACCCGTCCGAAGTGTCGGGGTATATGAAGGACTCATCCCGCCAGGGCCTGGTTCGCTATGATGTGCAGAGCAATCGGTATACCCGGGCGGCCGTGGAATGAGGTCCGGGCCAACTTCTTCAACAGCGGAGCCGAGAGAGAGAGCGATCATGGATTTGGAGAGAGTTGATCAGATTATAGACAAGCATCAGGGGGAGGCCAGTTCACTGATTCAGGTCCTTCTGGACATTCAAAGTGAGAATCATTGGCTGCCCAGGGACGCCCTGGAGCGGGTGGGTCGGAAGCTAAATGTGCCCTATACCCGCATTCATCATATCGCAACCTTTTACAAGGCTTTCAGTCTCGTGCCCAAGGGCCGTCATGAAGTCCATATCTGCATGGGGACCGCCTGTCATGTCCGCGGGGCCGCCCGGGTGCTGGACACGGTGCGGGATGCGACCGGGATCAAGCCCGGGGAAACAGACCTGGATCTCAAGTTCAGTCTGGAAACGGTGAACTGCCTGGGCTGCTGCGCTTTGGGGCCGGTCATGGAAATCAACGGCACGACCCATGGCAATATGACACCCGGCCAAACAGCCGAAGTCCTGAAACAGTATGAATAAGGGCAGCCCTTTTTTCTCCAAAGCGGGCTCTGCCCACAACCCAAAATCTCGAAATTTAAAGATTTTGAAATTTGAAGTTTGTGTTTTGGGATTTCCATCAATTCAGAGGTTCAAGAGTTTCTTGTTTTTCATACGAGAAAAGAACTGACAAGGCATTACGGTGCCACGAGGTCTGAAGTTATGTCGCGGATCGAGTCAGCAGCTGCATTTGAAGAATACAGACAATCCATTGTGTCGAGCAGGGATCCGGATGCGCCGAGCATTTCGATATGTGTCGGCGCCGGGTGTATGGCTTCCGGGGCAGATAAAGTCCTGGAAGCCTTCCAGGAGGAAATTCAGAAACAGGGTTTGGATCAGGAGGTGCATACCAGAGGGACAGGGTGCCCTGGATTTTGTGAAAGAGGCCCGGTCGTGGTTCTGTATCCCGAGGAAATATGCTACCTTCAGGTCAAGCCTGAAGACGTTCCCGAGATTGTCTCAGAGACCATTCAACAGAAGAAGGTCGTGGAGCGCCTCCTCTATATCGATCGGGACACCGGGGCAAAAGCGGTTCATGAGTACGATATCCCCTTTTATAAACATCAGAAAAGAAACCTCATCAGCCGAAACATTCGCCTGGATTCTCGAAACATCGATGATTATATTGCCCTTGACGGCTATGCAGCCCTAGGCGTAGCGCTCGGCTCGATGAGCCCCGAGTCGGTCCTGGAGGAAGTCAAGAAATCGAATTTACGGGGCAGGGGAGGCGGCGGCTTTCCGGCAGGCAGAAAATGGGAGGGGACCAGAAACGCCCCGGAAGAAGTCAAATATGTGATCGTGAACGCGGATGAAGGCGATCCAGGGGCGTTTATGGATCGGGCCCTTCTTGAGGGAAATCCGCATGCCATTCTCGAAGGTCTGGCCATCGGGGCCTATGCCATTGGCGCTCAGGAGGGCTATATTTATGTCCGGCAGGAATATCCCCTGGCCGTCAAAAACGTGCTTCTGGCGATTCAGCAGGCTGAAGCATACGGTTTTCTCGGGAAGAACATCCTCGGCTCGGGATTTGATTTTACGGTGAAGGTGCACCAGGGGGCCGGGGCCTTTGTCTGCGGGGAGTCCACGGCCCTGATGACCGCCCTGGAAGGCCGGGTGGGCGAGCCCAGGCCGAAGTATATCCGCTCCAATATCAAGGGCCTCTGGGAAAAGCCCAGCGTGCTGAACAATGTGGAAACCTGGGCCAATGTGCCCCTGATCATCAACAAGGGGGCGGACTGGTTCACCAGCTTCGGAACCGAGGGCAGCAAGGGCACCAAGATCTTCTCCCTGGTGGGGAAAATCGTGAACACCGGTCTGGTGGAAGTGCCCATGGGCATGACCCTGCGGGAGATCATCTACAAGATCGGCGGGGGCATCCCCGGGGGCAAGCAGTTCAAGGCTGTTCAGACCGGGGGCCCGTCCGGAGGGTGTCTCCCCGAGTCGCATCTGGATCTGGAAGTGGGCTTTGACGAGCTCTCCGCGGCCGGATCCATGATGGGCTCGGGCGGAATGATCGTCATGGACGAGGATACCTGCATGGTGGATGTGGCCAGGTACTTCATTGAATTTTTGACGGATGAATCCTGCGGCAAATGCGTTCCCTGCCGGGAGGGCCTGCGCCAGATGCTCACAATTTTGATCAGGATCACCCGGGGCGAGGGCCGGGACGGGGATATCGAACTGTTGGAGGTCCTTTCGGAAAGCGCCATGGAGGCCTCCTTGTGCGCCCTGGGCAAGAGCGCCCCCAACCCCCTGCTGAGCACCCTGCGCTATTTCCGGGAGGAGTATGAGGCCCATATCAGGGACGGGAAATGCCCGGCCCTGTCCTGCAAGGAGCTGATCAGCTATTGTATTGACCCGGAAAAGTGTCAGGCCTGTATGATCTGTCTCCGGAAGTGTCCGGCGGACGCGATCATCGGGGGCAAGAAAACCATCCATGTCATTGATCAGGACAAATGCACCAAATGCGGGACCTGTTTTGAGGTCTGCCCCTCCAAGTTCGGCGCGGTGCAGAAAATATCCGGCCAGTCCGTCCCCGAACCCCTTCCGGAAGACCGACGAACGATTCAAAAAAAGAGTAAAAAAAATGAATGAGATGCGCCTTACCATCGATGGACGGGAGGTGACGGCCACTGAAGGCATGACGGTCCTGGAGGCGGCCCGGAGCGCGGGGATTTTTATTCCCACCCTGTGTTATCACGAAAAACTGGAACCCTATGGGGGCTGCCGCTTGTGCATGGTGGAAGCCGAGACCCGGGGCCGGACCAGTCTGGTGGCGGCCTGCGTCTACCCTGCGGTTGATGGACTCCTGGTGCGCACCCGCTCCGAAAAGCTTGATCGCATCCGCAAGACCATTCTGGAGCTCCTGCTGGCCCATGCCCCTGAATCGCCGGTTTTGCTGGACCTGGCTGCGGAGTATGGGGCCGAGGTCAATCGTTTCGAGCATCAGGCCTCCTTCTGCATCCATTGCGGGCTCTGCGTCCGCTACTGCGCCGAGGTCAAACAGAAGCACGCCGTGGGTTTCGTGGACCGGGGCATCCGCAAGGAAATCTGCTTCATCCCGGAGATCGCCGCCAAAGAATGTCCGGACTGCCAGGCCTGTTTCCCCCTGTGCCCGACCTCTTATCTCCAGTCAGTGTATGTCTTGACCGAGGCCCTTGCTTTTCCCGCCTCGGCTGAGGCGGGAAAAGCATAATATATATACTAACGGTCGTCATAAATTGAGGTCCAAAGATTTGAACACTCCAGAGGCCGCGGAGCAGCTACAGGGGCTGCGCTGCCAAAACGGCAAGTGCCGCAGCGTCCCTTTGGAACTGATCAATGAAGAGCCTCTGGTGATTCGCATCCAGGAGAGGCCGTATTCCGTGGTGATGCGCACGCCGGGAGAAGAGCTCGCCCACGCGGCCGGGTTCTGCCTGGCCGAGGGGCTGCTGGACTCGTCCGAGGACCTGCTGGACCTGGACTATTGCCGGCATCTGGATCCCAATGTCGTAGACGTCCGGCTCAAACCCGAGCGCCTGGAAAAGGTCCGGGATCTCCTGGAGCGGCGGGGGTTCGTCAGCCAGACCAGCTGCGGCATCTGCGGCAAGGAGCTGCTCGATGATCTCCATCAGATCGTCCGGCCGCTGGACAGGGGTTTCGAACTCCCGGTGGACGGGATTTTCCAGTGCCTGGAAAAGCTGTTCGCCCGGCAGCATTTCTACCAGCGGACCAGGGGCACCCACGCCGCGCTGCTCTTCGACCGGCAGCTGGAGAGCATCGCCTTTGCCGAGGATGTGGGCCGGCACAACGCCCTGGACAAAGTCATCGGCAGGGCCCTGCTGGACGGCTCCCTGGAACGGGCCGGACCGGTGGCGCTTTCCTCGCGGATCAGCTTCGAGCTGGTGCAGAAGGCGGCCCGTTCGCGGCTGCCCCTGCTGCTCAGCAAGTCCCGGCCTACGGCCCTGGCCGTGACCATGGGCCGGGGCCTGAACATGACCCTGGCCTGTGTGCCGGAACAATCGGAACTGTTGATCCTCTGCGGCGACGAGCGCATCCTGGGGCTGGACAGGGAAGCCGGCCCGGGAAGGCTGTCCGCGGATGATCCGCACTCAATGTCTTAAAACCTCGTATGAAACTAGACTTTGTTTTCTCCGCCTGCCCCGGACTGAGATCCGGGGTCACCCCGGCGTAGGCCGGGGTCCAGCTCTTACATGAAGAGTTTCTCAACGAAAGAAAGGGGGGCGTTTTGAAGATCTTGACAACAGTCAAAAAAGTGGTCGACGTGGAATTGAACATCCGCGTCAAGGACGGGGCCATTCAGGAAGAGGGCCTGCAATACGTGATCAATGCCTGGGATGAAACCGCGGTGGAAGCCGCTGTTCAGCTCAAGGAGAACAGCGGGGCGGAAACGAGCCTGGTGAGCATCGGCGGGGCGGACAATACGGACATCATCCGCCGCTGTTATGCCATGGGCATCGAACAGGGCATGCATATCCAGGATCCGGCCATCGAGAAGCCGGATTCCTTCACTTACGCCAGTATCCTGCAGAAGGTCTACGAGAAGGGCGACTATGACCTGGTCATCACCGGGAAGCAGGCCCAGGATACGGACAACGGCCAGACCGGGATCATCCTGGCCGAGTACCTGGGCCTTCCCTGCGTTAGCAATGTGATCGACATGGAGGTTCTGGACGAGACCCATGTCAAAGTCTCCCGGCTGGGCGACGGCGGAACCGAAGTGCTCGAGCTGGAGTTGCCCGCAGTGGTCACGGTGGACGTGAGCATGAACGAACCCCGCCTGCCCGCCATGCGAGGCATCATGATGGCCAAGAAGAAGAAGATCGAGACCATGGATCTGGCCGGTCTGGGGGCCTCGCCCGAGGAGGTCGGGGCCGGGGCCCCGAAATCGGAGGTTCTGGCCTTCCAGGAGACGGAAAAACGCCAGGGCGGTCAGAAGTATGAGGGCGACCCCGCGGAAGTGACGGCCAAGGTGGTCGGGCTCCTGGCCAGTGAAGCCAAGGTCTTGTAGAAATGGACTATTGAATATTGAAGATTGACAACTGCAGAGCAAAAGCTGTTTCTGTCAGTGAAAATCCACAAAGGAAGTGATGATCATGACCAAAGTACTCGTGATTGCAGATATCAAAGACGGTGCGCTCAAAGGGAGCACGGCGGAGCTTGTGTCCAAGGCCGGGGAAATCGGGGCTGAGACCGCGGTGGCGGCCATCGGCAGCGGAGTTGCCTCCCTGACCGGGGATCTGGTCCAGGCGGGCTCAAGCACCCAGTATATTGCGGATGATCCCGGTCTGGAGCTGTTTTCCGCCGGTCCCTATGCCGCCTGTGTGGTGGATGCGGCCAGGCAGTTCGGGGCCGATATGATCTGGTTCGGCTTTTCCGAAAGCGGCAAGACCCTCGCCCCCAGGGTGGCCGCCCGGCTGGATGCGGCCTGCGTCAGCGAAATCATTGATGTGAAGCTGAAAGGCGATCAGGTCGAAGTCACCCGGCCGGCCATCGCCAACAAGGTCCTCCAGCAGGTCAAAATAAACACCGGGTCCCTGGTGGCCGTGGTTCGGGCCGGAGCCTTCGAGGCCGGAGAGGATGTGAGCGGTACGGAAAATGTGGTCCAGCTCAGTCCGCCGGAAACCGACGCCAGGGCGGTGATTCAGGAAATCATCTCCGATGCCGAAGGGGAAATCGACCTGACCGATGCCAATATCGTCATCTCCGTAGGGCGGGGGGTCAAGGATCAGGACGGGGTGAATCTGGTCAAGGAACTGGCCCATGATCTCCAGGCCGGACTGGGGGCCTCCCGGGCCATGGTGGACGGCGGATTCATGCCCCACAACACCCAGGTGGGGCAGACCGGAAAAATCGTGGCCCCCTCCCTGTATATGGCCGTCGGCATCTCCGGGGCCATCCAGCACCTGGCCGGGATGAGCGGGTCCAAATACATTCTGGCCGTGAACAAGGATCCCGAGGCCCCGATCTTTAACGTGGCCGACTACGGTATCGTTGGGGACCTGTTCGAAGTGGTGCCCATCCTGCGGGAAGAGATCAAGAAAGTGCGCAATCAATAATTTTATGCTTGAAACGTAAGCCGGGATACGGTATTGCACGGCTCAGTGTTGCAACCCTGAAGCTGAAACCGTGAGCCCGGAATCTTTTCCGTAGGAGGATGGGGGAAGTATGAGTCCCATTTTCATGTCTTTGCTGCTGATCGTCGGGGTGGGGATCTTCGCGCACACCATGTACCGGAGAATACGTCTGCTGTTGGCCCTGGAGCCGGAGGACCGCTTCAGTCATATCAAAAAGCGCCTCAAGAACCTCCTTGTTCTGGCCATCGGGCAGAAGCGCCTGGTGGGCCGGAAGAAAGAGCGCTTCTCGGGGATCATGCACGCCTTCATCTTCTGGGGATTTTTGATCCTGCTCATCCGCAGCCTGATGCTCTACGGCGAGGGCTTCGTCCACGGGTTTCAATTCCCGGTGCTGGGCACGGAAAATCTGGCCGGGTATGTCTACGTCTTTCTCAAGGATATCGTGGAGGCCGTGGTCCTGGTGATGGTGCTCATCGCCGTATACCGCCGGGCGGTGCTCAAGCCGGAGCGGATGCACAACAACTGGGAGGCCTATTTCGTCCTGGGCCTGATCGGGCTCCTGATGGTCTCGGATCTGCTCTATGACGGGGCCCGGCACAACCTGATCCTGCTCCACGGCAATCCGGATCAGCTTCATTTCCTGAATGCCTCCGGGTATGGTTCCGAGTTCCTCTGGGCCCCTATCACCAAAGGGGCCGCCGGTTTGATTTCCGGAATGGGGGCCGGGGCCACCGGGGTGCTCCTGGTGCTCATGTTCTGGCTGCACATCATCACCCAGCTGACCTTTTTGAATTTCCTGCCCCTGGGCAAGCACTTCCACGTGATCACCGCATTGCCCAACGTCTTTTTCAAGAAGCTGGGCTATCCCCATGCCAAGACCAAGCTTCTGGATCTGGAGGACGAGTCGGCCTGGGAGGACGAGTCCCTGGGGGTCAATCACATCCACCAGCTGACCTGGAAACAGGGTCTGGATCTCTACACCTGCACTGAATGCGGCCGCTGCAAAGAGGTCTGCCCGACCTATGTCACGGACAAGCCCTTAAGTCTGCACGATGTCAACGATCAGCTCAAGGCCGAGCTCTACGGCCGCTCGGAGCAGATCGTCCAACGGGCGGAACTGGCCAAAAAACTCGATCCCGAGGGCGAAGCCGAGGCCCAGGAACAGATCAAGGCGGAGATGGCCGAACTGAACAGCGACAAGGCGCTCATCGGCGATGTCATCAGCGAGGATACCCTCTGGGCCTGCACCACCTGCCGGGCCTGCGAGCAGGTCTGTCCGGTGACCATCGAGCAGGTCCCCAGAATCGTCGCCATGCGCCAGGGCCAGACCCTGATGCAGGGCAACTATCCCCAGGAGTTGGATACCGCCCTGCGCGGCCTGGAGCGAAACGGCAATCCCTGGGGCATCGGATACGACAAGCGGGCCGACTGGGCCGGCGGTCTGGAAGTCAAGACCATGGCCGAGGATTCCACTGTGGACTACCTGCTCTGGGTGGGCTGTGCGGGTTCCTTTGACGACCGCACCAAGAAAGTCTCCACCAGCCTGGTCAAGATTCTGCAGAAGGCCGGGGTCAGTTTCGCCATCCTGGGCATCGAAGAAAAATGCAGCGGTGATTTCGCCAGGCGGGTGGGCAACGAGATGCTCTACCAGATGATGGCCCAGGAGAACATCGAGACCCTGAACGGCTACGGGGTGCAGAAGATCATCACCGCTTGCCCCCACTGCCTCAATACCTTGAAGCATGAATACCCGCAGCTGGGCGGTCATTATGAAGTGATCCACCACACCGAGTTCATCCGGCAGCTGCTGGCGGATGGCCGGATCACCCTGAACGCCTCCCTGCAGGGCGTATTGACCTATCACGATCCCTGCTATCTGGGCCGCTACAACGAGGTCTATGATCAGCCCCGGGAGATCCTCCAGACCATGTCCCAGTCCGGTCTGAGCGAACTAAAGCGGCACGGCTCGGAAAGCTTCTGCTGCGGGGCCGGGGGCGGGCGGATGTGGATGGAGGAGACCATCGGCAAGCGCATCAACCTGGAGCGCAGCGAGGAAATCCTGGGCCGGCAGGCGGAGACCGTAGCCGTGGCCTGCCCCTTCTGCCTGACCATGATCGAGGACGGAATGAAGGAGCTGGAAAAGGAGGAGGCCGTCAAGACCCGGGACATCGCCGAGCTCGTGGCCGAGAATCTGGCCTGAGGCCCTGGATCGTGGAGAATACCGATTCTGCCCGCCGAGCGCACGAGGGTTTCCATCTTCCGTATTCACGTTTTAGCAACGTAAAAATGG
>JAABTT010000055.1 GCA_011389765.1 Desulfohalobiaceae bacterium S24 | reverse complement strand
GATCTTACATGGGGATAACCCAAGGTGGAGTCCGTAAATCCTTTAAAGATATCAAATCTTACAAACGTCGAAAACGCTGGATGTAAGAGTCTTATTCATTTGTCTCAGTTTTGAAAAACCAATTTCATCCAACCAAAGCGGGCTTTGCCCGTAACCCAAGGCTTTGGAATGACATCGTTCTCAGGAGGAATCCATGTTTCCAAAATATATGGCGCACAGTCTCATGCTGCTTGCCCTGACCTTATTTCTTTCGTCATGCACCGGGGTTCAAGTCCAACCCAGCGCTTCAAACTTCACACAACCGGACCTGACGCTTGAAATGCTTCAAATCCCGCAGTATGACGGCTACTGGTATTATGCCAAAGCCGTCAAGCCCACCAAAGGCGAACCCGATGACCGCGGCGCCCCGCTCCCTTTGAGCTTCCTGTTCAATGTCAAAAATCCCAACCCCTATACCGTCAGCCTGGAGGGTATTCGCTTCACGGTGTCCTTTGAAGGCTTTGACATGATCACGGTCAATAACAGCGATCAATACTTGATCCCCCCCCAAAGCACGGATCACATCCGGATCAACACCATGATCACCGCGCGGTCCGCCCTGTTGAGCCTCCTGGTCACCGGCGGATTCAAACTCAAGGAAAAAGGCTGGAGCCCCTGGGAGGCCTTGGAGCGCTGGTGGGAAGGAATCCCGGCCTATGAAGTACCGGTCACTCTGAAAGACGGTTCCGCCACGTTTTCAGCCGACGGGGTCAGCAAAGTTCTCCCTTTTGAACTGAGCTTTCCCTAACCCTGTGCTAAAAAAAACGCCGTTGCATTGAAAAAGAGACGCCGGGACTGCTCGGCGTCTCTTTTTCAATGCCGAAAAGGAGTCGAGCATGAGCCTGCGCCACTTCACCTTCATGGATCTTTACAGGAGGAATGCCCAGCTGTATCCTCAGGCAGCCGCCCTGGTCTCGAAACACGAGACCATGACCTATGCCAGGCTTTTTCAAGAAAGCTGCGCTTTGCAAACAGGCCTCCTGCGCCACGGATTCCAGGCCGGAGAACGGATCGCGGTCCTGGCCCGCAATTCTTTTCACTATTTTCCTATCTTTGGAGCGGTCGCCTCTCTGGGAGGTATAGTGGTCCTGATCAACCGCCGCCTGTCACAGACTGAAATCCAGGAAGTCCTCACGGACACCTCCCCCAGAATGCTCATCAGCGATGAGGACGTATCCCAATCAAGCCTGGATCTCATCAAGGATTGTCTGAATATCCGTTCGCATATCGTCATCGGAGAGGGCGGACACCTGACCTACCAAGATGTCCTGCAAACAGTAGCTGCCGATCCGGCTGGCCCGACTGATAATGCTTTCCACACCGGCCGGGACGACCCCTTCGCCATCATCCACACTGCAGCCGTCCAGGGAAAGCCTCGAGGGGCGGTTCTCTCCCAGGACAATCTTTTGCTGTCTTCCCTGCAACTTGCCTTTGCCTTGAAACTGGGGCCTGCCGACTGTTACTTGAACATCCTGCCCCTGTTTCATATTATGGGCCTTAACCTGGCCCTGGCCGTGTTGCTGGCCGGCGGAAAAAATGTCATCATGCAGCAATTCGACGCCTTCCAGGCCGTCGACCTGATCTGCGGCCACGGGGTCAGTCTTTTGGGCACTTTTCCCCCGATCCTCGGCAAATTGCTGGAGGCCATGCCTGCCTCCCAAGAACAGGGAGGCTCCCTGAGACACGTTCTCGGACTCGAAGCGCCGGAGATCATCCGCCGCTGCCAGGAAACAACCGGGGCTGCCTTCTGGTCCATATACGGCCAGACCGAAACCTCGGGAATCGTGACTCTCTCGCCCTTCAACCAGCGGCCCGGCTCGGCTGGCCGGCCCGCCGGCCTGGTCGGTTTGAAAATCGCGGATGAATTTGACCGGGATCTCCCCCCCGGAGAGACCGGAGAAATCCTCATCCAGGGGCCTCTGGTTTTTCAGGGCTACTGGCAGCAGCCTGAGCTCAACGCCCTGACCTTCCGGGAAGACTGGCACCACACCGGAGACCTGGGGAGTGTGGATGAGGACGGCTTTGTGTTCTTCAAAGGCCGCAAAGCGGAAAAAGATCTGATCAAATCCGGAGGGGAAAACGTCTTTCCGGTGGAAGTGGAGAAAGCCATCCTAAAACATCCGGCCGTGCTCGAGGCTTCGGTCATCGGCATTCCGGATTCCGTTTTCGGGGAGGGCATCAAGGCTGTCTGCGCACTGCAGCCGGATCAGGCTTTGAGCGAACAGGACCTGATCGAATTTGTCGCCGCCAGGATCGCAGGCTACAAAAAACCCCGCCGGGTGGAATTTGTCGCCTCTCTGCCCAAAACAGCCGAAGGAAGCATCGACCGCATGAAAGTCAAAGCATGGTACGCCTGATACTCTTTTCAGCAAATGGGCAGCCCTACTTCAAAATGAGATCAATATGCATTCGGGTGAAGGATAAAAAATGTCTCAAAGGATAAGCATTATCGGCGGCGGACCCGGCGGATATACCGCGGCCTTCGAAGCAGCCAGATCAGGTGCGGAGGTTACTCTTGTGGAGGCAGGCTTTATGGGCGGAACCTGTCTCAATTGGGGATGCATCCCGACCAAGGCCTTCAAGGCCTCCGCAGAGGCCCTCGAGACTGCGCAGCGCTTGAATGAATTCGGCATAGCCGGGGACTGCAACGCCTCAGCTGATATGTCGGCCATTGTCGCCAGGAAAGACAAGATCACCGGAACACTGCGGGATGGTCTGTACAAAACATGCTCCAAACTCAAAATCAATGTGATCTCTGGAAAAGCCCGGGTAATCAATGCCGGTCTCGTTCGAGTCAAAACCGGCGACGACCGGATGGAGGAACTCACGGGTGACAGGGTCATCCTTGCCACGGGATCTGAAAACCTCAATCTTCCCGGCCTGCCTGTGGACCACACAAAAATCATCAACAGTCATGACGCCTTGGAGTTGGACCATGTCCCTGAAAGCATGCTGGTGGTGGGCGGCGGCGTGATTGGCTGCGAGCTGGCCTGTATATTCCGGGCTTTAGGCTCCAAGGTGACTCTAGTGGAAGGATTGGAGCGCATATTGCCCCTTCCGTCCCTCGACGCCGACCTGAGTAAGCTCTTGCAGCGGGAATTGAAGAAACGAGGCATCACTTGCGAGTTGTGCCGCACTGCAGTCAAGGCTGAAGAACAATCCGGCGGGATGTCCGTGACCTTGGGGCCGTCTCCTTTTGTGGAAATGCTCCCAAAATCGGCCCAGGGAGAGAAGCGAGTGCTTGCGGATACGATCCTGGTGGCCGTAGGCCGGGTGCCCAATACCGAAGGGCTGGGTCTGGCGGAGGCCGGAATAGATACTGACCCTCGGGGCTGGATTCTTACGGACGAACGCTGCCGGACATCCGTGCCGGGCATCTATGCCGTCGGCGACGTCCTGGGACCCGACAAGGTTATGCTGGCCCACGTGGCGATCATGGAAGGACTGGTTGCGGCCCGAAACTGCCTTGACCGGGATGAAGTCATGCGTTATGATTGTATTCCTGCAGCAGTATTTACCACTCCGGAAGTGGCAACTGTGGGCTTGACTGAAGCCCAGGCCCGGGAACTCGGGCATACTGTAAGGACGACCCGAACCCCGTTCCGTGAACTGGGAAAAGCGCAGGCCATGGGGGAATTGGCCGGAGTTTTCAAACTCATTGTCGATGCCGGCAGCGATACACTTCTCGGCGCCCATTTATGCGGCGCTCATGTCTCCGATATCATAGCCGAACCAACCCTGGCTCTCACCTTGGGAGCGAAGGGAGAGGATATCGCCCGGACCATCCACGCCCACCCCACATTGGCAGAAGGGCTCTTCGAAGCCGGACAATCCCTCGCATCAAAATACTGCAAATGAACATATCCCGACAGTCCAAACACAGGCCTTCCTTCTTCCGGCAATGCATGCGCTCCAAAATACCGGATGTGATCGGATATGTTCTTCTGCTCGCCGCACTGCTCTGGCTTGTGCTGCACGGAGCTGAAAGCCAGGGCTACAACTGGCAGTGGTACCGGGTGCCCCAATTCATCTTTTCTCTCCAAAACGGCAAGCTTCAAGCCGGTCCCATTCTGCAGGGCCTGCTGATTACCCTGCACATAACCTGGATGAGTCTCATCCTGACCTATATCATTGGCCTGGCGACCGCTCTTCTGCGCCTGTCCTCCTCCCTGGGGGGCCGGATCGTGGCCCGGTTCTATCTGGAAACAACCCGCAACACCCCTTTGCTGGTTCAGCTTTTTTTTGTCTATTTCATTGTAGCCCCGCCGCTGCACCTCAATCGTATTTTTGCGGCCGTACTGGCCCTGAGCCTCTTTGAAGGCTCCTATGCGTCAGAAATCTACCGGGCCGGCATCAAATCCATTGACAAGGGGCAGTGGGAAGCCGGATCAAGCCTGGGACTGAACAGCTACCAACTCTACCGGTTCGTGATCCTGCCCCAGGCCATCCCCAGAATACTGCCGCCCTTGACCAGCCAGGCGGTCTCACTCATCAAGGATTCCTCTCTGGTAAGCGTTATCGCGGTTTATGAAATGACCATGCGGGCCAACGCCATTGTCGCGGAAACCTTTTTGGTGTTTGAGGTCTACTTCACCATCGCCCTGTTCTATTTGATCATCACCGTTATCCTGTCCCAGCTGGCGGGCTTGATGGAACGAAAGATCAAAGTGCCGGCGTGATGCCTGAACTGATTGATTTGACTTCAAAATTGGACATTCATTTCGTGTCAGGTTTCAGGTGTCGGGAAAGGCAAAATCCGCAAACTATCAAACAATTCATGGAGGTCAACATGAAAAATCAGCTGATTCCCTGCATCCTGTCCTTAACGCTCCTCTTGTTTTTGGCTCCGGGCCTGGCCGGGGGCACGGACATCCAACAGGAACTGTCCCGGCAGAGCACCATTGAGAAGGTCCTGCGCCAGGGCGAACTCCGGGTGGGCATGGCCACCTTTGTCCCCTGGGCCATGCAGGACAAAACCGGTCAATGGATTGGCTTTGAAATCGATATGGCCACAAAACTGGCCCAGGACATGGGGGTGGAGGTTAAATTTGTCCCCACAAAATGGGAAGGACTGATCCCTGGATTGTTAACCGGGAAATTCGACCTGATCATCGCCGGAATGATGGGCACCCCGCAGCGGGCCTTGAAAATCAATTTCACCCGGCCCTATGATTTCTCCGCCCTGCAGATCCTGGCCAATAAAAAGGTCGCCGCAGGCATGGATGCGATTGCAGATTACAACAAACCTGAGATCACCGTGCTTGTGCGAAACGGGACCACGGCGGTGGCCGCGGTCAAACAGGTCCTGCCCCGGGCCGAAACACGCCTGTTCATGGAAAACGGTCCGATGGTCCAGGAACTGCTCAACGGCAATGCCCACTGCATTGTCAACTCTTCACCGGAACCGGCCCAACTGGCTCTGAAATTTCCGGACAAACTTTTTTATATTGAAGAACCGCTCATGAAACAGCCGATTTCCATGGGAGTCCGGAAAGGCGATCCCGATACCCTGGCCTTTTTGAACAACTGGATCATAGTGCTTAGAAATCAGGGCTTCATCAAGGAAAAAGCGGACTATTGGTGGAAAAGCGTGGAGTGGAGATCCCGGATTGAATAAAAAAGCCACAAGCCGGCATGCATCAATCTAAGAGAACGCGGCTCAGGGTGTCGGACGGGGTGATACTCGGCGTCTGCCTGGCTGTCCTGGTCTATTTTGTATACCAGATCAATGTCGGAATGGGATACGAATGGGCCTGGGAAAAAATCCCGCAGTTTTTCTTTCGCTACGACGCCGAACAAGGGGAATGGGTTTCCAACATGATCATGCGGGGGGTGTACAACACCCTCCGTCTGAGTTTTTGGGGCATTATCCTGGCCAGTTTTTTCGGAACGGTCATGGGCATCTGCCGCTCCAGCCGCAGGCTGTTCTTCAGACTCGTCAGCGGGACCTATGTCGAACTCATGCGGAACATCCCGCCTCTGGTGATAATCTACATTGTCTACTTCTTTATCGGCGACCAGATTCTGCCGGGGTTAGGCCTCGCTGATTTTCTCAATCAGGCCCCGGAATTCATGCAAAAACTGCTTGTTTTCTTTTTCGCCGAACCTCATCTCCTGACCTCCTTTCTGGCGGCCATCCTGACCATCTCCATTTTTGAAGGCGCCTATATCACGGAAATTGTCCGCTCCGGGATCCAATCCATCGACCGGGGTCAACTGGAAGCCGCCTCGGCCCTGGGCATGTCCAAAGCACAACAGCTGCACCACATCATCCTGCCGCAGGCCTTTCAACGCATCCTGCCCCCCCTGACCGGGCAGTTCATTGCCCTGATCAAAGACTCCTCCATTGTCTCGGTCATTTCCATCCCGGAACTCACCTTCCAGGGGACCGAACTCATGGCCGGGACCCTTTTGACCATGGAAATCTGGATCACCATCACCGCCTTGTATCTTGGGATGACCCTGCCCTGCTCCCTGCTCACCGAAAGGCTGGAAATCGCCATGAGCAAACACCGGGGATAAGTGCAAAAGCGCTCCGGAAACCTGCAATTCGAGAATTTTTGTGAACAGCTCTTCCGGTCCAGCCTTCATCCCTCGTCCCTCTTCATTCATCATTCGACGTTCGACGTTCGATGTTCAACGTTCATCCCTCGTCCCGCATCTCAGGTCTGATGGAAGAGATAATTATAGGTCAAAAAGGATTTCTGATCGCTGCATTCCCGACAGACCTCGGTTTCCGGATTGACCTGAAGGCTTTTGACCTCAATCTCCAGCCCGCACTGGACACAACGACCGAAATCCGGATCGTCGATATTCTGCAGGGTCTGTTCCAGGCGGGTCAGTTGGAATCTTACCTTGTTGATACAGGAAATTTTCGGCCGCTGCACAGCATTTCCATTTGTCGGCGAAAACCCAGCCACATGCACAGGATTGCCCCACTCCTGGAGTTCGCGGAGCTCTTCCCGCACATTGGCGATGGACTCCAGAACTTTTAACTTGATTTGTTCTTTCATTCTCTGGTCCATGAACTAACTGCTTTTACGAAACCAGGACAATTTCTTCCTGGGCTGAGGTTTCACCAGCATGACCGGCAGATCTTTCTCCATGGTCCGAAACGTTTCACATAAATGTCCAAACAGGCTTGTCGTCTTTGCGGCGTCCCCCCTGGCGCCGACCACGATAAGACGTGCATTGTACTCGGAAGCCGTCTGATGAATCGCTTCGGCTTCGCTGCTCACGGTATCGTGCAATTCGATGCGGCAGGGGACAGCCTCCGGGGACAGCCCGTACCCTTTGAGAAACTGTTCATAGGTCTGCCGGAATCGATGCAGGTCTCGATCTGAGCTGCGCTTTGTTGTTGCCGGGAAATAGGCCCTGGTGGGATCTGAAACAAAATAGCAGTGCATCTGTCCGGCCTCTGCCCGGGATATATCCAGCGCCTTTTCAAAGGCAATGCTCGAATCCTCGGAAAAATCCACAGCACATAAAACAGGATTCATAGACAGAGCGCCCATCTGGGGAACGAGCAGAATGTCGCAGGCCGTTTCTGCAATAATTTTGCGACTGTATCGTGCCTGCCTGTTTTCCCCGAATTTCTGTCCAAGAAGCGTCAAATCTGCACTACTCTCCCGGATATAGGCTATGATCTCTTTGGCGGCATCCTCGTACCCGACCCGGGTCTCGATTTCCCAATGACACTCTGTTTTAAAAAATTCATCCACAGATTTGAGGAGATTTTTGCGGATCAGCTCGCTGAGTTCGGTCTCCGGATCCGGAAAGTCCTTGTCGGCCCGATCTGGGAGATCATAGGCCTGGACGGCATGAAAGAAAATCACCCTCTCCACCGACAGCGTCCGGGACAGATGCGCCGCATACTTGATCAAAGAGGCGTCGATTTCCGTCAGATCCAGGCAAACCAGAATCTGACGGACTTGATGAAAAGATTGTTTACTGCCCTGATGATTCATGCTCAGTATTTCCCGCATGTCTAAGGTGTTGGTCTTGCCGAACCGGCTTCTCTTCGGGACCCGCACTATCCTTTTGTTTCTGCAATAAACCTTGAATCAGACCCTGATAGGATTCCCGCTCAACCGCTTGGCGTCGAAGTTCTTCGTTCTCATACTCAGAGCGCAGCCCCTTATACAAACTGAAGCCCATGATGAACAAGAGCAGGGCAAAAGGGAGGCCTGTGCTGATGGCGGCGGTCTGCAGGGCCGCCAATCCGCCGCCCACCAGAAGGACCGCGGCCACGGCGCCTTCCATTCCGGCCCAAAAAACCCGCTGGACAACAGGCGAGTTGAGTTTTCCGCCTGAAGTGAAGGCGTCCACCACCAGGGACCCGGAATCAGAGGAGGTGACAAAAAAACTGATCACCAGGACCACGGCCAGGGTATTGCTCACCAGGGAAAAGGGAAACTGCTCCAAGAGCGCATAAATAGCCACGGCCACGTTCTCCTGCACCGCTCCGGAAATGCTGCCCGCAGTCTGCATTTCCAGAGACAAAGCCGATCCGCCGAATGCAGTGATCCACAGAAAGGTGATCAGTGAGGGGATAATCAAGACACTCAGGACAAACTCCCGAACCGTCCGCCCTTTGGAAATCCTGGCGATGAACATCCCCACGAACGGGGACCAGGAAATCCACCAGGCCCAGTAAAAAACTGTCCAGCTGTTCTGCCAGTGGCTGTCCAGATAGCTTTCCGTCCAGAAACTCGTCCTGAAGAAGTCTTCCAGATACATCCCGATATTCTGGACAAAGGCGTCGAGGATCATCACGCTCGGTCCGAGAACCAAAAGAAAAACCAGGAGCAAGCCTCCGATATTGATATTCAACTCGCTCAAACGCTTGACCCCGCGATCGAGACCGGAAACCACGGACAGGGTCGCCCCCAGGGTAATGGCGGCCACCAGAAACACCTGCATGCCTATGGTATCCGGCAGGCCGAACAAATGATTAAAGCCGGCATTGACCTGCCGCACCCCGAAACCGAGTGAGGTTGCCAGGCCGAAAAGCGTGGCCAGCACGGCGAGCACATCGATACAGTTCCCCCAGAATCCGAAGACCTTGTCGCCGAGCAGGGGGTGAAAGATCGAACGGACCGCCAGGGGCATTTTCCGGTTAAAGGCGAAAAAGGCCAGGGACATTCCCACCAGGGCATAGATGCCCCAGGGATGAAGGCCCCAGTGCAAAAAGGTAATCTTCATGGCCAGACCGGCTGTCTCGGCGGCGGATTCCCCCCCATACGGCGGCTCGATAAAATGGTAGATGGGTTCGGCCACGCTCCAGAACAAAATGCCGATGCCCATTCCGGCGGAAAAGAGCATGGCAAACCAGGACAGCCTGGAAAAATCTGGAATCGCGTCTTTCCCGCCCAGGCGGATGGAACCGAATCGACTGAAGGCCAGAAAAATCATAAAAAACAGATAGCAATTGACCGCCAGGACCAAAAACCAGCCGAAATTATTGGATATAAAACCCTGCAAGCCGCTGAAAACAGCCTTCATGGGATCTCCCACCAGCAGGGTGACCGCGATGAACAGCACGCTCAGCACAGCCGCGGGCCAAAAAACCGGGGGGTGGATATCAAAGTACTGTTTCATCATGTTTCCGGAATCAAATACCCGGCTGCTGCTGCTTTGTCAATAAGCATCAGTGCATAATCCCAGAGCCCTTTGGAAGCATCCCGAAGAGGCTCCATCCGTTTACGGACCATGGCCGTGCTGATACCGTGCTCTTTCCAACTCTTGCCGCCGCTGTAATAGTTGTGCAGGAGCGGCATGAGTCGGTCCACAGCATTGGCGAACCCGGCTTCCGGCGTCTGATTGGCCTCGAATTCCTCCCAGAGATCCCTGAACCATCTACATTGCTCCGGGGGCAGGATTCCAAAAATCCTGTCCGCAGCCATTTTTTCACGCTGCGCCTTGTCCCGGGCTCCGGCCTGATCGTAACAATAGGTGTCCCCGGCATCTATTTCCACTGCATCGTGGATCAAGAGCATGGCCGCCACCCGGGAGACATCCACAGCTCTATCGGCGTATTCCGCCAGAACGAGGGCCATCGTGGCAATATGCCAGGAGTGCTCGGCGCTGTTTTCAGGACGCTGGGAATGCAGGAGATAGGAGCGCCGCAAAACACCCTTCAAGGCGTCCAGTTCCAGTAGAAATTCAATCTGTTGTTCAAAGCGTTTCGATTCGTGCATAAGCGGGTCCGTCCTTTTCACCAGAGGCAAAGCTGACATCACAACAGCCGGGCTTCGTAACGCTGTTCAGCAACGGTTTGTCCCCACTGATCGCCGGGAAAGGACTCGACCAGCTTAAAACCCGCTTTGTGATAGAGGTGAGCAGCCTGAAGCAGGCCTTGAAAAGTCCAGAGATAGACGCCAGCATAGCCCTGCCGGCGGCAAAAGTCCATAGCCCGGCTGATGAGCTGATTGCCGCAGTCATGGCCGCGCAGGGTTTCGGACATGATAAACCAGCGCAGATGAGCCGTATTGTCCTGCTCACCCGAGCGGTCGATACTCAAGGAACCGTGAATCCGGTCCTCGGAAACCACCGACCAGACGCGGTCCACTCCAGGATCGTATCTGGCCATAAATGCGGCCATTTCTCGGGCCACCTTGCTCTCGAAAAACACCCCGAAATTCCAGTTGACACTGTAATATCGGGCATGGAGCTCGGTCACCCGCCCGATTAATCCCGGAATATAGCCGATGCGTATTTCGGAGCAGGGCCTTGCCCTTTCTGTGCTCCCTCCCGGAGCCTGGCCTGTCATTCCCCTCTGCCCTCTGCCTCTTCATTCATCATTCGAAATTCTTCCCCATTCTCCGCCTCTTCATTCATCATTCGACGTTCGACGTTCAATGTTCGACGTTCTTCCTCTTTCCGCCTCTTCATTCCCCATTCGACGTTCGAGGTTCAATGTTCGACGTTCTTCCCCTTTCCGTCTCTTCATTCCCCATTCGACGTTCGACGTTCAATGTTCGACGTTCTTCCCCTCCGCCCACTGTCTCCTGTCCTCTGTCCTCTGTCCCCTGTCCCCGGCATCCCGGTATTTCTCTCTTTACCAATTTCCAATTTCAAATTTCCAGCCTTCCAGCCTTCCAGCCTTCCGGCATCTCCGGCTTCAACTGACCTTCGATCCCGGCGGCGTTGCCTCATCGCCCTGCAGGATCTTCAGCCCCGCGGGAGTCTCCACCGTCAAGACCATGCCCTGGGACAGGATGCCCCGCAGCTTGCGCGGCTTGAGATTGGTCACAACCACCGCCTGCTTACCCTGAAGGGTTTCAGGGGCATAGTGTTCCGCCAATCCGGAGACAATGGTCCGCTTCCGGGACACCCCAAGATCGACTTCCAGCTTGAGGAGCTTGTCCGCCCCTTTGACCCGCTCGGCATTCGTGATCAGAGCGCTCCGCAGGTCCAGTTTTTGAAAATCATCGAACTGAATTTCAGGAACCTCGGGCTCTTTTGAGTCGGAGTCGGCCGCTTTGTGCTCTGGGGCTTCAAGCTGAAATTCTTGTCTGGGAAAGCAATTGGACTTCTTGGCCACCTCAATCCCTGGCTGCAATTCCTGCCAGGACCTGCTTTCCCGGCGTAAATCCACATCCTCAGGGGCGAAGCGCACCCCGAGCTGCGCGCAGAGTGTTTCACTGGTTTCAGGCATGACAGGCCAGACAGCCAGAGCAATCCGCCGCAGTCCGGAAAGGACCAGGGTCATCACCGTGCCCAGGCGCTCTGTTTCGCCCGCCTTGAAAAGCCTCCACGGGGCCTGGGCATCGATATATCGATTCAAGCCCCGGATAAATTCCCAAAAAGTTTCCAGACCCAGAGCCAGCTGAAAGGCCTCCAGGTGCTCAATATACCCGGACATGGCTGACAATCCAAGGTCGGCCATATCCCGGTCTTCACTGGTCCAGCCCGCGGAGGGCGGGACTTTTCCCTGAAAATACTTATGGGTCATGGCCAGGGTCCGGTTGAACAGGTTCCCGAGATCATTGGCCAAGTCCGCATTGAACCTGTTGACCAGTCCCTGTTCTGAAAAACTGCCGTCATGTCCGAACTGCATATCCCGCATCAAAAAATAGCGAAACCCGTCCAGTCCGTATTTTTTGCGCATTTCCAGGGGCTCCACCACATTGCCCAGACTTTTGGACATCTTGGTTTCATCCACCTTCCAGTAGCCATGCACCCTGAGCCCCTGATAGAGATCGATCCCTGCCGAAAGGAGCATGGTCGGCCAGAAGACCGCATGGGGCTTCAAAATATCCTTGGCCACCAGGTGATGCGCATCCGGCCAGTACGTCCGGAACAGCTCGCCCTCCGGCCATCCCAGGGCCGAGACATAATTGATGAGGGCGTCGAACCAGACATAGGTCACGAAATCCTGATCAAAGGGAAGCTCTATTCCCCAGGTCAGTCTGGATTTCGGCCTGGAGATGCACAGATCATCCAAAGGCTCCCTGAGCATGGCCAGGACTTCATTTCGGTATTGTTGTGGGCGGATGAAGGCTGGATTGTCCTGAATATGCCCGCGAAGCCGGTCCTGATATTTGGACATTCGAAAAAAATAATTTTTCTCCTGGATATAATGGGGTTTCTCCAGATGATCGGGGCACAATCCCTCCTTGAGCTCCTTTTCCGTGTAGAAGCATTCGCAGCCATAGCAGTAATACCCGCCGTACTCTCCGAAATAGATATCGCCCTTGTCGAAAACCTTCTGCAGAATCCGCTGCACGCAGGCTTTATGTTCAGGATAGGTGGTCCGGATGAAATCACTGTTCTCGATTCCGAGTTCGGGCCAGAGGGTTTGAAAACGGGCGCTGATTGCATCGACATAACCTTGAGGGTCCTGCTTGTTTTTTTCCGCGGCCTGGACAATCTTATCTCCATGTTCATCCGTTCCTGTCAAAAAATAGGTTTTCTCCTGCAGCAGGCGATGAAAGCGGTGGACGCAATCTGCGAGAATCGTGGTGTAGGCATGACCGAGATGCGGATGGGCATTGACATAGTAAATCGGCGTGGTGATATAAAAAACATTCAAGGTGAACAGCCCTCATTTCTTGGGTTTTGATTTCCTGCGCTTGCGGCGCGAGCCGCCCGGCGCTTTCCCTTTGCGCCTGGATGCAGCGCTCTCATCCTTTTTCTGGTCCGGCCCTTTTTTTTCCGTCTCCGGGCCAGGCTTGGGAACATCTGCGCCTGATCCCTGCTCGCGGGCCTGTTCCTGTGAGACCTCCTTCTCCGGCTGCTCCTTGGAAGCGGACACCTGGAGGGACGTCAAAAAAGAACCGTTTCCCTGATGAGAGATCAACTCCTGCCATTCCGGCAGACTGATCTCCTTTTCCTCGCCGCCCCCGGCATCCACCACCAGTGAATCCTGGAAAATATTGGCCCGAAGGACCTTCAACTCCCCGGCGCTTGTCTGGTATTTTTTTCCGATCCGCGGACATTTTTTGTAAAAATCCGAATAAAAATTTTTCTCAAAATTCAGACAACAGAGCAGTCTGCCGCAACAACCGGATATTTTTGAAGGATTCAAAAAAAGCTGCTGCTCCTTGGCCATCTTGATGGTCACCGGATCGAATCGCCGCAAAAAAGTGCTGCAGCAACAGCCCCGGCCGCAGTCGCCGATACCCCCGAGAATTTGGGCTTCATGCCTGACCCCGATCTGCCTGAGTTCAATCCTGGTTCGGTATTCGCTGACCAGGGTCTTGATCAGATCCCGAAAATCAACCCTGGAGGGCGCCGTGAAATAAAAAATCATCTTGCTCCGGTCAAAACGCACCTCCACATCCACTAGCTTCATCTCCAGACCGGCGGCTCTGATCCGGGACTTGCAAAAGGCAAAGGCCTCCCCGCCGATGCGTCTGTTTTCCGCTTCAGCCTGAATATCCGCTTCTTCAGCCCGGCGGTCAACGGGTTTGATGTTCTGCATTTGCAGACCGGCCGGCGGTTCCTCCCGGACCAGGGCAACCCAGGCCATGCCAAGCCCCTCTTCGGTGCAGACCACGACCTGATCGCCTTTTTTAAAGGACTGCTCCTGGGCGTCAAAATAATAAATGAGACCATGTTCTCGAAACTTCACGCCTATATATGCCATCAGCTATCCATTTATCCCTCATTGCTCTAATTTCTGTTTGAGAAGCCCTTTCAAGCGCTGCAGGGCTCGGTCAATCCCCCCTGGATCACTGCCGCCGGCCTGGGCCATATCAGGCCGTCCGCCGCCGCTGCCTGCCACTTCGCGAGCCGCCACCTGAATAAGCTCAGGGGCGGTGCACCGGGAATGCAGTTCCGGAGAGACAAACAAGACCAAACAGGCATTCCCTTCATGCTCCGCCGCCAGGAGGATCACGCCCTGCTGGAGATCGGATCGGGCCTCATCCAGCATCGAACGAAGGCCCTTCATGCCGGCGCCTTCCGGCAGATCCACCCTGAGAGCCAAAAACGGCACCCCCTCAATGAACTCCACCCGGCTGTGATAACTCTGTTTTGTGATAGAAGCCCGGCCGGTTTGCAGGGCCTCGATCTCTTTTTTGGATTTTTTCAACTGCTCCTGCATTTCAGACACTTTTTGCACCAGGTCCTCGGGTCTGATCTTCACAAGAGCGGCCAGGGCCTGCTGAACCTGCTGCTGCTGTTTGAAGGCCTCCAGAAAATTCCAGCCGGTTGCAGCCTCAATGCGCCTGATACCAGCGGCTATGCCGGTTTCAGACAAAATACAGAAAGCCCCGGCCTGGCCGGTTCGCTCCAGATGCGTTCCGCCGCAGAGTTCTTTGGTCCGGCCCGGAATCTCCACCACCCTGACCTCATTCTGATATTTCTCAGTAAAAATCCCAAGGGCCTCTTCCTCTTTGGCCCGGGCATAGGGCACAATCCGGGATTCAAGCGGAATATCTTCCAAAAGAGCCGCATTGACAAACTGCTCCACCTGCTCCAGCTCCTGGTTGCTTAGAGGATGAATATGCGTGAAGTCGAAACGCAGCCTGTTTGCAGACACCAGAGAGCCGGACTGCTTCACATGTTCGCCGAGCATCCGGCGCAGCGCGGAGTGCAGCAGATGGGTGCAGGTATGATTCCGGGCTACGGCCTGACGATGTTCCTGATCCACATTGAGATTGACGGTCTGATCCAGGATGAACTCCCCCTGTTCGACCCCGACCTGATGAATCACGAGATTCGGCCCGGGCTTCAAGGTGCTCTTAACCAGGCACATCCCTGTATCTGAGAGAATCTTGCCTCTGTCGCCGACCTGCCCTCCGGATTCCCCGTAAAAAGGGGTGGAGGCCGTGATCAGATAGCCCTGTTGTCCCTGCGGCAAGCTGTCCTTGGAATCGCCGTCCAAATCCATCAGGGTGATGATCCGGCTGGAGGACTGCAAGGTGTCGTAGCCCACAAATTCGGTCTGGAGGCCGTTTTCCAGCAAAGAAGCAAATCTTGACCCGAGGTCCACCTCACCGCTGCCGCTCCAGGCGGCCTTTGAGCGTTTTTTCTGGGACTCCATCAACTCGGTGAATTTATTTTCGTCCAAATCAAGATTTCGTTTTTCGGTCAAGTCCCGGAGAATATCGATGGGAAAGCCATAGGTATCGTAGAGTTTGAAAATGACCTCCCCCGGCAGGGTCTTGACGCCTGTGCCCTCTAAACGGATCAGTTCCGTCTCCAGGAGATGCAGCCCTTTATCCAGCGTCTTGCTGAAATTGTCTTCCTCCTGTTTGACCACTTTGGTCATGAATTCTTCGGATTTGAACAATTCCGGGTAGCTTTCTCCCATTTCTCCGGTGAGCTGACCGCAGATCTCGTACAAAAAAGGTTCCTGAAAGCCGATAAAGCGGCCGTACCTGAAGGCCCGGCGAATAAGCCGGCGCAGGACATAGCCCCGTCCTTCGTTGGAGGGCAGAATGCCGTCGGCGACCATGAAGGAAACCGAGCGGCTGTGATCGGCGATCACTCGCAGGGCCACGTCTGTTTCAGGGTCCTGCCCGTACTCGCAGCCCGCCTTATAGGCCGTGCTCTGAATCAAGCCGGAAAACAGATCCGTATCAAAATTGGAGGACACCCCCTGGCAGACCGCGGCGATGCGCTCCAGGCCGAGGCCGGTATCGATGCTCGGCTTGGGAAGCGGCGTCATGCTGCCACTCTCGTCCCGGTTGAACTGCATGAAGACCAGATTCCAGATCTCCAGGAACCGATCGCATTCGCAGACCCCGATCTCGCAATCAGGACCGCAGGCCATCTGTTCCCCCTGATCAAAATAAATCTCCGAACATGGACCACAGGGTCCGGTATCCCCCATGCTCCAGAAGTTATCTTTCTCCCCGAGACGGTATATCTTCTCAGGGGCAATGCCCGTAACTTTTTGCCACAGCTCGCCGGCCTCATCGTCGTCCTGATAAATGGATACATAGAGTTTGTCTTCAGGCAGTTCGAGTTCCTGGATCAGGAATTCCCAGGCAAAATCTATGGCTGCTTCTTTGAAATAGTCCCCGAAGGAAAAATTTCCCAGCATCTCGAAAAAGGTATGGTGGCGGGCTGTGCGGCCCACGTTTTCCAAATCGTTGTGCTTGCCTCCCACCCGCAGACATTTCTGGGAAGTCACCGCCCGGTTGAAAGGCATTCTCTCCTGGCCGAGAAATATTTTTTTAAACTGGACCATGCCGGCATTGGTGAACAGCAAGCTCGGGTCGTCCTTGGGGACCAGAGAAGAACTCGGCACGATTTGATGTCCCTTGCGGGCAAAATAATCAAGAAAAGACCTTCGAATTTCAGAAGCGGAAATCACACTCGGCTCCTCATGGCTTAAATTTCAGCTTTGCCACTGGCAAATCTGAAATTTAATTGTCTGATATTTATTATAATATACGACTAAGCTGTTAAGCTGTTCATTTAAAACAACGACTGCCAGTTTGATCAACGAAGAAACTTTGAGTCACCTCCTCCGTCATTCCGGCGTAGGCCGGAATCCAGACTGAAAATGTAAGAGC
This sequence comes from Desulfohalobiaceae bacterium S24, assembly GCA_011389765.1. Classification (GTDB taxonomy): domain Bacteria; phylum Desulfobacterota; class Desulfovibrionia; order Desulfovibrionales; family Desulfothermaceae; genus JAABTT01. The sequence goes on along the minus strand of JAABTT010000055.1, from coordinate 7,496 downwards.
TGGACCCCGGCCTGCGCCGGGGTGACGGAGAAAGAAAAATCAAGTTTCATACGAGGTTTGCGGATTTTGCCTTTCCAGACACCCGACACCTGAAACCAGAAACCAAAAGAATGCCCAATTTTAACAACATTTCAAATTTCCCATCTCCCATCTCATGACGCACCTGCAAAAAGTCGTAAGTAAACGATTCGAGCGACTCAATGTTCTTGTAGTTATCTGGATTTACTGACCTCTGACCACTGACTACTGACCCCTGGCGGCTGCAAAAGGATTTTTTGCAGCCGCATCATCTCATTCCTCGTCCGTCTCTTCCGTCTCCTCAGACCCTTCGGCCTCTTTCATGCCCAGATGCTCGAGAAGGGCGTCTTCGATGGTCTGTCTGACCTCGGTGTTTTCCTGCAGGAAGGCACGGACATTTTCCTTGCCCTGGCCCAGACGCTCGGAGCCGAAGGCAAACCAGGAGCCGCTTTTCTCCACCACGCCCAGCTGAACCCCGAGATCCAGCAGCTCGCCCTCCCTGGACACTCCAACGCCGTAAAGAATATCGAACTGGGCCTCCCGAAAAGGCGGGGCGACCTTGTTTTTAACCACTTTGACCCGCACCCTGTTGCCATAGACCTCCTCCTTGTCCTTCAGGGATTGGATCTTTCTGATGTCCAGACGGACCGAGGCGTAAAATTTCAGGGCATTGCCGCCGGAAGTGGTTTCCGGACTGCCGTAGCCGGTCATGCCGATCTTCATTCTAATCTGATTGATAAAGATCACCGAGGTTTTGGAACGATGGATGGAGCCCGTCAATTTCCTCATGGCATGGGACATGAGCCGGGCCTGTCCCCCGACCTGAGTCTCCCCCATGGTCCCCTCCAATTCCGCCTGGGGGATGAGGGCGGCCACGGAATCCACCACAATCACGTCTACGGCCCCGGAACGGACCAGCAGATCGCAGATCTCCAGAGCCTGTTCACCATAATCCGGCTGTGAAATAAGTAATTCCTCAGTGGCCACGCCGATTCTTTTGGCGTAATTCATATCCATGGCGTGCTCCGCGTCCACAAAGGCCACGTTGCCTCCCTGTTTCTGGGATTCCGCCAGAATCTGCAGGGCCAGAGTCGTCTTGCCCGAGGACTCCGGACCATAGATTTCAACCACCCGCCCCCGGGGGATCCCGCCGACGCCCAGGGCGAGATCAAGGCCGATGGAGCCGGTGGGGATTGAAGGCACTGTGGGAAAAGCATCATCCGAGAGATACATCACCGAGCCTTTGCCGTATTTTCTTTCTATTGTGGTCAAGGCGGTCTGCAGCGCCTCTTTGCGCAACTCATTCGCTGGCTGGGATTGTTTTCGGGCCATTCTCGCACTCCGTCTTTTTTTGATTGGTCTCGATTCTTTCGATCCTCTCTAAGAACATCCTGTTTTTCTATCAGATCACGTCTTGAAGAGCAACGTCTTCACACTTGCTCATTTTCATGCTCTGATTTAGGCTTGTATACCGGTGCTTGGCATAGACCGGACTTTTAAATCTCGAGCGGTAAAAATTTTCAGTGAAGAACCCCGCCGCCTTCCTTTTTTTCCACAAACGGCAGGACAACCTCCTGCCCAACGCTCTGTGTCCATATAAACGATACAAAATCAGCCTTGAGAACGAACAGCTATGCAAACAAACAGCTACGATTGTCTGGCCCTGTTTTCCGGTGGTCTGGACAGCATTCTGGCCTGCAAACTGATGCAACAGCAGGGACTGCGGGTTCTGGGCCTGCATTTCTGCAGTCCCTTTTTCGGGAATGAAGAAAAAATTTCCCATTGGGAAAAAATTTATGGCCTTGACCTGCTCCCCATAAATATAAGCCGCGAGTTTGTCGACCTGCTCACCCAGGGACCGCCCTGGGGATTTGGAAAATACTTGAATCCCTGCATCGACTGCAAAATCATGATGCTCAAAAAAGCGGCAGCCATGCTGCCCCAATTTCAGGCCCGCTGTCTTATCAGCGGTGAAGTCCTGGGGCAGCGGCCCATGTCCCAGCGCCGGGACGCCCTGAACATCATTCAACGCGATGCCGGGGTCAAAGATCTTCTGCTGCGCCCTTTAAGCAGCGGCAAGCTCCCGGTCCCGGCCGGACTCCAGGATTCAAACCTGATCGATTTCAGGCAGCTGCCGTCTATCCAGGGCCGGGGCCGCAAAGATCAACTGCGGCTGGCCAAAGAATTTCAAATCAGAGAAATCCCCACCCCAGCCGGAGGATGTCTGCTGGCCGACCCGGAATCCGCCAAACGCTTCTCCCCGTTGTTTGAACATCTTCATCCCCCGCAGGTCCGGGATTTCGAGCTGGCCAAAGTGGGCCGGCAATTCTGGTCGGAAGGCTCTTGGCTGGTGATCGGCAGGAATCAGGCGGATAATGCCCGGCTCTTGGAACTGGTCCAGGAAGACGATCTGGTCTTCAAACTCGCCGACCGGCCAGGTCCATTGGCCCTGGCCCGGCAGTCCGCTGAACAATGGAGCAGGGAACGAATCGCAGAGGCGGCCGCCTTTATGAGTACCTTTTCAAGCAAGGTCTCCCGGTCCGGCGAACCGGTTGCCATCAGGGTCGGCTGCAAAGAGCAGGTGGAAACCCTGGAGGTGATTCCGGAACACCGCCCGGATTCCCGGTGGCGGGAACCGCAGCTCAAGAAGCCGGAGGGTTGAACATCGTTCACAATGTTTCTTCTGAATTTCCTTCTTTTCTTCAAACCGTGAACCGTGAACCTGGAACCGTAATAAGACAAGGACTCTCACTTCTTCGGGACAAAACACTCCCTTATTTTTATAACAAGGTTCCAGGAAAAGCCTCTTTCACCCCCCGACCCATTTTTGAATCAATCCTTGGCTGTAGAGGTACCTGGCAATGGCCCTGCCCCCGCTGACAAAGGTTTTCCGGCCGGGGCCCTCCACAGCCACCAGCAGAGGAACACCCCGATAGCCCTTGTGCCTGAGATAGCTTCCCGCTTTTCCTGCGTGCTCCCTGAGCTCTTCCGGGATCTGAACACTCGGGATGTCTGTCCTGTGTTCCACTTCCAGAATCTTGAGAATCAAGGATTCGTTCCCCCTGGTTTGATCCAGGGCGTAGGCTATTTTCTGCAAATCCTGTTCGCGCCTGTCCACGCAACTGAGATGCCAGTCAACCTTCCAGGCCGAGGGCTGGTATCCCACATTTTTCATTACACTTCGGCAATGCCCGCAATGCAGGCTGAAAAATAAATACAACTGCGGGCCGTCTGCATTCGATTCGGAGAGCTGGGAGCCAAATGCCGTCTCCTCCAACTTCGGAGGCTGGGTCTGGAAGGTGAGCAGGGAGTTGGCCGTAAAGCCGGAGGCAAACACACTCAGCCCCACAAACAGGATGAACCAGGAGCGCCTGGACCAGGCAGTACAGACCAGAACAGCCATCAGGGCGGCTCCCACTCCGGTGCACAATTGGCAGGGCGCGCCCAATCCTATGTACTGATAGCCCAGCAAGGCCCCGTCAAAGGCCAGCCCGCCCCAGAGTCCAAGGGAAACCAGAATCCAGAGGATCGGCCGCTGATAGCGGTCCCCGAAAAAAATCAGGAGCCAGAGCCCCCAGAAAAAATAGGCCCCGGCCATAATCAGAAAGATCTCCGGGATGCGCAGCTGTTCAGCCGCCAATTGGCAGGCATCCGTGGTGCACAAGCCGCCCTGATCCCGGGTCTTCAAGTAATAATCCCCGGTCAGGGCCGCAGCAGAGACCAGGGTCACAATTTTGAGCAGATTTTCACGGCTTGCAAATTTCAAAAGCACGTCTCGTCCTCATATCCTCAACATCTTCAATGTCCGTCCCCATCAGCCCTCGCCGCCGCAAGCTCGGACATATTTTGATTCACCTCGCTCGAGGCCAAAATCCGGTACATCTCGGCAAGGACAGCCGACTCATCCGCCAGGTCCGTCCAGTTTTCCAAGTCGCCTGATTTTCTGTATTCCCTGAAGTTTCGAAGGAAGTCAACCACCAAAAGACGCTGCGGCGAACCCGTCAGGCAGATGCTGTCCTGGTCTCGTCCGCAAACAGGGACCACATACTCCAGTTCAACGAGAGCATCCACAGTCTGGCGAAGCAGTCTGACCGGAGCCTGCAATTCCTTGATCATGGTCTGCAGGGACACCACCCCGAAGCCCTGCACAAAACGCCGGGACAAATAGAGCATAATGCCCAGGGCCATCCGCTCCCTGTTCTCCAAAGCATAATCATGGCTCTGCTTTTCTTGAGATCCCGCGTGAGAATGCCCCAGACAGAAACTCACTTCCGCTCCCAGCAAGATGATAATCCAGCTGATGAACAGCCAGATCAGAAAAAGGGGCAACTGGGCGAAACTTCCGTAAATCGCGTTGTACTGGCTCATTCCCACCTGGAAAAGAATGAAGAGTTTCTGGGTTGCATGCCAGAGCACCCCGGCGAACAGGGCCCCGATCAGGCAGCCTTTGACTTCCACTCTGGTATTGGGGATGAACAGATACATGAAGAAAACAGCCAGACTGACCAGTAAAACCGGCAAGACCTTCATTGCAACCAGATACACTGAACTGAAAACCGAATAGGAAAGGATACTCTGGACCAGCCACGAACTTTCCAAAGAAGCCGTGAAGCTGATGGCCGCGATAACCAGGAGCGGGCAGACCAGGGTTACGGAAAGATAGTCTGAAAACTTCCTGGCCAGGGTCCGCTGTCTGGCCAAGCCCCAGATCGAATTCAGGCTGGTTTCGATATTCCCCAGCAGGGAAAACACGGTCACCAGCAGCAGGGCAACCCCCATGGTCCCCAGAGTGCCCACATGGGTGTTGTTGATATAGGTGATGATATGGTCGACAACCATCTCCCGCCCGGCGCTGATGTTCAACAAAAAATCCCGGATATACCTGGTATTTTGAAAACCAAAGCCTTTGGAAATGGAAAAGGCGACCGCCAGGAAAGGAACGATGGACAAGGCGGTGACGAAGGTCAGGGCCCCGGCCCGCAACAAGCCCTGATCGGCCTGAAAGGAAGAGAGCACGAACCGCATCCAGATTCGGATCCTCCCGGCAACATCCGGCAAGCGTCCTTGTATGTCTTTCAATGAAAAAGTCATGATCTTGTATCCGCTCCCGTCTTCAATTCACTAGGCGCCTGTTTCAGGCTTCGGCCTTCCTTGTTCATCTGCGAAGAATAAAACCAGATGCTGTTTTTGGCAAGAAGCGGACCTAGCGGGCAATCCGTCTGCAGCTATTTCTTGAAGTCAGCGGCAAAATAGCGTAGCCTCTGCTTGAAGTGCAGATGGGACAAGAACTCTCCCTTGCTCGTTTTTTTTTTTTGAAAAAACAGTGGAGTGAAAACGTGGCAAAACCCAAAGTCAAACAACTCTCTCTCTTTCCTGCTGACGAACTGAAACTCAAGACCGTCTATATCGATAAGCCCAAGCTCTTTGACGAACTTTTTTCCGGCTATCAACAAATGAAAGCCGTTTCCTACGCCGCTTCCCCGATCACGGTTCTTTCAATTTTTGAAAAATTCGACTTTGATCAAATGCAGCTCCTGGTAGGGGAAAATATCGGCATCAAACATTATAAGGGAGAACTTCAAAACAAGGACCTAGCAACTCTTCAAAAGTTGATGAACCTAGTTCGCAAGGAGAAACTCAACATTTATTTTCCGAAGAACAAGACCATTCATTCCAAATTCTACATCCTGAGCAGACCCGGCGAGCACAGGGTCATCGTCGGCAGCGCCAATTTCAGCGAAACCGCCCGCAAGGCCTCCAAACAGCACAACTACATCGTCTACTGCGATCTTGAAGACGGCAGTGAACTCTTCAAAACCTTTCTCAACGATTACAAACAACATTTGAAATATTCACAGCTTTTCCTTCAGGACCTCATCCAGCTGGTTGATTCCCGTGAAGAATCAGAGGAACAGGTGATCAGGACCTGGCTTTCCCAGGATATCGGGAATGTCAAAGGCGAGGTCGAAGCTGAATCCACAAAAGTTCTGTCGGAACTCTCCAACCAGACCCTGGAAGCCGAACAAAGGCAAGAGGATGCTCTTGCCGATTCAGAAGAGATCACCGTACTCATCCCGGCTGAACTCAAGACGCGGGAAAATATCGAAAAAAAGCTCTCCCAGCTCCATTTTTCCATCGGCGGTTCGGAACTGAGCGTACCGAGGCAGGAATACGCCTCCTTTGTCAAGCGGATGTGCGGCGTTCCCTTGCTCGGCGTCACCCAGGACAACAGCCGGCTGGTGCTCCACATGGGCGAAAAAGGGAGCGTCTTGACCCGAGAACCCGAAAACAGACAGCAGGTTTCTGAAGCTCTGGACTATATCGAAAGCTATATCGACTCGTTCAGGTTCGGAGAGTGCAGCGATATACTGCGGGTTCAGACCAATGTTTATGAAGCCCTGCTCTATGTCCTGGCTGCTCCATTTGCCCACGAATTCAAAAAAAGAAAAAAATCGGTCGATATGTACTCCCGCGGGCCGAGTTTTCTCTATCTCTACGGTCCCTCCTTCAACGGCAAAACCAATTTTCTCCGCTTTTGCCTGCGCCTTATCACAGGCGAACATGTGGAGCCCATTGCCCAAGAACATTTCAAAAAAACCAAAATCATGAGCGCCAGGGCCTTTGCTACAGTCTTTCCCCTGCTATTCGACGATGTGAACATCGACTCCAAAATGGAAGTGGTCCTCAAAAACTACTGGGAGATCTGGTGGGACCGTTCAACGCCGATTCCGCAGCTGATCATGACCACCAACAAGTTCAATCCCCCGGAATGGGCCAACACCAGGATCAAGAGAATCAACTTCGATGTCAAATTCGACCAAAATAATATCCGGGCCAGTGAAGAGCTGAATCGAATTTTAACCGCCCGGTGCGATCTGTTTTCCTGGTTTGCCACCCGGTATCTCAGTAAACTCCGGCAGCCGCTGGAGGACATCAAAAACGGACTCCTTGTTGACGAGTTGGGCCTGGCCCGATCCGTCATGCAGTCCTTTTATGATTATGCGCAACGCCCCCTGCCTGTGTATTTCCCCCTTGAACCCGTGGAGCGGCTGTACGACATCGACCGCATGGAGTGGCTGGAGCTTTTTGAAACCAAAGTTCTCTCCCTGGAAGACCAGAAGAATAAAATATTCGTCCGGACGCCGACCACTATCCAGGCCTATGAAGTGGACCGCTTCATGCGCCTGCTGCCGCAGGGAGTCAAGGCCAAACGCAAAGGCCACACCATCGTCATTGAAGGAAAAGACAAATATCTGGAATGGGTGCAAGGCGGCGTGCAGAAACCGGGCTGGTGGAAACGGTTGTTGAGCAGAGGCAGGCTCGGCTGAAGCCGGCTCTGTTTGCAACCCGAAGAGGGCGAAAGATTTTCCCCCTACGAGCTTACATTTCGTATCTTGTGAAAAATATATTTTCCTATTTAGGATGAAAACTCAATTATATCAATCAAGTATATGTGAATTGCCACCATTTGGTCTGCA
>JAABTT010000054.1 GCA_011389765.1 Desulfohalobiaceae bacterium S24 | reverse complement strand
GGCTTTTCGATTGGCCGGGTCCTTGATCCAGCGCACCGCCTCTATCCAGCCCCGGAGAATTTTGTGAATGTCTGCCTTCGGCATGCTCTCGATGACCGTCCGGTAGCCCCAAAGGCATTCCGGTATGCAGCCCTTGAAATCCGCGGATGTAGCCAGGACTGTTCCCTTTCCCCGCTTCAGGGCCCGGGTGGCCCAGGGTTCGTAATTCACCATGGCCGGAAGTCTGCCGGCAATGAATTGAGCGCTGAGATCCCGGGAGTTGATCTCCACGATGCGAAAATCGGACAATCGCAATCCCACGCTCTGCAGGTATTGATTCAGGAAAAACAGGCAGGAGGGCTGCTTGAGGAAGACGCCGATGACTCCCTGGACATGGTCCTTCAGGCTCTCGCCCTGTTGGACGATGATCTTGTCCCCGCCATGCGACCAGTTGGTTTCGGCAATGGCCAGCACGGGTTCGCCCTTCAGGTAAATGCCGGCCAGGGAACCGGCCATGTCCATGGCCAAGTCGATTTTCCCGGCCTTGATCGCCTCGAGGATGACGATGGGATCGTCGTAATTCACGACCTCGACCTGGACACCGAGCTCATCCCAGAACCCTTGTTCGGCCGCAACATGCAGGGGAGACCACCCGATCCAGGCCACCGTGGCGATCCTGTAGGGCTGGGCTCCGGCAGTCGTGCCCAGGGCGAGAAGGACAAGACAGGAGATGAGGATTGTTTTTGACATGATGCACACGAACAAAAATATTTCAATATCCTGATATGTACCTACCAGGTGAATGCGCGTCTTGTCAAATTCGCTGCGATTTGCAAAAAATAATCCCGGCAAAATGCCGGGATTTTTTCTAGTGGTGGGCAGTAAAGGATCAGCCGTAGACCGAGAGCATGACCCCGGCGGCCGCGGCATCGGTGGCTGGACCAGTTCTCTATGAACCTGGCACTTTATGCCTTGTCGCTGATGCGCTTTGTTTTTGATCATTAAAGACAGAATACTCCTGCTCCAACCGTTTTCAATTGTCTGCTGTATGTACCATAATCGGGTCGAGATGTCCTTGATTTTTTCCATCAACAGTATGTTATGCCCCCAAGGAATTTTTACGGCAAGCTGCTGCAAATCCGACTGTGACTGATTATCTTGTTTTTGTGCCACAACCTGCGGCACTTTTTCATCTTGCTTTTGAACCGGCAATTGTGCCGCAGGCTGTGGCACTTTTTTGGCAAATGTTGGATACTCGCGATAAAAAGCGATCATACGCTTGAGATTCCGTTCGGAAAATCCTTTTATCTCAGGAAGATCATTGGAAATATCACGGGAAAGCATGGGAATAATCTTTGCTCCCCAGCCTTCATGCTTCTGACGGTCATGTATCATACGGCCGATATCCCAGTACAACAGGATCATTTCCGAATTTGCCGAAAGTGTGGCCTTGATCTGTGCCCGCCTGATGCGCTCCTTTACCTGTGTCAGGAGGTCACCATATTGCGCCAGTTCTTTGCTCAATGAGACGTTTCCCCCCTCAAATAAATGTTTCATACGGCTCCGGGGCCGGCCCCGTATAAGTTATTGTATCCGGATTTGTATCCGGGGGCGGACCGCGTAAGTTATTCACATATCGAGAAAACAATGCCAAAGAAGCCTGTTTTCAGAGCTTAGGTCAGCCATTTCATAGCCGAAATGGGGGTTTGAGAGCAGCAGCCGGTTCCTGGAGTATACGTGCAGTTCCAGAGGAATTCTCCTTGATGCTGAGGTATGTGGCTCGGACTCCAAGCCGTTTCTGCACCGCCTCTACAAACTGAAGACAGCCTACTGCCAATGCTTCTGTCCAGGCCTTTTCCCGAATCGTTTTTGCCTGGATGAAATCGCTTGCCCGATGAAACAGCACCGAACTGAAAGTGCTCCTGTCTTTGGCAGGGTTTCATCGGGGTCAACCCAGCGAGGATAGCTTTCGATCAACTGACTTTCCGAAAGATCAAGTAATTGCTTCAGGCGCCCTGGCTAATACCCGATATCGCCGAGGCGGGCGGATGATCTCATGAAAACTGCTGTGACGCCGTTCCCTTGGATGTTTACAGACCCAAAAAAAACTTATGAGTCAGGGTACTAGTAACCATCAGCTGCTGCCATATCCAAATACCTATTCCCTCTTTCAACCTCGTTTCTTTCTTTAATCAGCAGTTCTCCGTAGTTATGGGCATGTGGTGCGGAAAGGAAGTTTGCTTTTTCCGCCATTTTAAAAAATACCTCGGCTTTATCAACATCTATCTTATCGAGGTATAGAATAGAAGCGTACTCGGCAAAGGCAGGCTCAAAACCTTCCTCTGCTGATCGCTTAAAATATTTTTTACTCTTTTCCCATTCACTCCTTTCAATAAACAAAAGCTCTCCGTAATAAAATGCAGCAGGTGCGAGAAGGACATCCTCTTGTTCAGCTTTTTTAAACCATTCTTCTGCTATTTTTACATCATGCTTTTCCCTGTAAATGATAATTCCAATCTCTCCGAAGGCTTTCTCATAACCAGCCTTGGCAAGTTTGAAGAGAATTCGAAGAGCTTCATCATGTTGATTCTTGTTTAAATACAGATCAAGTGCCTGCTCAAAAAGATCAGCATTATTTCGGGAAAGTTTCCTTTTAGATTTATGTTTATGGCCCATCTTCACTCTCATTATAGGAGCGCCCAAAACCCGGCTTAACCTCCCACTTTTCCTCCTGGTGGAGCCAAATCGGGTCCGCATTTCGTTGAATGAACGTATTCTCATCCATTCCCTCTATGCTACTTGGACGTTTGACCTTCTTCTGCTTGCCGTTCATGAATACCGTCATGTGCTCGGGGCGATACCCCCATCCGACATCAAGCATCGATTTTGGATTCTTTGCTTTCTTCATCACTCTACTCCTTAACGCACCGCGTTCAGGTCGTTGTTGGCACATCCTTGGCTGACGTCGGTTTGTGTTTGATCAGTCTCCCGTTCTTCTCCTCAATCAAGAGGAGAGGAAGGAGGATCTCCCTCCAGTCTTCGATGCTCCCGTGGACTCCACCGATCTCGAGTCCGTCTTCACCGTAATGAATCTCGAGTTTCTGCTCACAATCGCCGCACTTGAGCAGGTAGCGAGGCGAGTGCTTTCCGTGAGCAGCCTTGTGGTACACGCGGATCTGAGCATACTCGAAACGGGATGTGTCGAAGAACCGATTGCTACGCTTTGGTATCGCCTGTTTCATATTTCCTCTCTGGTGCCAATGGCCGCGTTGACCAACGGCTGTTGGCGAACGGCGAGCTTGCTCGCCGGGCGAAGTCAGCGGCCGAGAGCATTTGAGGTCCGCTGAACTGATTTGTTGGCAGAAAATTGTTCCCTGATTTTTTTCCCCGCACCCGAATTTGCAAGAGAGAGACATGCTTTTCTCAACTGGTTTACAGTTTTTAAGCGATTTGTAACTTCTTTTGCACTCATATCAATCTTCATCGATTAATCCCTTTAAATATTCTATGTCATCTAGATTTTGACCACTTTTTCTTAATGATTTAAGCGTGATCAAGCCTTCAGGAGTCAAAACTTTTAATGTCCCTCCTTCCCAATCAACCGAGGTTCTGCTGTCCCAGGGACTCTTGGTCTGTGGAGTAACAAGTATATTTTTTAATTCAATCAATAAATCCATTATCTCTAGCCTTTCATCATCTTAATCAAACTGCTAACATGAGCGTCTGCTGCCGAGCGAAAAGCGTGGCCAGCAGCACGCTTTTGTTGGCCAGGGGGCAGTCTACGCCGCAACAACAGACCTCGCCGTCAGCATCTCGCTGTCAGCCAATGGACGTACATCCGCCTCGTTCAGCGTGACCAAAGCTTGCGTGCGACCTGACCCGGTAACGAATTCCACCTCAACACCATCAGGTTCATACACTTCAACGACAGCCCCGATGTCTCCTTGGCGCAGGCCGTGTTCAGGCAGATCGCACCTTAGGACGACAGTATCCAATAGTGAGAGTCTCATTTTTGTCCTCCTGGATGAGCAGTTACAAATCGTGGCGCATCCTCCTCATGACGAACGATCCAAACGGTTACAATGTCCGCGGTTTTGCCGGAAGGACCGGTGATAATCCCGCGCACTTCATACTTCTGGCCGTAGGCCGTCCTATCAGTCTTGGTTGCGTCGCCTTCAACAAGCAATGCCCGGATATCTTGTTCCAAAACAGACCATTCCTCCGAGCGGTAGCCTATCCCCGCAAAGAAGCGGGACTTGAACCGCCCGACTGGATGAAAGGGCGACAATAAATAGTCGCGCAGTTTCTCGACGGGCACTATCGCGTTGTCAGGGTTCGGCAATTTCGTCATATATGGAAAATAGCACCACTTGTGGCCAATGCTATGCTCAGGGGCAGAAAAAAGCAGAGCGAGGAACGAGCGCCGGTTTTTGCTGTCCACTGGAGCTAATTGGTTGGGCAAACAAATCCCTCCTGCGACAGGATCACGATGTTCGTGTCCTTAACCACCACGATCATGTCCTCAACAAAGAAGAGATTCTGTTGACCTCTTTTTCGGTTCTTACCCGGACATCCTGTCCGGTTAAATGTCCGCGTAACAGATTCAAGCCGTCGAAATAATGCATGCCCGGACATTTTGTCAGGAAAAATGTCCGGGCATGCACTATTTTACTTCGTACGACTGGGAAGGGCCTGAACCGGTCTTTTTCACAAGCCCAAGCTCTTCAAAATGTCCCAAGTGGCGCCGCGCAGTTCTTGGCTCAACACCCATGGCCTCAGCATATTCACTTGATTTTGCCTTACCAAGGGTAGCAAGCCACTGCCAGCCCTTTCGCTCAGACTTGCTCAGGGCCTTAAGAGCATTTTCGCCAAGAGCCTCTATAGCGCTCTCCGCTGACCGGTACAGCGTAAGAAAAAGATATGGATCGTCCCAAGTGAACTGTGGCCGGGGTAGGCCGAGTTCCTTTGCCCGATCACGAAGCGAGGCCAAGCCAAGGCCCTGCTCTTCCGCCATGCCCATACGTGCAAATACGAAGTGGAGCTCAGGGTTCCGACTCAGCATAGGAGCGTTGAAGTCTTTGAGCTGCTTCAAGGTGATCGGTGACGGCGGTTTGCCGGGGCTTTGAACCGTTATAGTATCCTCTTTCACCACGATCTGGCACTTAGCACCGTCGATGCCGTAGTCGCGATGTATGAGTGCGTTAGCCACTGCCTCGCGCACCATCTCGAACGGCAGAGCCGGGCGTTCCTGCCGGTGCGCTTGGCCCCGCTCAAATACATTGGGAAGCTTATCCTTGAGCCATTTCTCAACTTGATCGGGAATCATTACAGTCGGTTCATCAAACTCGCGACGTTCAGGTTGGCCACTGGGGTAATGGATGAGACCGAGCAAACCTGCTTGCCGCAAAATGGTTCGCGGCTCTTTACCAAACAAAAGGAATCCGAATCCTGTCGGTACCAGAACGCCACCTTCTTCCTTCAGAAGGCCTTGCCGTAGAAGACGCCGATTAAATTCATCAGAACCGACGATATCCGCGAGCTTTGCTTTCTGACGGTATTTTTCCAAAGCGTCATCAGAAAAGTCACCAAGATCTGCCGCCGGCAGCCTGTTCTCCAAGGAAGAGAGAGCGACCATTGCCGGTTTTTCTTCAATCTCAGCAGCCCTTTCAGTCGCCTGCTCAAGGAACTCTTTGTTTTCCTTCTCGATAGTTTCCTGGAGGTCACGGTCAAACATGTGTACAGTTACGCCCTGGCGTATCAAGTACCCGATGCCCTTGCGCGCAACGGTCGGATCAGGGTCCTGAATTCCGACCCAAACTTCTTTGATGCGGGCCAGGAAGATGCGCTCCGCGCAAGACAGTTTCGGATTTTTCCGCGCGCCCTTCGCGCAGGGCTCCAAGGTCGCAAATAAAATTGAACCATCCAGTTTGTTGCCGCGGTTCTTCCGTTCGAGAAGCGTAAACTCTGCATGATCGCCATGCCGGAGTTCTCCTCGGCAAGCGGTTTCAATTGTGCCATCTGGCTTGTATAAAACCGCGCCTACTTTCGGATCAATTTTACCATCAGCCCGAGGTTCGATAACAGACTGGCGCATGACCTCAATAGCCCGCTCCATCAAATTTCTCGGATTGAAATTGTTCCTACCTTTCGCCATAAACTGCTTCCCCGCACTTACTGTGGATTAGTGCTACTGGCCTATTTTTCTCACGCCGAAACACCGGTCAGAGTGAAGCAGGAAGGTTATCTCAAATTTTCACCTTCCTTTCCGGTGATGGGGTTTTCTAAAACTTTATCGGATTCGCAACAGTAAAACAAATGATGTGTGACAAGAATTCCAATTGCTGCAGCTTTTGCGTCTAATTTGTCACAGGAGGCCACACCGTGTGAAATACTATTTCGCGACACATCAATTTCTTTGGACTGTGGATCAAAGTTGGCAAAGTATACTTCTTTGAGATATTGATTAAATCGATGTGGTAATAGCAGACATTTTGGATTAACCATTTTAGTGGCAACGGCAGCAGAAGTGAGACTGGATTGGTTTGCTTTGCCCCCTCCGACTTCGTTTAGGTTCGAGCGCATAATACCTTCTATTCGTGGATATAGCAATGATGCGCAGCTAAGATAGTCATTGTTATGGAAACGCTCAATCGCCCTGCGAAGGACATCAAGATGAGGTTTGAATACAGGATGATTTGCCCAGCTTTCTATCAATGTGTCTGAACGAGTCATAACTTCTTCGACTATTCTGTCTGTCAATTCATCTGGATCCCAGCCTGCTCTTATGTAATTTAGAATTTCTTGAATAGTATCGTTTTTCAACAAGCTGAATGGGAACCATTTTGAAGCGAACAAAGAGTTCCATTCCGCATCCGAAATGGAAAAGCGTTCTTGAAAAAAAACATGAGCATAAAGTTGTCCAAAAATTTTCTGACAGTCAAAATTTCGAGGAACAGGATTTGGTGCCAAGGGGCCAAAATCATAGAAGAAGCCTTTTCGCCAACCTATTGAGAAAAGATAGGCAACTCCGCAGTCATCCGGGATCTTAATTTCTCCAAGCTCAAACTGGGCGATATCCACAATATCATCTTTATAAATGGCCTCACCTTTTTCGAGGGCTCGTGCTACACGAACACTTAAAATCTGAGGAAGTTCATTAACATGGACAGTTGCAGATCCGTCTTTACTAATGATTGCGAGGAGATGATCCACTTGCGATGGACGAATATCAATGTAAGCTGACACTTTCTGAATTATTTCGCCTGGGAACCCTTCAAGTCGCTGAATGAAATGTTGTCCATCTTCAGAAGATGTGAATTCAATATACTGAACAGCTACTTTATCTCCTCCTCTTGCGGCGGATATTGAATAACCAACTGGTGGTCTTTCAAATTTTATTTCATAGGACATTCTTTTACCTACTTATAGAAAACTGAAGGAAGTAATTAGAAAGTTTTTTTCTTATCATCTTACCTATCATGCCTATACTGTTTGTCCTAAGATCCTATCTCAGCTTGAGAAATTACAAGCGGGAAAATTCGAAAAAAAATTCCCGGCATTCTTCCGTGGCGTCTCTGGGATCTTGAATGACTCGTCGCGGCGCAATTTAGAATCAGGATCCGGTGCTTTTTGTCATTTTTTCCCGGCTTCATGGTTCCTCAGAATGAGGCATCCAAAGGCGGTTGAGACTGGACGTTGTCAAAGAATGAGTGCGTGGGCACCGAAGGCAGTGGCTTTCTGACGATAAATTGTGCAGAGCGTAGGCCTGGCAATGGGAAAAGTCAAGGGATGGGAAAATTCAGGGGGGAATCAAGATCTCGTAAAGAGAAGACCGGGGGTAGCGATGCCTAAAAGGTCTCGCCGGGCAAAAAAAGAAACATTAATCAAGATCCACTTTTGCTTTGCAGCGATTGCATTTGACCACCCCGCGAAACAGTCTGTTGCCGCACTCCGGGCAGACGTAACGGGCCTCTTCATCTTCGATCCATTTTTCAGTCCCGACTTCCCGCCAGTAGGGAACCGCCCGCAGGATCACCTTTTTGCCCACGCTCATGGGAAAATCCTCGATATGGCTGCAGGGAAACTCGTCGCATTCGTGACATCCGGCATACCCCTTGGCCTGGGTGCAATCCCTGATGGCGCATTGCCGGCAATGCATAAACGTGTTTTCGGACAGGCAGCCCTTGCACTGGATATCGTCCACGGTCAGGGCGTCACTGTTCGGAAGCGTACCCTTGCCAGGAACATTCCCCTTGTAGACATCCAGGAGCCGTTCCTTGAATTTCTGATTGTTGTCCCGGTGGGCGATATAGATGCCGCAAACCCCGCAATACAGACCACACGGAGATACAAAATCAGGATTGATGGACATGTTGTTACCCCTTAAAAAGCAAAATATTTAGACCTGTGCATTGACCAATCATCAACCAGTCGCACTGTAAAGGGTCGCCTGCGCCTTCTTGTTGACCATCCGCTTTGAATACTTCATGGACTGCGACCCTGCCCTGCTTTGAAAACACATGAAGTTTCACAAAAGCTTGCGGGAAGATAACAGTTTTTCCGTTTAGCGGTCAAATCAAGGATGGGGCAAGATGAAGCAAAGCCGTTGGACTGTCTCCGGGGGAGACTGCCGGTATCCGGCCCTATTCGCGGCGGTTCCTCGATCAACCTTTTTTGGTCATAAAACCGGACCGTTTCCACCCCGACCTCGGCCAGCCGGGTTACTTTTCAGATTGTCAGTGATTCAGTTTGAGCCTCAGGCCCTTCAGGTCCCGAGGCTCAAACTGAATATGAGACACGATTGATGTAGGCCAGCATTTCCGCATGCAGATCGCAGAGGATCTCGACAATACCGGGTTTAGCAAAGGTGAATGTTTTGCTTTTCCCCGGCACAAGCTACCGAGGTTGAAGTTTTTCGTGCTGGACAGTACCGAGCCGGTGCAATGTATCTCGATTGAATTTGCTATCCCGAGTCAATTAGTTTAAATTATTATACAATTTTATTGACTTCCAGGTTTGCAAAAACCTAAAATCATATTAAAATACTAGGCAATGTCAGCGGGATTCGGCCCGCCGGGCCGAGATAAAGCCGGGCCACTGCGGATCTGCACCAAACCTGACAGCGGTCAGGCTTTGTTGCCTGCCCATTGCCCCGGTGAAGAACTAAAGCGGACTTCGCCCGCAACCCAAAGGTTCCAGGTTCACGGTTAAGAAAAAATGAGAGCTTTTAGAATGACCCAGAATGTATCTTCCGAATATCTTCCTCTTCAAACCGTGAACCGTGAACCTGGAACCGTGAACCATATTCGACAAGGACTTCAACTGTTTCGGGGCAACACATTTTCTTGTTTTCTATGACAGGGATTCATCGATAAAACATATCATAGGGAGGTCCCATGACCAGAAACGTAAAATTGCTTTCAGCCGGAACGCTTTGCCTGGCCATTCTCTTGCTTGTCCTTTTTGGATTCAACGACAAATCGCCTTACCTGCAGCAGCTTGAAAGGGCTGGGGCAAAAGAGGCCATGTCTCTGGCCAACACCTGGCGGCAGGAGAACAAGGAACTCACCTCCTATGTGAACTCTGAGAACATTATGTTCGAGCTGACTGACGGCCAGACCAGAAAGATCGCCCTTCCGAATGATCAGATGGTTGTTTCTGTAGCCCCGTATGTCCACAAGACACACAGGTGAATCACGCATTATATTTCTTCCTGTCAGGGAGAATTACCCCGCACGACGTTTCAGGTTACCGCCACGGACTCAAACGGACGGATTCTGTTCGACGGCAAAAAAACCACCATGGACAGCGGTTTTTTTGACCTCTGGCTGCCCCGAGGCAAAGAGATCGTTCTCACCATGACCGGGAACGGGAAAAGAGCCACTGAGAATATCAGCACTTACAAAGGAAGCCGGACCTGTATTACGACCCCCAAGCTTCTGGCAAAGAGCGGAGCTTGAGCAGGGCTACCCCTTTTTCCTGTATCTTTGGACCAGGGAAAAGACGATCAGAATGAAGAGAAAGACCACCGTGAAAGTCAACAGAAGGGAACCGTGCAGGTGCCAAACGTTTTGCTCTTGCTGACCAAGGAAAAATCACACACCGGGGCTTGTGGAGTCGCACAAAATTTGCAAGACTTGACGGAAGGTATCACGGGTCGCCTTGAAGAGATCCAATGAGACTGGACAGGCTGCTCTTGTTCTTTGCAAAACATCCGCCTTTTTTTGAAACCAGGATAGTAAGCAGAGCATGAATACATCGTCACCACACAATCAGATTCTCGAAGAAGGCCAGGTTGTCGCCGGAAAATGGGAGATCCTGAGCTTTATCGCCAGAGGCGGAAAAGGTGAGGTCTACCAGGCCCGGCAGCTCAACCTGGACCGCTATGTGGCGGTGAAGGTCATGTCCCGGGAATTTCTCCAGAGCCTGGTGGGCCGGGAAGTGGTTTGCTGGGGGACCCCATTCAACCAAGAAGAAATTGAGCCCGCGTTCAAGCGAGGACTCATCCCAGTACCATCGCCGAATGATTCCGGTACCAAGTGTATTCCAATACATGAGGATTTCAAATTATTGCAGTGACGAAGTAGATAGGTGAGTTTCCGGCCAAACACTAAGCAGCAATCGGTTTCTGGAGTAGTATACATGCAGTTCCAGAGGAATTCTCCTTGATGCTTCGGTAATTTGCCCTGATTCCAAGCCGTTTCTTGACCGTCTCGACAAACTGAAGACAGCCTATTGCCAATGCTTCTGTCCAGGCCTTTTCCCGAGTCGTCTTTTCCTGGATGAAATCGCTTGCCCCATGAAACAGCACCGAACTGAAGGTGCTCCTGTCCTTGGCAGGATTTCATTAGGGTCCACCAAAGTTTCCTTCAATGAGCATCCTTTTTACGCTCTCCAACCGTGAACTTTCCGAGGCGTAGGCTCTACGAGCCGGAGGCCGTGAACCTGGAACCGTGTACTTATTTGTCCGGGCATCGCTGCTCACGGATTTTTCTTAGAGTGACGATTTTGGCACCAAAATGGTGATTCTAACTTACATTTCGTATCTTGTGAAAAATATATTTTCCTATTTAGGATGAAAACTCAATTATATCAATCAAGTATATGTGAATTGCCACCATTTGGTCTGCAGGTTTTCGTATATTGTGTCGGGGACCTCTAATAGCCGAATAACCTGCTTGTGCAACTCGCCGAGACCTTTTACGATTGCCTGTATGCATACTCCGTCACGGAATATTCTTGAGTAATGTACATATCGAAAGAAGTATCTGATATTGTTCCATGTGGGCTTTTTGGTATTCATTGCCTGAGGCAAAATGGGTATCTTGTCTATATTTTTCTTAGCCATATTCATCCGAATTTTTCGCTCGATAAGTGACACGATCATCAATGCTATGAAAAAAAGCGCCAGCATCGCTTCTATACGTTTTTCTTTCTTCAGAAAAACAGGCGCTACTTCTAAAACAGTCTTTTTGGTGTACATACGTTTTTCAAGAAATGGTTGATCTTTATATTTTTTTAATACTTCACGAGCCTCCAAATCTGTATTGGTCATCAAGGGAAAAATTCCATCAGTTCTGGAGGCTTCTAAAAGAGCCTGTTCATTTAACTCCCACTGAATGCTATATTTGAATTCCCATTTGTTTTTATAAACAGTTTTATAAGACGGTCTGCCAGGTGAAATTTTGACTTTTATCTGCTTACGGTGGGTTACTATTTTAACGTCAAGAAAATTATCAATCCCTTTACAGATTCGATCAATAGCGCCTTTGATTTCTGCTTTTGTTTTTAAATGATATGCGTTTAATTTTGGAGTTAACTCTTTTAATTCTTTGATAGCTTTTTCAATCTTTTTCTGTCTTCTTGATTGATCATCCTCTTGTTTTAAGCTACTATGGACCCATATGATTCGGAATCCATTTTTAGTTTTCTCTGCCTCATGTGTTTTAAATATATTTATTTTTCCTTTTCTACGTGAGCTTTCAACTATATAAGCATCTTCGAATTTAATATCATTGGTTTTTAATTGTTTTATAAATTTTTTAACTTCTTTTCTATCTTTAGGGACAACCGTTATAAAAAGTCCACCATTTTGGGCTATGTGATTCATGTTATTAAAATTACATAATTTGCAATCAGCAATATAAATAAAATCTTCTTTTTCTAAAAGAGAACGAAGTCCATTCCAATTAGGTATATGTGTAACATCATCAGTGGTATTTCCGTCAAAAAGTTTATAGCTCAACGGAACATGGCCGTCAGAAGTGATGTTTAATCCGAAGACAACCTGCTTGCAATCAGGGCGAAAGTCTTTATTATGACCATGCTTGAGTTTCACGGCTTCAGGATCTTGATTTATATAATTTCCCAGGAAGGTAATGGTGGTACTATCATTATGAATTTCTTCTGTTAAGAGATTGTGGACAGTTATAGCATTACTTGAAACTTCAGTCATCAATGAATGGCGGTCAGCTTGAAAAAGAGCCGAAAGGGATCTGGCAAGTCGGTCATCATTAAATAGATTTGCTTGAACAGGTTCATCAACCAATCCATCGGAATATTGTGCAAACCACTCTCGAACTTTATATAACGGTTTATTGTCGCAAATGATATTGGCTGTTAATACGCACAAGCTTTCTGCATGTTCTGTAAGAGAATCAGGAGCTGCAGGGACATATTTCTTGAACAAATCAAACAGCTGAAGTTGATCCATGTAATACTTGACCAGGGGCAAGACATCGACTTGCTGAAAATTAGTTTCAAAATTTTCCATAATGCCTCCATATTTGGTTTTTGGAGCATTATAGGCCAAGAGAAAAGCAATGTCTAGTTTTTTACTACAATAATATAAGGTAGTTAATAGAAATCTATGAATTAATCGATTTAAATTACGAGAAATATTTTTCTAAGTGCGAAATGTAAGTTGTAAGGCGAGAAAAGATCACACCCAAGAGTTTTGTTCAGCAATACACAAATCGAAACAAGTCTCTCAAAGAACCACAGGCCCGTCAAGAAGCACCCGGGAGATGTCCAACCAATGGCTTTGAGTGAAGCCTGTATTTAGGATACTATTTTAGGCCCTTAATACGAGCCTAAAACTATATGAAATTATTTTAGAAGGTTAGGTTAAACGCCATAACGGCGATATGAAGTCTGAACCAAGGAGGGGTATGCCCTTTTTGACTCAAAAAAAATTTAAGTGTGCAAAAGATCGGATTGGTTTCTGAGTCCATCCTGGAAGAGATAAAAACTGCGATCCGAGCTGTTATTGATGCAGATGAGTGGGTTATGTCTTGAAAGCTGTGATGAAAGACAAGATTTTTACCACAAAAAACCCAGGAGAACAAGGAATCATGGCCAGACGAGAAGAATTACAGCCCTTGAACCTCAAGGATGTGTTGTCCACGATCCTGGTGGATGACCTGCGAAGCATGGTGAGAACCCTGCAAAAGCACCTGAAGACTGACAGGTCCGGTTCGTTTTCAGGAGGGCTTGAGCCGGTCTCGCACCGAAAGCCGGATGTCACCAACTGGATCCGGACAGTGATCACCGATCCGAAGCGGGCCAGGCTGCTCTACGACAACATGCATTCCCTGGAACAGGCTGCCTTGAGTGAAACCGTGCATGCACCCGGCGGCGTCTTGGATCGGAGCAAGATAGCCGCCAAATACGGGAGGTATCCCTTACTGACGACAACAGGGCGCAGCGGTCTTGTGGGCGGAGAAACGTCGCCCACACCAGGCGAAAAGTGTCCCCTGCTGAGCATCGTCCTGGCCGGGCAGTCCAGAATCGCTATGGATGTCCAGAGGATTTTTCGGGATTTTGTGCCGGAACCGGAAATGCCTGAACCCGAACAGGCCTCCTCGTTGCCCGAAAAGATGCGGACGCCCGCTGGTGAGTCGACCCGTAATTACGAGATCCATTATACAGAGCAGAGCGCCCTTTTGGATGTCCAGGCCATGCTCAATCTGACGGCCCAGGGCAAGATCGGGGTCGGGGCCAAGACCGGACGGGTGTCCAAGGCCGGTGCACGTGTTCTACGGGCGGCCCTTTCTCAGGGGGATTTTTACGAAGACGATGTTGAAGCGCCCCATCAATACGATGTTCAGATGGGGGCGGCGGGCATCCGACCCTTTGCCTGGCCCTTGCTGCTTCAGGCCGGAAAACTGGCCCAGATCGAGGGCAGCAAGCTGGCCCTGACCAAAAGCGGCCAGGCGGCCCTGAAAAAAAAACCTCAGGAAGTCTTGAAAATACTCTGGGAGCGGTGGCTGAAGACGACCATGCTCCATGAGATGAACCGGATCGAAGTCATCAAGGGACAGAAATCCAAGAAACATCCTTTGTATGCCGCCAGGACCGGCCGGGAATCTTTGGAGGAGAGCCTGACTGACCTTCAACCCGAAAACTGGATTTTGCTCCGGGATTTCTTCAAGCACCTTTTCGCCCGGGGGGATAGGCTGGATATGGTGCGCAATGACTGGGCCTTGTACATCATGGATCCGGTCTACGGGAGCTTCGGCTACACCCATATCGACTGGGACATGCTCACCGGTCGCTTTATCCGGGCTTTTCTGCTGGAGTATGCCGCCACCCTGGGGATTATCGACGTGGCCCTGGTACCGCCCTGGGATGCTGTCTCGGATCATCGGGAACTCTGGGGCGCGGATGGCTTGAGCTGCCTGAGCCGTTACGACGGCCTGCTGGCCCTGCGACTGACTCGCCTGGGTTCCTGGATTCTGGGGCAAACCACGAAATATGTTCCTGCCAAACCGGCCGGTTCCCTGGAGGTGAGCCCGGAACTGGAGATCAGACTGCGTGATCCCCGGAAAAATGCGCAGGCCAAGACCCTACTTGAACGTTTCTGCCTTCACTCTGAATCCGGCCTTTTCACTCTGGATGCCGGCCGGGCTCTGCAGGCCGTGGAGCAGGGCCTGTCCCCTTCGGAAATGCGGGATTTTCTTGAGGACAATAGCGATCAGGACCTGCCCGGGCAGGTGTCGGCCTTTTTTGACCAGGTGGAGCAGCGGGCCAGTCTGTTCCGTATCGCCGGCCAGGCCACCCTGGTGGAGTGCAGTGACCCCAATGTGCTGCAGTCCGTTCTGGAAGATCCGGAGATGCGCAAGCTCTGCCTGCCGGCCGGGAAGAGCGCTCTGGTGGTACGCAAGGCGGATGAAGAGGCCTTTCGGTCCTGTCTGCACAGACTGGGATACGGCCTGCCGCTGGGGTAATATGGTGTAACTCTTTAAAATATAAACTTATGCGAGGAATAAATTGCAAAGTGACTGAAAAATTGAGCATCGACAACATAATTTTCGAATACTAAAACTTCAATTTATGACGAGCAGAAGTTTATGAACCACGCACAACGCCAGGGCCTGCAGGCCTATGAACAGGAACTCAGTTATGATGAGCAAAAGATCCTGCAGATCTGCGCCTTGCATAACGAGCCCATCACCCGGACCGATCTGATCGCGATCATGCGCAAGATCAAAGTTCCGCTGGTTTCCAAGCTGAAGCGGGTGAGCTTGCTGGATCCGGTGCTTCAGAAACTGCGGCGCTTGAGGCTCCTGGATTCCGAACAGATGTGCATGCGCTCCATGCAGGAAATCATCGCCAGACAAGCCGCCCGTGACCAGAGATTTCCAATACTGGCTGATTTCATCAGGCAAACCTGGCCGGCCAAAAATCCTTTTGCCCGCAAAGGAGACAATCCTTTCAATGAGCTGCGACTGCTCCGGGACCTCCGTTTGGCCCTGCTCGAAAAAAATCAAGTAGCCTTTCATTCCGTCTACGGGTTGATACAGGACTTCCTTGGCCATGATCTGGAGTACAGCGCACCTTTGCTGCCCATGTGTCTCAATCCCTTCGACCCTGCCTGGATGCGGACCGTGCCATTGGATATGCAGTGCCTCATGCTGACGGATGTCCTCAACTACTGCCGCTGGACCGGAACTCACGACCAGACGGTTCTGGACTATGCCCTGCAGTTGAAGTTGAACCGTGATATTCCGGCCTTTGTTCAGGACCAATTTTTGTCTGGGCTGATCAAACGCTTGTTCCTGACTTTGGAACTCGATCGGGCTGAAGAGGTCCTGGCCGATATTCAGAATGCCGGTATCGCCAAAAAGCTGCAGGGCTGGTTGTTGTTTCTGAGAGGGGAACCGGACCGAGCGGCTCAAGCCTTTTCCAAAGCTCTGGAAACGTTCCGCAAGCACGGCAATTCCAAGAAGGGCTATTTTCGGGATGAGTGCGGCTTGATCCATGTCCTGAGCCTTTTCAAGCTCCAGGACTCGCACTCCCTGAAAGAGGCTCGTTCCTTCCTCCGGCTGGCCCAGGGCAAAGAGAACAGAACGCTGTTGTACTCCCCGGCCTACAGAGATCTGGAGGCCGGGCTCAAGTCCCGGGACCTCGAACTGGATCAGGCCCGGCAGATCGTGCAGGACAGCAGCGGGAGCTCGGGCGTTCTTCCGCAGTTGCTTTGTCATTTAGCCGCTTACTGGGTCAAAGGAAAATTGAATTCTCAGGAGCAAGCCCAACTCCAGCGAGCATTCAAGGATGTCCAGAGCAGCGGGATGGATTGGCTGGTTTTTGAAATCGGGGCCTTGCTGCACAAAGTCCGGTCCAAAGCCCTTCCGCAGAAGACGATCAAGATCCTGGACAGCTTGAGAAAACGAACTGCCTTGACGCCTTTGGCGGATCTGTTTCCTTCCACCGAACCATGGCAGAAGACCCTGCAGGCTTTGCAGCAGCTGGCAAAGCAATCGACTGAGCAGGAGACGGCTGCAGCCTCGGCTGTACAACGTGAACGTCTGGTCTGGCTGGTGCAGCCCCAGGGCGGACCCTATATTCAGCTGCAGCCCAAATTCCAGAAGCAAAACGCCAAAGGCCAATGGACCAAAGGCCGCAATGTGGCTTTGTACAAACTCTTTCATCAGGCCAAGAACATGGACTTTCTGGACGAGGCCGATCACCGGATTGTGTCCTGCCTGCAACATTTTTACAGCCCCTTCGCCGGGAGCTGGTATGATTTTGATTCCCTGAAGGTCCTGCCCCTGCTGGTGGGGCATCCCAGGCTGTTTCTCATGTCCGATCCGACGAGGCCTCTGGAGTTCGTCCAGGGAGAGCCGGAAATCAGCCTTGTCAGATCCGGCAATTCCTATCGTTTGTCCATCAACCCGGCGCCGGGCGAACATGCTTTGGACTTGATCCAGGAAACCCAGAGCCGATTCAAAGTCCTGCAGATCAGAGCGGAGCACAAACGGATTGCCGCCATCCTCGGTTCCAAAACTTTTTCCGTGCCCAAAGCCGGATATCAGGAATTGGTCCAAACCGTGTCCAAACTATCAGGGCTGGTGACCATCCACTCCGATATACAGGATCAGCTCGAAGATGTGCTCCAGGTTGCAGCCGATCCCCGGCCTTGTCTGCACATCATCCCGTCCGGGAATGGATTCCGGGTGGATATGATCGTCAAGCCTCTGGGCGAATCCGGCCCGTTCCTCAAACCCGGCGTAGGCCGGGTCAGTCTGATGGCCGAAGCGAAGGGACGGCGGATGCAGACCTCGCGGGACCTGGAGCAGGAAGAAAACCGGGCCCGGGCCGTGGAGCAGGCCTGCCCCAGTTTCTCCGGTTTTGTGCAGGAGGACCGAACCTGGATCGTTCCCTATCCTGAAGAATGCCTGCAGCTCTTGACTGAACTCCGGAAGCTGCAGGAGCAGGATCTGGTGCAGGTCCTGTGGCCCGAAGGGGAGACTTTGTCCGTGACCAGGAGTGTTTCCCTGGATGAGCTGCAGCTGGCCCTCTCCAGCAGGCAGAATTGGTTTGAGCTCAGTGGACGCTTAGAAGTGGATCCGGAGACAGTCCTGGAATTGAAGAGCCTCTTGCAGGCAGCTCCCAAGGGGCGCTTTGTGCCTCTGGATTCGAAGCGCTATGCAGTCCTGAGCAGGGGACTACGCAGCCGGATGCAGGAGATCGGACAGTTTTCCGAAATTCAAGGTCAAAACATCAAATTGCCGCTGCACGGCGCCCTGGCCCTGGAGGCCTTGGAGCAGGAAATCGGGGGTCTGCAAGGAGACCGGGACTGGAGCAAACGAAAAAAACGTATCCAGGAGGCCTTCCGGCATGCTCCGCCCCCGCCCTCCACCCTCAAGGCCGAACTCCGAGACTACCAAATACAGGGCTATCAATGGCTCTCCAGAATGGCCCAAATGGGCTTCGGGGCCTGCCTGGCCGACGACATGGGCCTGGGCAAGACCGTGCAGGCCCTGGCCCTGATCCTGGAGCGAGCCCCCCAAGGCCCGACCCTGGTCGTGGCCCCAACTTCGGTCTGTTCCAACTGGCTGGCCGAGACCCGCCGCTTCGCCCCCACCCTGGCGCCTGTTCTGTATACGGGCAAGGACCGGCAGGCCATTCTGGAGCAAACAGGGCCTTTCAGCCTGGTCATCTGCAGTTATGCCCTGCTCATGCAGGATGCCGAGATCTATAGCCGGGCTTCCTGGCAGACCGTGGTTTTGGATGAGGCCCAGGCCATCAAGAACTGGAGCACCAAGCGCACCCAGGCCGCCATGCAGCTGCAGGCCGAATTTCGGATGGCCACCACCGGCACCCCCCTGGAAAACAACTTGCACGAATTGTGGACCTTGTTTCGTTTTCTGAATCCCGGCCTGCTCGGTTCCAGAAAACGTTTCCACGAACGTTTTGCCGTCCCTGTTCAAAAAAATCAGGACCAGGAGCAAAAGAAGATTTTGAAAAAAATGATCCGGCCCTTCATTCTCCGCCGCCTGAAATCCCAGGTTATGGATGAGCTGCCGGCCAGGACTGAAGTGACCCTGCAGGTGAGCATGAGCCGGGAGGAGGCCGCCATGTACGAAGCCATGCGCCGGCAGGCCGTGGAGAATCTGGAGAATGCGGATCTGCAGCCGGGCCAGAAGCATCTGCGCATTCTGGCAGAATTGACCAGGCTGCGTCAGATGTGCTGCCATCCCCGCCTGATCTACCCGGAAAGCACAACGCCAAGCTCCAAACTGGCTCTGTTGGAGGAGGTGGTCACCGAACTCCTGGCCAACGGCCACAAGGCTCTCATCTTCAGTCAATTCGTCAGAAACCTGGCTCTGGTCCAGGAGCGTCTGCAGCGTCTAAGGGTTCAGTATCGCTATCTGGACGGGAGTACCCCAGCCCGGAAGCGGGAAGAGGAGATCGCCGCTTTTCAGTCCGGGCAGGGAGATGTCTTTTTGATCAGTCTCAAGGCCGGAGGCCTGGGCATCAACTTAACGGCCGCGGATTACGTCATTCACCTGGATCCCTGGTGGAATCCCGCGGTGGAGGACCAGGCCGCGGACCGGGCCCACCGCATCGGCCAGGAGCGTCCGGTGACCATCTACCGCCTGGTCGCGGAAAAAACGGTGGAGGAAAAGATCGTCCGGCTCCATGCCGAGAAACGCGAACTGGCGGACAGCCTTTTAGAGGGCAGCGACGCGGTCCACAAAGTGGATGCAGACGAGCTCATGGATCTGCTGCGCTGGGAGGCCATGGCTGTGAACGGCGAAACCGCAGCCGGGTGAAACGATTCCGAGGGAAATTTCGAAAATTTAAAACAAAGTCCTTCGGGAGACCGAGGTTTCGTTTTCTTTTTTGGAAAACCGATAGCCTTCCGCGGTCTCCCTGAGCTCAAGACCGAAGCCCGGCAGGGTTTTCAGAAGCGAACGTCCGAAAACAAATTCAAGAACAGAGCCGGCAGCCTCTGTTTTCTCCTGCAACAAGCTGCGCATCTGGAGGTCCTGCTGCACAATATCCGACAATTCGGCCAATTCCGGAGCGTTCTTTTCCCCCTTGGCGATAATCGCCTCGGCCAAAGCCTGCACCCGTTCATAGGCGCAGCGCTCTTCATGCAGATTCATAATGGTGAACAGGGCCGAATCCTTTAAAATGAGATGCCGGCGATTCAAGCGATGCTGTTGGTACATGCTGCGAATGGCCCTTGTGTCCCTACAGCTCAAGATCCGGCATTCCAGAGGGCGATAATCATACATTTCACAGGCATTGTGTTCTGAATCAAAAAAGAGACAGGCCCTGTCTCCAGGTTGAGGTCTGATGCGGATCATTTCCTCAGACAGCATCAGGCGCCTCTCCTCTATATTGTCATACACCCATTCGCCTTTGCGCAGGGTCAGCAAATGCTCCTTTCGCAAAAGGCCCTGATCGTACAAAGACTTATCCTCTTCATGCAGACCGGGCGGACCGTTTCGACAGCAGGTTCCGCATCTTTGACAGCCGTTTTTTTGATCCGTCATCAGCACTCTCTCCTTTTTGCACAAACAACTCTACCGGAAGCATTCCCCGCTGAAAAGCACCCGCTCTTTGCTTGACGAACATTCTGCCAAAGTATAATTTTATTTGGTTCAAGCAGAACCTGTCAGGGCCGAAAGCCTTCGCCGAATCCTCACAGACCGGCGCTTGCGCCCCTGGCGCTTTTCAATCTACTTCAGCATGTTTTCAAACAAAAAAACCTGAATCGAGCGCAGGGAAATCACCAAGACAGTCCGTATGCTATTTGAATTCCTGGCTGAACACCAGCAGCTGATAGGCTGGCTCGGCGCACTCTCCGTTCTCATTTTTTTCGGCAGCCTCGTGCTCATTCCATGGCTCATAGCCCGGATACCCGTCGACTACTTTCAAGCCGAAAAAAGGTTTCCATTCCGGGCTAAAAGCAGATACCCAAAGCTGGACCGAAGCCTGACTGTACTCAAAAACATACTCGGCATTGTATTTATTCTGGCCGGTCTGGCCATGCTTTTCCTACCGGGTCAAGGTCTTTTGACCCTGCTCGTCGGCATGATGATGAGCAACTTTCCCGGTAAGTATAAACTCGAAAGGAAGATCGTCGCCAAACCATCCGTTCTCAAGACCCTCAATTGGATACGCCGCAAGTATAAAAGGCCTCCCCTGGCGACAGACCCTTTACAGGCGCAACAGGAATAAGTAGATTGAAGCTTTGCCGACGTCAAGAAATCCATATTTCAATTTTGCACCTGAAAAGTCTTTGCCTAATATACTCGAAAAAGGAGAACCTATGACTGATTCCAGCCTGCTCTTTGAAAAAGCCCGGCAACTGATTCCCGGAGGCGTCAACAGCCCGGTTCGGGCCTGCAAAAGCGTCGACTGCGAACCTTTATTCATATCCAAGGGGTATGGAAGCCGTATCCTAAGCGAAGAAGGCCAGGAACTCATCGACTACGTCATGTCCTGGGGACCGCTCCTTTTGGGGCATTGTCATCCCGAGGTCACCCGGGCGGCCCGAGAAGCCGTCGAGCATGGATCCAGCTTCGGAGCCCCCTGCAGACAGGAGATCGACCTGGCTGAAGCCATCGTCCAGGCCCTGCCCGCCGTCGAGATGGTCAGGATGGTCAATTCCGGGACTGAAGCCACCATGACCGCCCTGCGTCTGGCCCGATCCTTTACCCGGAAAAACAAGGTTCTGAAATGTGTCGGCTGCTATCACGGGCATGTGGACAGCCTCCTGGCTGAAGCGGGCTCGGGGCTTGCCACGCTCTGTATTCCCGGGACCCCCGGCGTGCCGGAAGACACGGTCAAACACACCTTGCTGGCGCCCTACAATGATCTCCAGGCCGTGGAGGCCCTCTTTGAAAACCATGGGGCGGACATCGCCGCGGTCATTGTGGAGCCGGTTGCCGGAAACATGGGACTCGTGCCTCCCCAGGAAGGCTTTTTACAAGGACTGCGTGAAATTACCCGGCAACACGGCGCTCTGCTGATCTTTGACGAAGTGATCACCGGATTCCGCATGTCCTTTGCCGGAGCCCAGGGACGCTTCGGAATCGACCCGGATCTCACCTGTCTGGGGAAAATCATCGGAGGCGGATTTCCTGTCGGGGCCTTTGGCGGGAAAAAGCAAATCATGGAGCAACTCGCTCCCTGCGGCGACACCTATCAGGCTGGCACCCTTTCCGGAAACCCGGTCGCCATGGCCGCAGGCGCTGCAACCTTGCAGATCCTTTCCCGTATGGATTATGATCAGCTTGAAAAACGGACTCAAGACTTTGCCGCCGGCCTGAAATCAATCCTTGAGGCCAAGGGTGTCCCAGTCCAGCTTAACTGTTTGGGTTCAGCCTTCACCCTCTTTTTTACCTCCCAGCCGGTCAGCGATTTTGAGTCCGCCAAGACTTCCGACCAGCGTCTCTTTCAAACATTTTACACCCAGATGCGCCGGCAGAATATCTATCTGGCTCCCTCCGGCTTTGAATGCACCTTCACCTCTTTTGTTCACACGGACCAAGACTTTCAAACCACCTTGGACGCAGCCGAAAACATACATTTTTGATTTTCAAAAAAAAATCAACCAGCTCGAATGCTCTTTGGAGACGAGTATCGATCGTATTTGTCGTCCTGCTTTTGTTTTTCCGGATTTTATCTTAGGATGTCTGCACTTGACTGCCCCAATTGCCGACAAAGAGGTGAAACATGAAATCAGACAAAAAAAATGACGAAGAGATCATTGAACTGACCGAAGTCCTGGATGAAGACGATCAATTGGCTGATCAGGATATGGATAAGGCTTTCGAAGATTTCCTGGCTACTGATGATCGCGATGATGAGGACGAGCAGGAAGAACAGGAATCCGACACACTCGAGACTGAAGTGGATGAACTAAACTTTGACTCGCTCTTTGATCAGGAGGAAGACAGCGAAGGCCCGGATCATAGCTGGAGGGCAGATGAAAAGCAGGAAGAGCAGGACCTAGATTTTCAAGCAATCGATACTGAAGAAAAAAGCGAGGGGTCGGAAGAGACAGCGCAATTGGAAACCCTGTTCGCCGACCTGGACGAACAGCCTCAAGAGCCGCAGCCCCAAAACGTGTCCGGGGACCTCAATAAAGACCTGCAGCAGAAACTCGAAAAACTGACCCAGGACCTCCAGGAGATGCAGCTCACCATGGCCGCCTATCCTTCAGCTGAGGCCCTGCAGCAGACCCTTTTGGAACAACAGGCCGAGCCAAAGGACCGCTCCCTGAGTCAGGAATCCGAAGAAGCCCTCGTCCAAAAAGCATGTGATCGCTTTGAACGGAGCATCGATGAAAAAATTCAGAGATTGCAGCAAGAATTCGAGCAAAAAATGGCCCGTACCGAACAGCAGCTCCAGACCCTGATTGCAGAGACCATCGACCAAAAAATCCAGGCAATGCAACAGGAATCCGCCGCCGAATTCGAACAGATCTCCACCAGGCTCTCGGAACAGGATCGGAACCTGCGAAGCGAGATGCAGACCCTCACAGAAGGGATGCCCTCGCACAACGATTTGAAAGCCCTTCAGACCGAGCTGCAGGAAGCTGTGCAGAGCCAGATCCAAAAAGCGGTGCCTCAGGCCGCCGCCAGGATCATTCGAGAAGAAATTGAAAAATTAGAGCAGGATTGAAAAAAAAAGGGGGGTGCTTTTCAGGTTTCTCTCTTCTCCCGTCCGGTGCCTTTGCCTGAGGTGAGGCCAAGGTCATTTCCCCGCCGGACGGGTTTTTTTATACCAGAAGCTGGCATAGTTAGCGGTTTGTATCAGCCTTCGATGAAACCTCTTCGAGATCATGCAGGATAGGACCTTCATTTTGGGCCAACTTTTGGTATCTACCTGATAATTATATAAAAATTTAATTTCAAATAATTATTTGGCAGCCTTGCCAGAGGCAAAGCTGACAAGGGAATCGAATCTGACATGGATACCGTCCAAAAAATGGCCGTGCAGACCACCAAGGAGATTGTGGTCAAATTCATTGAGATCGGCAGGATTTCACCGAGCAATTTTGACCAGTTCTTTTCGCCTATCTATGAGGAAGTGCTTCGCACCATGCGGGGAGAGCAGTCCGAAAAAGCCCGATCCGAGGTTCATGAAGGAGAGGAATAAACACTTGGAGGGCGATGATGATCACGGCCGCAGGGTCGCCTCCATGTTCAATCGGATTGCTTCCTGGTATGACCTGCTGAACCGCACCTTGAGCTTAGGCCTGGACAGGACCTGGCGCAATCGACTGGTTGATTCAGTTCAACTCCGCACCAGCGGGAAGATTCTGGACCTGGCCTCGGGGACCATGGATGTCTCCGGACAACTTCAGAGTCTGGAAGAAGGGCTGAAAATTCTGGCTCTGGATTTTTCCCTGTCCATGCTCAAACAGGGGCAAGAAAAAATCGATCCGCTCCGGGTTCTGCCGGTCTGCGCCGATGCCCACACCATTCCGCTTCCGGATCACAGTGTGGATTGCGTGACCATCGCCTTTGGGATCAGAAACATTCTTCCCAGAGACTCGGCCTATGCTGAAATCCTTCGCGTCTTGGTCCCGGGCGGTCGATTGTGCATCCTGGAATTTGGATC
This sequence comes from Desulfohalobiaceae bacterium S24, assembly GCA_011389765.1. Lineage (GTDB taxonomy): Bacteria > Desulfobacterota > Desulfovibrionia > Desulfovibrionales > Desulfothermaceae > JAABTT01. Next base: position 347 of record JAABTT010000054.1, on the reverse strand, counting down.
CGCCCGGCAAAAAATATGGGGCGGACTCTACAATCTCTACCTCACGCGCCTTCTTCCCAGGATCGGGCGTCTTGTTTCCAGGGATCCGGCGGCCTATAGCTATCTGGCCCGGACCATCACTCAGTTTCCTTCTGCCGAAGAGCTGCGACAGGAGCTTCTTGCTTCGGGCTTCCAGCAGGTCCGCTATGAATCTTTGACTTCCGGCATTGTTTGCTTGCACATTGCAGACCTATAGAATTTTCGATTTTCGAAATCCAAAATCCGAAATCTAAAAGACCCGTTCCTCAGAGCTGCCGCCCCAGATAGACCAAGCCCAAACCGATACACAAGGCCACCAGGCCGATTCG
>JAABTT010000053.1 GCA_011389765.1 Desulfohalobiaceae bacterium S24 | reverse complement strand
ATAAAAAAATCCCCGGATCGAATGATTTCGATCCGGGGATTTCCCTTTTTTATCCGCCGAAAACGATTGGGGAACCGTCCCTACCACGGAAACAGATTCCTTTTCTTCACTCAGGCAGGTCTTCTGACTTACGGATCATCCTACTGACCGCCCCTTCCCGCCCATTTCAGGCAGTGGATACAGCGGCTTTCGTCCCCGATTACAGCGGCGGGCCCGTCCCTGACTCGCACAGGGTTCCCTTTTCAGTCCGTAACCTGGAATCTCAATACAAACAACAGGTTGTGGACACCTCAGTGATATGTGAGAAAACGCTAAATCAAATGCGGTCAGAATGTCAAGCCTGGATTTCGATTCTTGACAACCAGAACAGGTTTCCTTTAATCTTTCATTGAGATGAGAAAAGAGTATTTCTTCAGATCCAATAGCAATATCCGCTTGAAAGTCAGGGGGGCCGGATCCTTTGAAACTGCTGCGGTTCGGCTTGCTTGCATATCCGGAAACCATTGACACGGGGTGCTTCATGAACACGCAAATCCAAGAAGACATGAAACGGGCAATCCTGGCTGAACTCCCTCGCCTGATGGAAAGCGATCCAGACGTTCGTGATTTTATTTTACGCATCACTCGCGAGCGCTTTGCAGACAAAGAGGAAACCGAAAGTCGTTTCGACCGAATCATGTCTGAATTGCAACGAGACAGGGAAATCCAGGAGAAGAAATGGGAAGAGCAGAATAAAAGATGGCTCGCCTGGGAAAAGAAATGGGAAGAAGAGCGGAAAGCGGAGGAGAAAAAATGGGAAGAGCAGAATAAAAAATGGGACGAGCAGAATAAAAGATGGGAAGCCTGGGAGAAGAAATGGGAAGAAAATCAACAAGTCATTAAGGGAATCCTGAATTCCATCAAAAAGCTGGAACAGAAGCACGAAGCCTCCATCGGCGGTCTCGGCGCCAGATGGGGTCTGCAGTCCGAATCAGCCTTTCGCAACGGCTTGAAGGCCATTCTGGAAGAATCCTTTGCCGTGCAAGTGGAACGCTATGAAGACTATGACCATGAAGGGATTGTGTTCGGCAGGCCGGAACAGATTGAATTGGATGTGATCATTTTCAATGGAATACTGATCCTGTGTGAGATCAAATCCTCAATAAGCAAATCTGACCTGTATGCCTTCTGGCGCAAGAAAAACTTTTATGAGGACAAGCATGGGCGAAAGGCATCCCGGACGATGATTATATCTCCAATGATAGATCCTCGTTGCCAAAAATCAGCCGAAGAACTTGGCATCGAGCTTTACAGCCACAGTCTGGATGTCAAACTCTGATGTACCTGCAGATCCGCATACCTTCTCGTTAATTTTCAATCAAATAACGTTGAGGCAGCCCCTGCACTGGGCCTGGCCGTCAACCATTTCAAGCTTGGTGCGCATGGTGGGCTCCCCGCACCGGCTGCAGGGCTCGGACGGCTCGATCCTGGCTTTGGCCGGCATCTCCTCCTTAACTTCCTGCAGGTCAAAGAGCTGTTCGTCCGGCATGTCCAGGACATCGCAACTGCGCTGAAAATGGAGTTCCTGGAAGCGCTTGCGCTGTTCATCACTGGCTTCACCTTGCATCACCTTTTGCATAAGCTCCCGGTGTTCTACATTCGGCTCAAAAGCCCCTGGCTTCACCAATACTCTGAGCCCCCTGCCGCTGTTCCGGCTGAAGAGGGTCAGGGCCATCTTGCCGTGGTCGCGATGCAGAAAATTGCCCTTGCCAAAAGTACAGCCGGTCAGGACCTGCACCGCATCGGCCGAGCAGGCATCGGTTTCCACGATCGCCACGACCTCTTCGTCGGCCGCCCGGACTTCTTCCAGCTTGACCATGGCCAGCTTGGTCGCTTTGTATCCAATGGAGAGCCCCGGACAGATATGTCCGTGAAAAGCTTCACACCGCTTAAAGTCGTCACTTTTGAGAATGTCTTGCGCCTTCACGTTCTTTCCTTGCAGTCTGCTTTTTTCACATTGTCACAGTTACACAAAAAGTGTTACTACTACTACCAGGCTCGTCCCTTATCAAGCAGTCCTTTCAGGGGAAAAGAGACCGCCTTCCATTCACAGCTTGGGCTGATAGGTGCCAAAATGACTGCTGAGCAATCAGACCAGGCCCTATTTCTGCTCTTCGGGTCCATGCCCATGGACATGGTCTTCCAGTTCATGTTTTCTGTGAACATGTTCCTGAACGCGGCGCGGCGGGTGGCCGTGTTCTTCCTGATCCTGATGGTGGCTGTGGATAAAGCCATGTATATGTTCATGAAGGTGAGGATGGCTGTGTTGGACATCTCCATGCCAGTGTTGATGGTCATGCAGATGAAGATGAGGCAGGGCATGCTCGTGAGCCTGCTGCAGGGCCTGGATCGCTTCGCCGGCCTGCAGTCTATAGCTATATGCTAGGCCGTTAAGACTTCCCAGGCCTTTGTCTTGAAGAAAATCCCGGCTGGAGAGGTCCTTGAGAATGCCGCCCTGGTGCATGACCAGGGTCCGTTCGGTCAGTTCTCGAACAAAGAAGAGGTCATGAGTCGCCAGGATCAGGCTTCCTCTCAAGTCACGCAAAATGGCCAAAATCTGCTCTTCACCTTCAGGGTCAAGACCAGCCGTGGGTTCATCCAGGATGAGCAGCCGGGGCTGCATGGCCAGAACACAGGCCAGAGCCAGACGTTTCCGTTCCCCTCCCGACAGGTGCACAGGAACCCGCTCCTCGAAGCCCTGCAGCCCGACCTGGTCCAGAACTCGCTCCATCCTCTCGTCTCTCAGTTGACGACTGAGTCCCAGCCGGCGCAGTCCAAAAGCGATTTCTTCCCTGACGCTGGCAGAAAAAAGTTGATCCGCACTGTCCTGAAATACAATGCCCACCTGACGCCAGAGTTTCCTGCTGTTTCGAGCCGTGACCGCTCGGTTGTCAAAACGATACTCCCCACTGCCCCGTTTCAGGCCCAGCAGCACGGACAGTAAGGTGCTTTTCCCAGCCCCGTTCTCCCCGATCAAGGCCAATCGCTCGCCCTCTTCCATCTTCAGGTTGACTTTCCGGATGGCCTGGCTGCCGTCTGCATAGTGAAAGGAGTAATCGGTAAGCTCAATCAGACAGGATTGAGGCTTTGGAAACGGTCCGGACGAAAGCGCACCAGAATGATTGCCTGTTGCTGCCAGATCACGTTCAGGCCGGGGCGCTTCCGGTTGAAAGCGGAAGGAGAAATCGAGTCCATAGGCTCGCATCCGCCGCCGGTCTGTCACCAGATTACTGAAGGACACATCGTGTCGGAGCCGCCCATGCTCTAAAGCCAAAGCCCGGGAACAGCATTCATAGAGAAAAATGAGGTTATGGCTGATGCAAATCAGGGTTCCGGAAAAATCATGAAGCAACTTGAGAAAAACGGCTTCCTGAAACGAATCCAGATTGGCCGTGGGTTCATCCAGAATCAAGACCTGGGGCTGCATGGCCAGGAGTCCGGCCAGGGCCGCCCGTTTTTTCTGACCAAAACTCAAATTGTGCGGGGACTTATAGGCCAGATGCTCCAGTCGAACGATTTCCAGGGTCTGTCTGGCCGCTGATTCCGCCTCAGCCCGGGTCAAGCCCTGGTTACGGGGCCCAAAAGCCGCGTCCTCGAGGACGGTGTGCCCGAAAAGCTGATCATCGGGATCTTGAAAGAGAAATCCGATTTCCAGCCTGGCCTGCTGCAGATACTTTCCGCTCAGAGACTGCCCTTTGTACAAAATGCTGCCTGAGGTCGGATGAAGCAGTCCATTGAAATGTTTGGCCAGGGTGGTCTTGCCGGAACCGTTTTGCCCCACAAGCGCCACGCAATCTCCGGAATGAACAGTGGCTTCTATATTTTGAAGCGCCTCAGTCTGATCCGGGTAGCGGAAGTCGAGCCCATGCAGGGAAAAAAGAGGACGTGATGCAAAATTCATACGAGGACTAAAAAAAGGCAGCTCTTTGTATGGACCACATTGATGAAAATCCGAAGCAGAGATTACTGCATCAGTCTGTCCGCCAGCACCAGACAGGTCCCGGCCAGCAGCCAAAGGACTGCCAGAAGGACGTCGATGCAGCTAAGCGTTTTAGTCTCGGGTTCTGGAAAAGCCCCATGATAGCCTCTGGCCTGCATGGCTGAAAAGACCCGCTCCGTCCGTTCAAAACTGCGGATAAAGAGCATACCAAGAAAACTCCCGAAAACCCGCAAGTTACTCAGTCCGGATGAGCGCTGAAAGCCCCGGACCCGCATTCCGGTGGCCATGCGTCCGGCTTCTTCCTGAAACACATACAGATAACGATGGCTGAGCAAAACCATCTGTCCAAACAGCTTAGGAACACCCAGTCTGGAAAGTCCGTGCAGGGTGATCGGCAGCGGAGCCGTACCCAGCAGGGGCTCCATCAATAGGGCTACAGCCATGGCTTTTGCCCCGATGGTAAGGGCCAGATCAAGGCCCCGCAGATTGAAAACAAGCCACTGCTTCTCGGTCAGAACCACAAGCCTGTCGCCTGGATGCACCGGAACCGTCACAGGCATGATGACAAGGAGCAGGGCCACAAAAGCAGCAACGGCTGTCAGCCGCATCAAGGCGCGAGAAAAGGGGATCCTGGCCGCAATCAATGCAACCATGGAAACTGTCAGGGCACCAAAGGCCAGACTCAGGTGGTCCAGTGAGACCACCAGAAAACTGAATCCCACCAAGGCGATGATTTTACAGCGTACATCCCAGGAATGAAAAAAACTCCGGCCTTTGCTTGCCTCCAGGGGCGGAACCGACCAGTCGCGATCCTCTTCAGAGCTTTGTCCTCGGAACAGACACCGGAGCGCTTGCGATGCCGCCGCCAGGGCCAAAAGGAGAAACACGATCAGAAGCAGTATTTGCCAAAGAGGCAGGGACGAGGACACCGCATCAGGCATGGGGAGACTCCGATCGGAAATGGTGAGGCGTCAGGAGGAGTTCAGGCTTGACCCGGGCCAAAAAACCAACCGTCATGGCTGTGATCAGCCCCTCGATGATGATCACCGGCAGATGGGCCAAAAGTGCGATCTGGGCCACACCCCAAAAGTCCTCGCCTCCGGAAACAAGAAGCAGGGCCAGACCGAGGGCAGCCAAGACAACACCAAGCCCTCCCATGAGCCCTCCCAGCAGCATCTGCCTCCATCGGCCGGTTTTTTTGAATCGATGAAAGATCCAGCCGCAGGCCAGAGCCGGCAGGCCCATCATTATGGTATTGGCCCCCACTACGGTCAACCCCCCGAACTGCAGCAGCAGGCTCTGCAACACGAGCCCGAGGCCGATGCCCAGAAAGGCTGAGGAACCGAGAAGCACTCCGGCCAGGCCCGGCAGCAGCAGATGGACGCTGGTCGGGCCAAGGGGAATATGAATTAAACCGGCCACAAAAAAAGCCGAGGTAACGACGGCCAGCTTGGGCAGCTCCTCCTGGCGAACTTTCCTGACCTTCAGGGCCGCCACCAACCCGGCGGCCAGATAACCTCCCAGAGTAACGCTCAGGGGAAGCACGCCATCGGCGATATGCATCACTTACTCCTTGCGCCTGGAGGCCACAAAGGCGGCCACACCGAAAAGGCCAACAATGTACCCGATTCCGGCAAAGACCTCCTTCATTCCAGGCTGGTTCAAATCTGCTCGAAGGGCTGCGATTTCCCGGCGAATCTGCCTGAGATCCCTGGACAGCTCACTCTTGTGCTCCTCAAGCAGGGCCGGGACTTCCTGCATTGCAGGCTTCTCCGGCGAGGCGGCAGACACGGTGTTCGGCAGACCAAGGGACAAAAGACAGAAAACCATCACCAAGCAGCCTTGGAACACGTTCATTGCCCGGCCTCCAGGTCCGCCTTTTTCAAGGTAAAACTGTTTCTGTGTCCCATGCCGGCATCGATGACAATAGTGAGATCGTCCATTTTAGGAATCTCAAAATGAAACAGACCGTCTTGATCAGTAACCCCTTCCAGCAACAGGGCATCCCGGCTGTCGTAAACGAGCACTTTTCCCCCCTTCACGGCTTTGCCGTCGGGAAAGTAGCTTTCAGTGAACACAGTGCCGCCTTCTGCATAGGCAAAAAGATTCACCTTGTGAGCCTGGGTTGAAGCCATAAGCAGAAGACTCATGAGACAGCCCAGGCTGAAAATAAACAGGCCTCTTATCAGGACCGATCGTTTGAAAGAATGGTTCCGCATCTGAAACTCCAATACAACTCCGCAAAGGAATTCGTAGTAAGAATCGCTATTTCGTGTCACTTTAGCTGGGGTAGCAGCATTCGTCAAGGCAGACTTAAAGAGCATACCCTGCCCCCGAATGGCGGGGCTGAAGCGGCGGGCAAATTCCGCTTCAGCCCCAGGAGTGGATGGATACATGTGTGTGTTAACCCAATTTTTGCCGTCCTATCGAGAGGCCAGGGCGGCAAAAACTGGATATCAGAACTTAATGCCGAGTTGTGTGGTCAGGACATTGGCTTTGTCATTGCATATCCCGGGTATGTACCCAGTACACAGCACCAATTTCAACGCCTTTGTCCTGCCCTTTGTGCTTCAAAGTCCATTCGGCTTCGCTTAGGGCGGAAAAGCCCCACCAGCCGGCCTTGGGCATGGCATAGCTGAAGATGCCGTTCACATCCGCCTTGACCACCTGGGTCACAAACGGGGCTTCCGGGGCCTGAATCAGGTTGATATTGCCGGGGGAGTCGTTGAAGTATTCAATTTCCACCTCGGCGTAGGGGACGGGTTTTCCTTTGTAGAGAACCTGTCCGGTGAAAAGGTTGTTGGTCCACAATCCATAGGGACGGGTCAGGGGCACAATCTCGGTCTCCAGCCCAAGCGGTTCATCCCAGCCTTTTTCCAGACCGAAGGCGTTAACGCAGACCTTGGTGTAGTGGACGATGAACAGATCCTCGGCCGGTTCCCAGTAGGGTTTCGGCTCCAGGTAGAAAGTGTGGTCCCCGGGGCGGCGGATGGGATACTCAGCCTGCCAGTAGGTGAAGCTTTCTGCCTGGTCGGGACTCTTGCCCTGCCTGGCCTGGAGGCTTTCCAGCAAGTCGGTCTTTTTCCCCTTGTGCATGACTCCGAATTGCTCGGGTTTGACCATCTCCATGAAATGCCTTTCCAGGGGGTGGAGAAACTTGATGTCGAGCGTCACAGTTGTTTGATCCTCCCGGGTGACGATGGCGTCTGAAGGGATGAGCGTCCCGAAGTGGGCCGCTGCCGGTCCGGCCGCCAGGAGCACAAACAGTCCTACCGCCATTGCGGTCATGATGCGTGTTTTCTTCGTGTTCATACATTCCTCCTTGTGTGTTAATAAAAAGATTCAAAATTATTGCCAAACAACGCCCGAAGGCTCGAACCAAGCTGATTGAACACAGGAGCGGCAGCATTCAATACCGTTCTGCACGGTAATTCTGGATACCTGAACAGGGTCGCCGCAGCGGCGGCAGGTGGCATACCGACTGCTGAAGCAGAGAGCTTTTCCCACGGAGCTTGCATTAGGTGTTACAAAAAATAAATATGTGCTACTACCACCATTGAATTAGGCTTGTCAATAAAATAGCACAAAAAATATTTAAATGCTACAAAGTGAGGTTTTTGTGTGGCAAGATTATCATCATTTGAAGGGGTTCAGTGTCCTTATCGACTTCAATAATGCATCGAGTATATTGCTATCGGAATTTCCTTTTTGACATATCGTTGAAACCATTCTATCTACGCTGAGCCCTGACCGTTTCAGGTGCGATCTTACGTATAGCGAAGAATTGGAACGAGTTAACCAAAAATCATCCGCTCAATGTCAAACAATTGTCCACCCTTGAACATCGAACCGGAGATGACGGTTCTTGATATCATCTCCGCCCACCGGCAAACCGAGGCGGTTTTCCGCAGCTATGACGGGGCGGCCGGGGAGTGTATCTGCTGCAAGGCCCTGTTTGAACCGCTCAAGGAGATGACAAATCGCTACGGTTTGGACTTGGAAGAAGTGCTCACCGACTTGAAAAATTCGGAGGAAACATGAGCGAGACATACCGACCCATGTGGGAACAACTCGGATTGGATCTGCAGGCCCATGACGCCCTGCTGGGGGTTCTTGGCCAGGCCTATGAGGACATTTACCTGAGCCAGAAGAACCGCCCGGAGGGGATGGGCTATTTCGACTTTGTCATGAGCGAGGTTCACGGTCTGCGTATCAAGGAGTTGCTGGACGAAAAGGCCGAGGGCCGAAAAATCATCGGCTCCTACTGCGTGTTTGTGCCCGAAGAAATCGCCCTGGCTGCCAAGGCCACCCTGGTCGGCCTCTGCTCGGGCGCGGATTTTGCCATGGAGGAAGTGGACAAGATCCTGCCCCGCAACACCTGCGCCCTGATCAAGTCCTCCTTCGGATTCAAACTGGGCAAGGTCTGCCCCTACCTGGAAAGCGCGGACATGATCGTGGGGGAGAATACCTGTGACGGCAAGAAAAAGGCCTACGAATCCCTGGGCGATCTGGTGGATAATCTCTATGTCATGGATCTGCCCCAAGTGAAGTCGGAAGATGGCAAGGCACTTTTCAGGTCCGAATACACGCGTTTCAAAGAGGCTGTTGAAAAACTCACCGGCGTCTCGATGAGCGCTGAATCGCTGAAAGAGGCCATTCAGACGGTCAATGCCAAACGGGTCGCCCTGCATCGCCTCTCTACCCTGCGCAAGGCCGATCCGGCCCCGATTTCCGGCCTGGACGCCCTGCTGGCCAACCAGGTTTTCTTCTACGACAACCCGGCCCGGTTTACGGAATCCGTGAACACCATCTGTGACGAACTGGAAAAGCGCATCCAGGAGAAACAGGGCTCTTTTCCCGAAAAAACCCCGCGCATCCTCGTCTCGGGCTGTCCCCAGGCCGTGCCCAACTGGAAGCTGCCCATGATCGTGGAATCCGCCGGTGCAGTCATTGTGGGCGAGGAATCCTGCGTGGGGGAACGCGGCACCCGCAACCTGACCGACGATTCGGGCGAAACCGTGGAGGACATGATGGAGGCCATCGTGGATCGCTATTTCCAGGTGGACTGCGCCATCTTCACCCCCAATCCCGACCGCCTGGAGCATATCCAGGAGATGGTCGCCGAGTACAAGGCCGACGGGGTTATCCATTACGGCCTGCAGTTCTGTCAGCCCTATCTCATGGAAGCCATACCGGTTGAAAAAGCCTTGGAGGAAAAAAATATCCCCTGCCTGCGCATCGAAACCGATTACAGCATGGAGGATGTGGGTCAGCTGAAGACACGCGTCGAAGCGTTTGTCGAACAACTCAGATAATCGGAAACGGAGTCAGCATGCGTTTTGCCGGCATAGATATCGGCTCCCGCACCATCAAGCTGGTGGTGGTGGATGAGGCGGGTCAAATGAAAGCCGGTTTTCTGGCGGATACGGGTTTCGACCCCATAACCGAAGCCAAAAAGCTGTTGGCTGAAGTCAGCTTCGACCGGATTATGGCCACCGGCTACGGCCGGAACCTGTTCGAGATCGCTTTTGATGCCCCAACCGTCACTGAGATCAAGGCCCACGCCAGGGGAGCTCGATCATTTTTCCCCGACATCCGAACGGTTCTGGATATCGGTGGCCAGGACAGCAAGGCCATCTCCCTGTTTGAAAACGGCAAAGTGAAGAAGTTCGAAATGAATGACCGCTGCGCCGCCGGCACCGGGAAGTTCCTGGAGATCATGGCCAAAACCCTGGGCTATGACCTCGAAGCATTCGGTCGGGAAGCGCTGCTTGCTGAAAATGACCTCAATATTTCCAGCATGTGCACCGTATTTGCCGAATCCGAGGTGACCTCTCTGATCGCCAAAGGCAATAACCGGCTGGAAATCGCCAGGGGACTGCACGCCAGTGTGATCCGCCGGGCCGCCGGGATGATCAATCGGGTGTCTTCGGAGGGCGATATCGTTTTCAGCGGCGGTGTGGCCAAAAACCCCTGCATGGCAACCTTTCTGGCTGATAAACTAAAACGAGAGGTGTTGATCCCGGAAAATCCGCAATGCATAGGGGCGCTGGGAGCAGCTCTGCTGGCGGGACAAGCCATGCATCCAAAATCCCAAAGCCATGGCCTGCCGCATCTATGACCCCTCCAGCTTTTTCAAGAAACTGGAGGAAAGGAATGCGCTTCAGGAGGATACAGAACCCTATCTTCATGAAATCCTGGATCAGCAGACCATTCGGTCCAGTACCGATTCGATCAATCAGGAGGTATTCATATGAAAGACATTGATGCGCGGGGCCTGGCTTGCCCGGAACCCGTTCTCCGAACAAAGGCCGCGTTACAGGAAGAGCGTCCGGATAGGGTGAGGGTGCTCGTGGATAACGCCCCTTCCCAGCAGAATGTTCAACGCTTCCTTGAATCCCAGGGATTTCAGACGGCCTTGGAACAAGCCGGTGCCGACTACGTTGTCATTGGGCAGTCTGATTCGATGTCCTCTGTGCAGTCCCAACCTGCAGTGGAAACCCGCGGTGATGCCAAAAAAATCATGGTCATGTGCGCCACAGACCGATTCGGCTTCGGTGACGACGAACTGGGCCTCAAATTGATGCTCAATTTCTTGCGCACCTTAAAAGAAATGGGTGACGAGCTGTGGCGGCTCGTATTTGTAAACAACGGCGTAAAGCTCACCATCGAGGGCTCGGATGTGCTCGAAGATCTGAAGGCCTATGAATCGGCTGGCCTCAAAATCCTGGTCTGCGGCACCTGCTTGGATCATTTCAAGCTCTTGGAAAAAAAGCGGGTGGGCGAGACCACCAATATGCTGGATATTGTCACTGCCATGCAATTGGCCGATCAAGTGATTAACCTGTAAGGAAATCAATCACTTCGAGGAGATAAACTTATGAAATACGGAGTTCGCAATCGAATCCGGGCAGAAGTCAAAAGTGTCAAGAAAGGCGATGAATTCATAAGTTGTAATTTCAATTGACAATTGATGAAAGAAATGCCAGTGTTCAATCGATGATTTCTCGCGCTCTTGAAAAAAAACTCTATGAACTGGTCGGCTACTACCCTGCTGTGGCCGTGACTGGTCCAAGACAGTCAGGAAAGACGACCCTCTGCCGAATGGCGTATCCAAACAGACGCTATGTCTCACTGGAAGCATTGGATGTTCGAGATTATGCCCGTAATGACCCTCGGGGATTTTTGGCTGAATACTCCCATGAAGCCATTATTGATGAAGTGCAGCACGTTCCCGAGCTTTTCAGCTACTTGCAGAATGATATCGATGCGCGACCCGATCCAGGCCGCTTCATTTTGACCGGATCCCAGCATTTTGGCCTTACGCAATCCATCTCCCAGTCTTTAGCCGGCCGCTGCGGCATTCTGACGCTCATGCCACCCAACCTGGACGAGCTGCGAGCCTTTTCGACCTTTCCTTCCGACCTTTTTACCCTGCTCTGGAAAGGCGCTTATCCAAGAATTTACGATCAAGACATTCCGGCACATCAATGGCTGGCGGATTACACTGCTTCGTATATCCAACGCGATGTGCGCCAGGTTCTCAATATCAGCGACCTGCAAACTTTTTCAGGATTCCTTAAACTCTGTGCAGGCCGAACGGCGCAGGAATTCAATCTCTCAACTCTTGGCAATGACGCGGGAGTGTCACACAATACTGTGCGATCCTGGCTGTCCGTTTTGGAGACCAGCTACATCATCCATCGACTCCCGGCATGGCATCAAAATATTCGTAAACAGGTTGTCAAAGCTCCAAAATTTCATTTCTTCGATAGTGGTCTGGTGTGCTACTTGCTGGGGATCCGAGAGCCGGAACAACTTCGCCTTCACCCTTTACGGGGAGCCGTTTTCGAAAGCTGGGTGGTCTCGGAGATATACAAGGCCTCTGCACATAGCGGTGTGCTGCCCAGCCTTTTTCATTATCGGGAGGCCCGAGGACCGGAGATAGATCTTCTCCTCAGCCAAGGACAAGATCTTGCAGCCGTGGAGATCAAATCCGGAGCGACCATCAACAAAGATTTTTTCAAGAATCTCAAGCGCTTTGCGGATCGTATGCGCGACGTAGATCAGACACGCCGTACGCAAAGCTACATTGTATACGGGGGCGATAGCTCCCAGAGACGGTCTCAGGCAACGGTTCTGTCCTGGCAAGAGGTTCAACAGGTAATTCCAGATACTGTTTGCTCTAAACAGGAATGATTCTGAATGACGAATGTGCGCAAATCCCTTAGGGATATGTTTTAGAGACCAAGGATTCTCAAGATCTGTAACCGAGAGAGCAGATATGAAGGATGAGACCAAAAAACTGCGTTTGACCGAGACCGTGGCCGGGGCCGGCTGAGCCTCCAAGCTCGCTCCAGGGGACCTGGACAGAGCTTTGTGCGGCCTGGTCTTTCCCACGAACGAACAGGTCCTGGTCGGTCTGGACCGGGCCGATGACGCCGGAGTCTACAAGGTTTCCGACGATCTGGCCCTGATCCAGACCGTGGATTTTTTCACCCCGATTGTGGACGACCCTTACTGGTTCGGCCAGATCGCCGCGGCCAACGCCCTGAGCGACGTCTATGCCATGGGCGGGATCCCCAAGACCGCCATGAACCTGGTGGCCTTTCCGGTCAAGGACATGGAGCTGTCCGTGCTCCGGCAGATGCTCCAGGGCGGGCTGGACAAAATGGAGGAGGCCGGGGTGGTGCTCATCGGCGGTCACAGCATCGAAGACAAGGAATTGAAATACGGCCTGTCCGTGACCGGATTCGTGCACCCAAAGCGGGTGCTCACCAAGAGAGGGCTGCGACCCGGGGATCAGCTCGTGCTGACCAAGTCCCTGGGCACGGGCATTATCAACACCGCGATCAAGGCCGGCCTGGCCTCTACGGATCTGGCGGAGCAGGTGACCCGGCTCATGGCCGAGCTCAACCGCACGGCCGCCGAGGTCATGAACCGCTTTGACGTGGGGGCCTGCACCGATGTTACGGGATTCGGTCTGCTGGGACACCTTGCGGAGATGGTCTGCGGCTCCGGGGCCGGAGTCCGCCTCTTTTCGCAGCAGATCCCGGTGATCAAGGAGGCTCTGGAATATGCCGCCATGGGACTCGTTCCGGGCGGGGCCCACAAGAACAGGGAATTCCGGGAGGCCGGCATCAGCTTTTCGTCCGATATCCAAGCGCCGCTGCAGGATGTCTTGTTCGACCCCCAGACCTCGGGCGGCCTGCTCATCAGCGTGCACAAGGATCAGGCCGAGGGTCTTGTTCAGGCTCTGCAAGAGGCGAATATAGAGACCGCGGCCCTCATCGGCGAGATAGTGGACGATAGCCGGGAACGTATCGAGGTGATCTGATGATACAACTCACGATTCCGGATTTTGGTGAGCTGCATCTCACACATCTGGTCATGGACTATAACGGCACCCTGGCCTGCGACACCCATACCCATACCCGGGATCAGGGAGCGCTTTGAGGCGCTCGCAGGGGAGCTTTCCCTGCAGGTCATCACCGCGGATACCTTCGGCCGGGTGCGCTCAGATCTGGAGGACTGGCCGTGTTCCGTAGCGGGGACGAGCATGAAGCGAAGCATGACATAGGAGTCCGCACGCGATACCGGGGCGGGTCTGACAATCACGAAGAACAAGATGATCATGGATTGAAGCGTACAAGGGGTGCTGTACACCGGAGAAATGAGCATAGGCACGATGATTAAACAGCCGTATCCCAGCAGCGCACAATACATTGAGGGAAAGTTATGAAGGATTCGCTACGAACAGGCATCGCATTTGGACTGACCTCGGCAGTGATTACCACCTTAGGCCTGATGGTCGGCTTGCACTCCGGCACGCATTCGAAAATCGTGGTCCTGGGCGGTATCCTGACCATTGCCATTGCCGATGCCTTTTCCGATGCCTTGGGTATTCACGTATCTGAGGAATCAAAGAACATACACACCTTAAAACAGTTATGGGCCGCGACCATCGCAACCTTCCTGGCCAAATTCCTTTTTGCCCTCACTTTCATTGTCCCCATTCTTCTGTTGCCCCTCTCGGCTGCTATCGTTGCCAGTCTGTTCTGGGGAATGACGATTCTGGCCCTTTTGAGCTATGCCATGGCCAAGTCCCAGGGGGAAGCTCCCTGGAAGGTCATGGGGGAGCACATCCTGATCGCTCTGGTGGTCATAGGCATCACCCATCTGGTCGGCGACTGGGTGAGCAATCTCTACGGATGACGCCTTTATAATGTTTTACCAATGCTATTAGCCCGATCCAGGCCAAAATCAATGGTTATCCAGGGTCAGAAACGGAGCCGGACCGGGCCAGAACAGCCTCTCTTCAGCAGATTCCCGAATACCCTGGAGTTTGGCCTGTCCATCCCATGTTTTTCTTTCATTCTGATCCAGGCTGACGACTGCAAAATGCTGGATATTTCCCTCTTCCTTCAAGGCCCTGATCCCTTTGAGATGTTTGTCCGTGATCGATGTTGCGCCTTTTATCTCTATGGCCCAATGCTCGCCCAGGATGAGATCCACTTCAAACTGCGAGGTGGACCTCCAGTAATACATTCTTGATAGAGTTGGCTGAGACCCTACAGTTCCCGGCAATGGATTGATAGCTGATTTCTTTTCCAGAAGTCTTGCTATATCGAGAATTCGCTGATACATATGTTACCTCAATCCTGTTTCGCATTTTCATCATAAATCAAAATGGTGTTTCGGAATATATGAGTGCAAGCTTGTTTGAGTATATGGAGTTTCTATGCCAACTGGAAGACAGAAGATAGAGGCGGCGTTTTCAGAAAGCGGCTCTGCCGAATTCGCGGCAGTCGATTTCTGGGAGTATGTGTTTATTCGAGACCACTGGGATCAGTTGACGCAATTGCCCTGGTACGAACAGTTCTCCCCCGACCTGGAAACCCAGCTATCCTGGCACCGGGAAGTGCTTGCCCGCACCAGACAGGATTTTCTGCACCTCCAGCCCTTTTACTCCCGTCAGGAACGGAAAAACCTGAGCATTGATGTGCAGCCTGAGGGCGTGTTTCTCCTGGACCGGGCGAGCAGCCGTAGGGAAAAGCTCGATCCTCCGGTTCCCGGAGGCTGGTCCCGGACCGGACAGGTGGAATCAATCAAGACCTCGAGTTTGCCGGAGACGCCGGAAGCACTCGATGTCGCCCTCAAAAGCCTGCCCATTCCCAATGTACAGGATATGGCCGAGGACGGCCGCGCAGACCTGGCCCATGCCCTGCTTGAAGAGCACGGCTCTTCCCTCTTTCCCGTGGCCTATGCTGACGCCCCGCTGTGGTATTTTTACGAATTGTGGGGATTTGAGGGCATGATGCTCATGTTCGGCGGAGAGCCGGAGCTCGTTCAAAGGGCCTGTTTACATTTCACTACTCGAACGCTTGAGGACATCAAGCAGGCGAAACTGCTGGGTGCGGCCGGGGTTCTCATCTGGGAGTGTTTTACCGACATGATTTCTCCACAAGCCTATGAAGCCTTCAGCGTTCCCTGTATGCGTCAGGTTGTCGAAGAGTGCCGTTCTCTGGGTCTGAAGAGCATTTATGGATTTTCCGGCAATCCCGCGGGCAAGCTGGAGGCCATTTGCTCCATCGGGGCCGATGCCCTGGTCTTTGAGGAGAGCAAGAAGGGCTTTGTCGTGGACATCCACGAACTGGCGACGTTCATTGACGGACGCTGCACCTTGTTCGGCAATCTGGATGCGATCAGTGTGCTCCAGGACGGCAGCGAAGCAGAACTGCGTGAGGCCCTTGCCGAACAGATCGCCGCCGGTCGCCGCAATAAAAACCGCTTTGTTGTGTGTCCCGGCAGTCCGGTCACGCCGGCGACCCCCGCGGAGCGGGTCGGGTTGTTCTGTGATCTGGTGCATGAGCTGTCCCAGAAAATATGATCCATGCAATTTGCCTCAATCGAATTACCAGAAGTTAAGCCAATAAATCAAAAGGATATTGCGTGAAGGAAGACTCTGCAGCATAGGGATATGGACAAATCGATTTCGATACCGATAGCGATTTCGATCCCGAAGAAACCAAATCCGCCCCCCCGGCAGTCCTCCATCTCCTGCCCCCACAACTTGACAGCTATGCAAGTGGATTGTATGATGCAACTGAATTGCATACCCCCACTGGAGGCTGCTGTGGAAAAAATCCCCCTTTTTCTTGCTCTGTTTTTTGTCACTTTGTTTCAGACGAGCGCCTTGGCCAAGCCGCTGGTCTTCGTGAGCATCCTTCCCCAGTGGCACTTTTTGCAGCGCATTGGCGGCGATCAGCTTGATGTCCGGGTCATGGTGCTGCCCGGGGCCAGTCCGGCCACCTACGAGCCCAGCCCCAGGCAGATGGCCCGCCTGGCCGAAGCCCGGGCCTATTTTGCCATCGGGGTCCCTTTTGAAAATGCCTGGCTGGAGCGCTTCAAGGCCGTCAATCCAGATTTGGAAATCATCCGGAGCGATCAGGGTGTCCCCAAACGAAGCATGATCAGCCATGAGCACCTCGATGCACACCAGACAGATGATCATCATCAGGGAAGCCCGGATCCCCATATCTGGTTGTCTCCTGAACTGGTCACAATGCAGGCCCGCAACATGTATCAAGGTCTTGTGCAAATCGATCCTGACAACACATCGTTCTATCGGGCCAATCTGAAGGCCTTTCTCCAAGAGCTTGACCGGCTGGATGCGAACATCCGTTCGATTTTCGATCCCCTGCCTGCAGGCAGCCGGTCGTTCATGGTCTTTCATCCGGCCTGGGGCTATTTTGCCCAGGCCTTTGATCTCCATCAGATTCCCATTGAAAGCGAAGGCAAAGAGCCGTCCCCGGGGCAACTTGCCCGGATCATCCGCCACGGACGTGAGAAAAACATCTCCGTGATTTTTGTCCAACCCCAGTTCTCGAAGAAGAGCGCCCGGGTCATTGCCCAAGAAATGGGGGCGCAGGTGGTGGCCGTGGACCCCCTGGCCGAAGAGTGGGAGAAGAACCTGCTCACGGCGGCCCGGGCCTTCAAAAAGGCCATTGAAAACCAGCGGAGCGAACCATGACGGATATGGCCATTTCCGTGGAAAACGTCTCCTTTGCCTATGACGGGGACGACGTTCTGGACGGGGTAAACCTGAGAGTGGAGAAGGGAGCTTTTCTGGCGCTCATCGGCCCGAACGGCGGGGGTAAGACCACCCTGGTCAAGCTGCTGCTGGGTCTTTTGCGACCCCGGCAGGGAAGCATCAAAGTCCTCGGCAAGGACCCGGTCCAGGACCCCCCGGATGTGGGCTATGTTCCCCAACACGCCGCCTTTGCCCCAAGCTTTCCCATCACGGTTCGGGATGTGGTCCTGCTGGGCCTTCCAGGTCAAAAAAGCTTCTGTTTCCAACCGTCGACCTCGGCAGCCGCCTCCGCCGGGTCGGTCCTGTCCAGGGTCGATATGGCCGGTCTTGCCGAGCGCCGCTTCGATACTCTGTCCGGGGGGCAGCGGCAGCGGGTCCTGGTGGCCAGGGCCCTGATTTCCTCCCCGTCCCTGCTGCTCTTTGACGAGCCAACGTCGAACATCGATCCCCAGGGCAAGATCTGCCTTTTTGACATCCTCTCCGGGCTCAGGCGGTCGATCACCGTGGTCCTGGTCAGCCACGACGTCATCTCAGCCGCGGCCGGGATCACCGATGTGGCTGTGATCAATAAACGGCTTCTTCAAGGCCGGGAAATCACGCCGGAGATGCTGGAATTGATTTACGGGGTTCACGAGGATTCCTGCCCCTTGGACGGCTACCTCAAAACCCTGAGTGCGGTTTTGGAAAAACCGGAGCAGAACCGTGCTTGAAGCCCTGTCCATGTCCTTTTTTCAGAACGCCCTCCTGGCTGCAGCCCTGGCCAGTGTGGCCTGCGGCATTATCGGCTCGCTGGTGGTGGTCAATCGGCAGGTCTTTCTGGCCGGCGGGGTGGCCCATGCCGCCTATGGGGGAGTGGGACTGGCCTTTTTTCTGGGCCTGCCCGTCCTGCCCTGCGCCGTGGCCTTCACCGCCCTGGCCGCCCTGATCACTGCCCATTGCACCTTTGACCGGCCGGAACGGACCGACAGCTACGTCGGGGTGCTCTGGGCCTCGGGCATGGCCTTCGGCATTCTCCTTATCAACCTCACGCCCGGGTATAATGTCGATTTGATGAGCTATCTCTTCGGCAGCATCCTGACCGTGCCCCGTCATGATCTCTGGTTCATGTTCGGACTGGACCTGCTCATCCTTGGCCTGCTGCACTTCCGGTATCAGGAATTCCTGTCTCTGTCCTTTGATATGGAGTTTGCCCGGGCCCAGGGTCTGCCTGTGAAGCGGCTCTACAGCCTGCTGCTGCTCATGGTGGCTGTGGCCGTGGTCATGGTTATCCAGGTTGTGGGACTCATCCTGATCATCGCCCTGTTGACCATCCCGCCCATGCTGGCCGAAACCCGCAGCGCCTCCCTGGCCCGGATGATGCTCGCGGCCACGGCCTACTGCTTTGTCTTCTGCCTGCTGGGTCTTGCTTTGGCCTATCAGTTCGACCTGGCCTCCGGGGCGTCCATTATCGCCGTGGCCGCACTGACCTTTTTTGCGGTCCGCCTTGTGCACCGGTGGAGAGCGCCCTGACATGACAGAATCGAATTCCTTCTCTCGTTCCAGCGACATCATTTTCAGGTTCGGTCTGGATCCGACCCTGAACCGTATTCTGGTCCTCACGGCCCTGTCGGAAAGCGATCATCCGCTCAGGGCCAAAGATGTGTATGAAGATCTGCGTCAGAGGCACAAGCTCAACCGGGTCACGGTGTATCGTATCCTGGATCTGTTTGCGGAGAAGGGCGTGGTCAGCAAAATCAGTTCAGGCGAGCGAAGCTTCTGCTACTGCGCCTGTTTCGGGAGGTGGCTGCAAGGGCACTGCCATTTCCACTGCACCCGATGCGGAAAAGTGGAGTGCATCGACAAGGACCTTCTGCCCCTGGATGAAGAAGCCTTGAAAAATCGCCTGTCAATGGATGTCCAGCATATCGAGCTTCGCCTGGACGGGGTCTGCACATCCTGCAAAGCGAAGGGCACGACTAGAGCGGGGGCTCGGAAACCTAGTTAGTGTTTTCGTTTAGGCACTAGTGTATGTCTTTTCCGGAAATATGGTTGACTTTTAAAATATGAAAGCATATCTTTGATGCATACTTTTAAGAGGTTGTTATGCAGGCAAAAGTTGCTGAACGCGGGCAGGTGACGATTCCTAAAGCGTTGCGAGAGCGATTGGGCATTACACCTGGAACCATACTGGATTTTGAAGCCGATAATGGACAGCTGGTTGCGGTCAAGACCGAAGCGATTGACGAGCTGAATGCCCTCTACGGACGATTTGGCCGAAATAGGAACACTGATGAGCTGATGGCAGCACTTCGGAATGAAAAATGATTACGGCAGTAGATACGAACGTGATCATTGATGTTCTTGAACCGGACCCAGTTCATGGGGAAGCTTCTCTTGGGCTGCTGAGGCGCGCATTGCATGAAGGCAGTGTGGTTGCCTGCGAAGTTGTTTGGGCTGAGGTTGCAACTGCCTATGACTCGAAAATGAAAGAAGTGCTCGGCGGCCTTGTTCAGGTCGGTATCAGATTCATGCCGATGAGCGAAGCCGCCGCGATCACGTCAGCCGAATGCTGGAGGAAATACAGGCTTCTCAGTGGCAAGAAGGGCCGGATCGTTGCAGACTTCCTGATAGGAGGTCATGCCCTCGTGCAATGTGATCGGCTTTTGACCCGGGACAGTGGTTTTTATCGGACATATTTTCAAAAGCTTGTTTCAATGTCTCCAGATTCGCATTCAAGCGGATAAAAAACGTCAGTTTCAATTCGTATGCGAATCAATTGGAAATAGTCATGCAGCAGGCTGAGAACAACAGAATGACGGTGTAGACAATTGGGTCAATACCTGATTGAAATTTTCAATGAATTTTCGAAAGGCATATTGTCCGCTATCTCGAGAACTGACCTCGTACAGGCAAAAATGGCAAGCGCTCGGCCTCAGGACATGATTGATGTAGAAAAGCTGAAGAAATTCAGCGTGTAAATTTTCAGAGCTTCTTTTCAGGCCCTGTATAGAGACTGATTCTGGTCTGCTTGACAGGGGCAGTCTTGTTCCCTATTGTTTTTAGTTCAGGTGCCGAAAGCGCTTAATAGGGAATTCCGTGAAAGACGGAAACGGGCCCGCCGCTGTAATCGGGGACGAAGACCGCACCAGGCCACTGCCCTGCACCCACTTTTTGTGTACCAATTGAAAAGTAAAAAGTGAGTGCCGGACGGGAAGGCGCGGTTGTTAGGATGATCCGTAAGTCAGAAGACCTGCCTGAATGTGAGGCTGAATTTCCGTGGTCAGGAAGAAGCCTGTCCGATAGGGATAAATGCGGTTCCCCATATCTTGTTGTAAGGTATGGGGTTTTTTTTATGCTGAGGTGCCTCAGATGACCCGGACGACCGTGTACCAGCTGGCGGTGCTCACGACTGCGCTCTGCGGGCTCATTGCCCTGTCGGCGAGTCTGGGCTACATGGACATTTCCCTGCTCCAGGCTGCGGGCATCATCCGGGACTGGTGTCTGGGCTTGCAGTCCCGGGGAGATGAACTGGAAAGGACCATGCGGGTGGTGATCCTGGAGGTTCGACTTCCGAGGATCTTGACCGCAGCTACCGTGGGGGGTGGATTGGCCTTAGCCGGCGCCGTTTTTCAGGGTATCCTGCTGAATCCTCTGGCTGATCCTTACACCTTGGGCGTTTCTTCAGGAGCGGCCTTCGGGGCCAGTCTGGCCATCCTTTTCAGCCTGACCGGGGCTTTGTATTCAGTCCCGGGATTCGCCTTTGCCGGGGCCATTGCAACCCTGTTTGTGGTGATCTATTTGACCTATTCCGGAGGGCACAGGGAATTTTCCTCCAACAATCTCATTTTGGCCGGCATCATTGTCGGGGCCATCCTCTCGGCCGGCATCAGTTTTTTGAAATACCTGGCGGACGAGCAGGTCGCAGTAATCATTTTCTGGCTCATGGGCAGTTTTGCTTCCAAAACCTGGCCGGAGTTTACCCTGGTCCTGATCGCGACTGCTGTGGGCAGTCTGGTCTGCTTGTTTTTCGCCAGGGATTTGAATTGTATCGCCTTAGGGTCCCGGGCCGCTTCCAGTCTTGGCGTGAATACCGGGCGTATCACCCTGATTCTCCTGGTCACGGCTTCCATGATAGCGGCCGTGGCGGTGTCCGTGTCCGGCATCATCGGTTTTGTGGGATTGCTGGTGCCGCATCTGGTCCGTTTTCTCACCGGACCGGACAATCGAAAGCTCATTCCGGTCTCCTTGCTGGTCGGGGCTCTGCTGCTTCTGGGTGCGGACACCTTGATCCGGGCGGTTTTGCCCGGAGAAGTGCCTATCGGGGTGCTCACCGCCCTGATCGGGGGCCCGGTTTTTTGTTATGTATTTCGGAAACGGCAGAAAACATGAGTTTCAATGTTGAGAATGTCTCTTTTGCCTATGCAGACAAAGCGGCGCTCCGGGCGGTGAACCTCGAATTACAGCCGGGTCGCTTTTATTCGATCCTCGTGCCCAACGGCTGCGGTAAAAGCACGCTTCTGGATCTGCTCATCGGTCATCTCAGGCCCGGGACCGGCCGTATTCTGTATAAGGGACGGCAGCTGAAGGACTATTCCAGGAAAGAGCTGGCCAGGGAAATGGCCCTGGTGGCCCAAAACTATTCTATCAATTTTTCCTTTCGTGTGGAAGAGATAATGATGATGGGGCGCTATCCGCATATTCCAAGATTTTCAGCTCCTTCGGAACAGGATTTCGCCCTGGTGGAGCAGACCATGGACCAGGCCGGCATCATGGAATTCAAAGACAGGCTGATCACGGAGTTGAGCGGAGGCGAGCGGCAGCGGGTGGTCTTTGCCAGAGCCCTGGCTCAAGACGCCTCGGTGCTGCTTTTGGATGAGGCCACTTCCAGTCTGGATATCAAGCACAGTCTCGGAATGCTGGGACTGGCCGCTCGAAAGGTCCGGCAGGAGAAGCGGACTGTGATTTCCGTGTTTCAGGATATCAACCTGGCGGCGGCCTGGGGGGATCATTGCATTGTCATGGACAGAGGCCGGATCGCCGCCTGCGGCCCGACCCAGGACATCCTGACCGAAGATTTGATCCGGGAGGTGTTTCAGGTGGAAAATCGGATCAGATTTGACGAATACGTCCAATCCAAACAGGTGGCCTTCGGGTGCAGCCTCGAGCTGTGAAGAGCCATCAAATGGTGCAGGAAGGGAAGAGCATCGAACATCGAACATTGAACGTCGAATATTGAATGGAAGAACGGTGCATGGTGAATATAAAGAGATTTTCTGAATCAATCCTGGTTTTCACAACACAGACTGCTGATTGTCCGGCTTCAGGGCTCTCTTCGTCAAGACGGCGCCTTGGAGCAGTAGACAATCCGCTGCTGGGGCTTATGTCCTTACTGATCCTGTTTTTTGGTTTGCTGAGTCCGGCCGCGGCGGAAGACTTCAACCTGCAGGGCCAGAGGATCGCCGACCAATCCGGTCGGGAAATCGAGGTTCAAAAGCCTTTTGAGCGGATCATCTCCCTGTATGGCGCCCATACGGAAAATCTCTTCTTTCTGGGCCTGGATCAGGCAATCATCGGGGTAGGCCGACATGATCATTATCCGCCTCAGGCCGAGCGGAAACAGTCTTTTTCCTATCACGACGGGCCTGAGAAATTCCTTGCGGCTCGCCCGGATCTGGTTCTTATCCGGCCCATGATCAGCCGGGGCTATCCGGATCTTGTCCAGAGGCTGCGCAGATCCGGCATAGAAGTGCTTTCGCTGCAGCCGGGCACTGTGGAGGAGATGTACGTCTATTGGCGGATTCTGGGCGTGTTGGCCGGGAAAAGCGCCCAGGCCCGGGACATGATCCGCCGGTTTCAGGAGGCGGTCGAACAGTATGCAGCTTTGACTGAAGCCATTGAAAACAAAAAAAGAATCTATTTTGAAGCCATCCATTCCCGGATGAAGACCTTTTCGCAAGGGGCCATGGCTTTATTTGTGCTCAAAACAGCCGGAGGGGTGAATGTAGCCAAGGATGCCCGTACCTCCAGAGGCACGAATATCGCAATCTACGGCAAGGAGCGCATCCTGGCCAAGGCTGCGGATATAGATGTGTACCTGGCCCAGAAGGGTCCGATGAACAGCATCAGCAAGGCGGCCATTCGGGAGGAGCCCGGCTTTCAGCTGATCAAGGCGGTCCGGGAGGATCAGATTTTTATCATTGATGAAAAGCTCGTCTCCAGACCCACATTTCGCTTGCTGCAGGGGGTGCAGCGCTTAGGAACCCTTTTGTATCCGGATCTGTTCCAGGCGCGGGGAGCCGCCATTCTGGAGCAGGCCTTCGAAGGTGATCCATGAACAATGGTTTGGTCATTGGCGGCGCCAACAGCGGCTGCGGCAAGACGAGCATCGCCCTGGCCCTGATGGCCTGGTTCGGACGCCAGGGGAAAAAAGTGGTTCCCTTCAAAGTGGGTCCGGATTTTATTGATCCGGGACATCATACCAGAATCACCGGAATCCAGTCCACGAATCTGGACGGCTGGATGCTGAACCGGGAGGTCAACGAGGAACTCTTTGCCAGGCATGCGGCCCGGGGCGACATCGCCCTTGTGGAAGGGGTCATGGGGCTGTTTGACGGATATGACGGCAAGTCCGAGGCCGGTTCAAGCGCGCAGATGGCCAAATGGCTCGGTCTGCCGGTGCTTCTGGTGGTCAACGCCCAGAGCATGGCCCGGAGTGCGGCCGCTCTGGTGCAGGGCTATGAAAATTTTGATCCGGATCTGCAATTTGCCGGAGTGATATTCAATAAACTGGGCAGTCCGGGCCATCTGGACTATCTCCAGGAGGCCCTGGAAGGGGCGGTGCGCATGCCCTGCCTCGGCGGCATTCTGCGCAGCCGGGATCTGGCCATACCGGAGCGGCATCTTGGGCTCTACACTGCCGAAGATTTTGCCTTGAACCCGGATCTGAACCAAGGGCTGGCCGAGATTATCGAGCGCAGTCTCGATACCGACCGCCTCCTTGAGTTGATAGCAGCCGAGTCCTTGGCGCCGGATCTGGAGACGGCGCCTCCGGGGACTGGGGATGGTGTATCGAAAGACAGGCTGCGGGCTGCGCATCAGGAATGCTTGCCTCACGGGGGAAGCCGGGACCGGGCATCTCGGAAAAAAGTCCGGATCGCCGTGGCCAGAGACAAGGCTTTCTGTTTTTATTATCAAGACAATCTTGAACTTCTGGAACAAGCCGGTGCCGAAATTGTTTTGTTTTCGCCGCTTCAGGACGGCCGACTCCCGCAGGGCATTCAGGGGATCTATCTGGGAGGCGGCTATCCGGAGTTGTATGCCGACAGGCTGGCGGCCAACACTGCCCTTCTGGGGGCGATCAATGCCAAAAGCCGACAGGGGATGCCGATCTATGCTGAATGCGGCGGCTTCATGTATCTGTGCCGTGAGCTGCAGACCCTGGAAGGCGAGACCTACGGGCTCTGCAGTTGTTTTCCCTTTTCCTGCAGCATGCTCCCCCGTTTGAAAGCGTTGGGATATCGTGAGGTGCAGCTGGAAACCGAGACGCTTCTCGGTCCGCCGGGAGAGACAATCCGAGGACATGAATTTCATTATTCGCAGCTGACATCTCCCTCGGATCTAGTGGGCCGGGTCTACAGGAAGCATTCACGAAAGGGCCGTGAACAGGAGCGGGAAGGCTTTGTGGTCAACAAGACCCTGGGCAGCTACATCCATCTCCATTTTGGCAGCAACCCTCAGGCGGCCGAGTCTTTTGTGAACAGCTGCCGGGAGTTCGCGGAAGAAGCGGGGAACGGGGAAGGCTGAAGGGAGAAGTGCGGAACGGGGAAGGCTGAAGGGAGAAGTGCGGAACGGGGAAGGCTGAAGGGAGAAGCGCGGAACGGGGAATGCGG
>JAABTT010000052.1 GCA_011389765.1 Desulfohalobiaceae bacterium S24 | reverse complement strand
CGGATTTCTGCTGCAAAACCACAGTTTCCGGCTTGTGGCATGATACATAAAGTCTGTGACAAGGTGAGACATGGGCGGGGGGCTTCTATGCCAAAATTAGGACAAAACTTGTGAGACGCGGTACTAGGAGATGAGGAAAGAAGATGACATCAGAGATTGTACTCTCCACAGTAAACAACGGACTGCTCTTGTTTGACGGCGCCATGGGCACCATGCTTATAGCCGCCGGGCTGAGCGGGGGACGGACTGCGGAATCCTGGGTTCTGGAGCGACCCGGTGAAATCACAAAAGTCCATGAGGCTTACGCTGCGGCCGGTGCGCAAGTCATGACGACCTGCACCTTCGGCGGCAACAGATTGAAGCTGGAGGCGGCCGGGCTCGGTGAAAACGTTTCTGACGTAAACCAACAGGCGGCCGGGCTCGCCAGAGATGCAGCCGGCAACTCTTGTTTTGTCGCGGGTAACATCGGACCCAGCGGACAACTTCTCGAGCCCAGCGGTCCTTTGACAGAAGCAGCAGCCCGGGAAGCTTTTGCCGAGCAGGCCGGACTCCTGGAAGAAAACGGCGTGGATTTTTTCCTGCTGCAGACCTTTTACGACTTGCAGGAGATGCTCGCGGCGATCCAGGGAGTGCGCGCGGTATCCAAGCTCCCGGTATGTGCCAGCCTGAATTTCCAGCAGACCAAAAGAGGTTTTGCCACTATCATGGGCAACCGGCCCGAGCCGGGCATGAACGCCATGCTGGAAGCCGGGGCGAACGTGGTTGGAGCCAACTGTACCCTGGACAGCGCACAGATGATCCCCCTGGCCCGGGAGATCCGAAGCTGCGTGCAGGCCCCGCTGCTGATCCAGCCCAATGCCGGCAGTCCCGAGGTCGTCGAGGGCGTGGCGCGCTATGCCGAAGCTCCGAACACCTTTGCTGCAAACATGACCCGAATCCACTCCCTTGGAGTGCAGGCCGTGGGCGGATGCTGCGGCACCACCCCGGAGCACATCCGCCGGCTCGGTGATAAACTGGAAAAGCCATGAACCACAAAGGATCAGAGAGCATGAAGGGAAGAGAAACAATGGATCCAAGGATTACTGAGGCAGCGTCCTATCTGGCCGACCTGCGCGAAAAACAACGGATCGTGGATGATTTGCCAGCCGATCTGCGGCCGGATGACCTGGAGCAGGCCTATGCCGTGGCCGATGCCCTGGTGGAGAGGTTGATGCAACAAAGCGGAGCCCGCCTTGCGGGCTACAAGGTGGCCTGTACGAATCCACTGGCCCAGGACCTCTTAGGGGTGCCCGGTCCGATCTTCGGACGGCTGCTCTCCACTGTGATCGCGGACAGCCCGGCCCGCCTGGATCCTGCGGCCTTCACCCGGAGGATCGTGGAACCGGAATTCGCCTTTGTCATGGCTGAAGCGGCTCCGGCCGATCAGGGTCCCTACACCGAGGAGAGCATCGCCCTGAAGATCGGCGGGCTGCTTCCCGGCCTCGAGATCGTGGACCACCGCTTCACCGACTGGACCAGGCTGGGCGGGCCTGCCCTGGCCGCGGACAACGCCTACAACGGTGCTTGGGTGCGGGGAACGCCTTATAGCGGGAACTGGCGGGAGCTGGACTTGGCCGGACACCCGGTGCGGGCGAAACATTCCAGGGGAGACCTCCTCAGCGGTTCCGGCGCGGCAGTCCTGGGACACCCTCTCACAGTGATGGCCTGGCTGGCCAACACCCTCAACGCCAGGGATGAAATGCTCCAAGCCGGACAATATGTGACCACCGGCGTAGCCACCGACATTCTGTCCTGCGAACCCGGGGAAGGGGTGGAGGCTGATTTCGGAAAACTGGGTACCGTGCGAATCGATTTCTGAGCTAAACAAAAAGGACGGAACAAGCCTCAATACATTCAGACCATGGAATCCCTTCCCCTGTTCATCACCGCCTGCATAGCCCTGATCGTCACCCCGGGTCCGGACGTGCTCTACGTCCTGACCCGGGGAATCGCCGACGGCAGATGGGCCGGGGTCATGTCCGCGGCAGGCATCACCTCCGGTATCCTGGTGCATACCCTGGCCGTCTCCCTGGGTCTGGCCGTGCTCCTCAAGACCTCGGCCTACGCCTTCTGGGCCCTGAAGATCGGCGGCGGCCTGTACATCATCTATCTCGGCTGGCAGATGCTCAAAAACAGCGATGCCTTTGCCCTCACCAGACCGCAGCAGGCCTTCGGCCTGAAGAAATGCTTCCTCCAGGGGCTGCTGTGCAATGTGCTCAATCCCAAGGTGGCCCTGTTCTTTGTGGCCTTTCTTCCCCAGTTCGCCCGTATGGACAGTCCCCGGCACAGCCTCTACCTGATCGGTCTCGGCTTGATCTATTATCTGCTGAGTTTCGTGATCATGGTCAGCTTCGGCTTTTTCTCCGGGACCATCGGCACCTGGCTCAATGAATTCAAACGCCTGGCCGGGAAGATCCGATTCGCCTCCGGCGCCGTGCTCCTGCTGCTGGGCCTGAGTCTGCTCGTGCCGCAGCGGCACTGAAGACCCGAGTGCAGACAGTCAGGCCAAAGGATCGAAAATTCTCAAGCCGGGAATCTTCAGAAATCCTTGGTCATGGGTCCAAAGTTCTTTCACGCCGTTGTCAACCGCGGTCAAGGCTATTTGAAGATCAAAGATTTTGGTTCCGGTTATCTTCAGATCCGATGCCGTTTGCATGAGTCTGAAAGAAAACTCGATCCCAGGCGAAAAAATCAAGCCCTCCCCGTCCTTGAGCATGAACGATAGAAAACCCCCAGCTTCGACAGGACTGCTTGGACGGTTTCCCATTTTCGGATGGGTGACCAGGCTCCAAAATTCACTGAAGCAGAAAAGGGGTATCCCCCAACCTTCTGGTCGCTGAAACAGGCCTTCCAAAGCACAAACCGTCGCTTTATGCTCTGGATAGGCACTTCGGTGGGCGTAGACCAGAAGATTGGTGTCCAAAGCAATCATGGATTACGCCCCAGCCAATCATACAGAGCCTCCCGACTGGTCATATCAAGATCATCTGGAGGGTCACCATCCACCGTTACCCATCTGATGGAACGTTTGTCAGAAGCGCTTCTATGCAGCCTTCTTTGAAGCTCACGTTGCAGGCTCTCTTCGATCAACTGCCCGACTGGGCAGCGTTGTTCTGCAGCGTATTGCTTGGCACGCACCAGCAAATCATCAGAAATATTGATGGTTGTTTTCATATCGTTTACTCCAGGTCCAGCTTGACCAAGCTTTGACGAAACTTAAGAAATGATGGTCCTTGAACGACTCCTCATCGAGCCATAAAAACATATATCCATATTTATGGCCTGTCAACAAGAGCCCGCAGCAAACTAAATTCATAGTCAAAACACAAGAAAAGCAGAATAATAAGATTTTGTTTTTATTTTATATTTTTATCAATCTTTGTTTCTGTCATTTAAAAATTAGACTTTCGTGCTTGTTTCGAATTTCGAGTTTCGTGCTTTGAGTTTTTTATTAGCAGATATTTGCCCAACAAATCCTTCACATTTACGCTTCCTGTAAAGAGCTCTCAATTTCGCTGCTCGCGGATTTTTCTGCTGTACACATTTTTTGCCCGCTCATTGACCGATTCCTGTTTCTTGCTCCCCGGACCGCCAGCTCCGCAAAAAGCTCCCGCCTGATCCCCCTTGCCGGATATGCTCGATGAGCGCCGAGCCGAAGACCACGGCGTCGACGCTGCCCTGCACCGATTGGACCTGATCCGGCGAACTCAGGCCGAAGCCCAGGGCCAAAGGCTGGGTAAAAATCTGTCGGGCCTGCTCAAGTTTGCTCTTGAGTTCAGGACTGAGTACGTTCTTCGCTCCCGTGATCCCCAGGATCGAGACAAAATAGACAAAGCCCCTGGCCCTGTCTGCATAGAGGTGCATCCGCTCCGGCGAGGTGTTCAGGCCCACCAGTGGGATGAGATCCAATTGATGCCGGGTCAGAATCGCTTCGATTTCCGGACTTTCTTCCAGGGGAAGATCCGGGATGATCATCCCCGCCAGGTCCAGTGCGGCTGCTTTCTCGGCCAGATCGGACCAGCCGAACTGCATGAAGGGATTGACGTACCCCATGAGCACGATCTCCGCCGAGAGTTCACTCCGGTGCTTCGGAAGTTCCTGAAAAAGCCAGGCCAGACTTGCTCCCCTGGCCAGGCATTCCTGGGAGGCCGCCTCCACCACCGGTCCGTCGGCCACTGGATCGGAAAAGGGGATGCCGATTTCAATGATATCCGCGCCGGCCCGGTCCAGGGCTTTGAGTTCGTCAAAAAATCTGTTTTTATCGGGAAAACCGGCCGGAAGGAAGGGGATGAGAGCGGTCCTTCCCTTGTCCTGAGCCTCTTTGAGTCGTGCCTCCAGTCGTGATGATGTCATATCAATTCCCCTCCATGGAGCAGTATTCCGATACAATGTCCAGATCCTTGTCCCCGCGGCCTGACAGATTGACCAAAACCTGCGTCTCAGAAGACAAAGACCCTTTGAGACTCAGGGCATGGGCCAGGGCATGGGAACTTTCCAGGGCCGGAATGATGCCTTCTTTGCGGCATAAGCACTGAAAGGCCTCCACAGCCTGCCGGTCGTTGACCTGGACAAAGGCGACCCGGCCGCTCTGCTGCAGATGAACGTGCTCCGGGCCCACGCCGGGGTAATCCAGACCGGGCGCAACAGAGTGGGAGGGCAGGATCTGGCCGTCCTCGGTCTGCAGGAGATAGGTCTTGGTCCCCTGGAGTACGCCGGGGCTGCCCTGATTGACCGTGGCCGAGTGATAGCAGCCGGGGGTTCCCCGGCCCGCGGCTTCGATCCCGGTCAAGCCGACGCTTTGGTCATCCACAAAGGGATGAAAGATGCCCATGGCGTTGGAGCCGCCGCCCACGCAGGCCAGGACCTGGTCCGGCAGAGTCCCGGTTTGTTCCTGAAACTGCGCCCTGGCCTCCCGGCCGATCACCGCCTGGAGATCCCGGACCAGGCCGGGAAAGGGATGGGGGCCGACCACCGAGCCGATGCAGTAGTGGGTCGTATCCTGTTCTTTGATCCAGTGCCGCAGGGCCTGGTTGATGGCGTCCTTCAAGGTCTGGGTGGAGGCCTCCACCGGAACGACCCTCGCTCCCAGGAGTTCCATCCGCCGGACATTGATCTGCTGGCGGTGGACATCTTTGGCCCCCATATAAACCAGACAGTCCAGCCCCAGGAGGGCCGCGGCGGTAGCCGTGGCCACTCCGTGCTGCCCGGCCCCGGTCTCCGCGAGAAGACACTGCTTGCCCATCTGCTTGGCCAAAAGGGCCTGACCCACGGTATTGTTGATCTTGTGCGCCCCGGTGTGGGCCAGATCCTCGCGCTTAAGCCACAACTCAAACCCCAGCTCCCGGGAGAGGTTTGCCAAACGGGTTAAAGGGGTGGGCCGTCCGACAAAATTCCGCAACAATGCCTGGAAGCGATCTTGAAAATCCCGGCCGGGAAGCATGTCTCGAATTGCTTCTTCCAGCTCAAGCAGGGGGGGCATGAGAATCTCCGGGACAAATCGCCCGCCGAATTCCCCAAAATAGCCATTTTTCATGTTTCTCTCCTTCTAATTGTCCTGACGCTCAGCTTGAGCTTCTCGCTGTTCTTAACGCCGGGACGGTTTTCGACACCGGAGTTCATATCTAGTCCATCCGGCTTGCATTCTTGTAGAAAATTATGAACATTTTCCGCACACAGCCCCCCGGCCAGAAACCAGGGCCGGGGCACGTCCAGTCTAGCGAGCCAGGCTGACCGCAAGGTCCGGCCATGACCGCCCCCGGCCTGTCCTCCGTCAAAGAGGAAATACCGGCAGCAGGGTGCGAAGCGCTCCAATTCCCGGCCCATGTCTTCAGGACCGGCGTAGCGTTCCGGCCAAAAGACCTTGACCACGGTTTCCGGGTCCAGGGCTTCGCACTGGGCCGGGCTATAGTCTCCATGGAGCTGAATCAGATCCAGCCCGGCTGTTTGTCTGACGAACTGAATCTCCTGTAGGGAGTGACGGACAAAAACCCCGACGCGGCAGACTTGCCGCCCGGGAAAGGCCGCCACGGTTTCCGGATCAATGCAGCGGGGACTCCGCTTTTCAAAGATATACCCCAGGAGATCAACACCCAGGTCAAGGCACTGTTTTACGTCTTCCTCTCGGGTCAAACCGCAGATCTTGATCAACATCCCCGCCTCATTGCACTCACTCCTGCCTGGCTTGAAAACAGACACCCTGTCCAATCAAAAACTCGAATTTCCAATTTCAAATTTTTTTTTTCACCCGCTCCCGGTCAATTCCCTCAGCATCCGGGACGGATCCGGGCTGCCCATGATCGAGGTGCCGATGAGGCAGGCCTCGAAACCGAGAGCCCCCATTTCCAGGACCTCATCCCGGCGGGTGATGCCGCTGGCGCAAATCCAGACTTCAGTATCCTGTTTCCGGCCGATCAGTCCTCTGGAGGTGTTCAGGTCCACCTTCAGGGTTGATAAATCCCGGTTGTTGACCTGGATGATTTTGGCATTGGCCTGCCGGGCGAGCTCCAGATCCGAACCATCAAAGACTTCAACCACGGCCTCCAATCCATACTGCTCAGCCTCCCGGAGCAACTCGGCCAGGACCTCCGGGGCTGCGGCAAACATCCGGACGATGAGCAGCAGGGCGGCAGCCGGCGTGGCCGCGGTTTGGCGCACCTGCAGCGGGTCAAACAGAAAATCCTTGCGCAGCAGAGGCAGCCCGAAACCGTCCATCTCCCAGAGAAAAGACAGGCTGGATCGAAAATAGCGGGCCTCGGTCAGGACGGATATGGCCTGAGCGCCTCCGTTTGCGTAGACCCGGGCCATCTCCTGCGGCGGGCACCCTTCTCGAATCGCCCCCCGGGACGGCGAGGCCGGCTTGTACTCGGCAATCACCGCGATTTGTCCAAAGCCCCTGAGAGCCGCTCCAAAGGACGGTCTTTGGCCCGGATAGACCGCCGGCAGGCTGCCGGATAAGGCCCGGTCTTTCAAAGCCCGGATCTCGGCCTGTTTCGCCGCTCGAAATTTTTCCAGCATATGAACTCCTGTACAAACTCCGGACATGAGGTCTTCTAGAGGTTTTCAATGCCCCAGATGCCTATCCAGATTCACCCCCTGTCTGACCCGGTTCAGAGCGGTCTGCATGCAGCAGGCGATCTCCCGGTCCTCCTCCAGAAGATGCAGGGCCAGCCCGAGGTTCAGGCCGACCATATCCAGAACCGGATCCGGGCCTTGTCCCTGAAGCACCAAACGCATCATCTCCAAGGCTTGGTCTTTGTCCGGATAGCACAGCAGCTCACAACCGCAGTCCTCGATC
Source organism: Desulfohalobiaceae bacterium S24 (assembly GCA_011389765.1). Taxonomy (GTDB): domain Bacteria; phylum Desulfobacterota; class Desulfovibrionia; order Desulfovibrionales; family Desulfothermaceae; genus JAABTT01. The sequence continues at coordinate 17,793 of JAABTT010000052.1, read as the reverse complement.
CCATAGCGTTTGGGATCGATAAGGGTGCGCCGGACAGTGGATTGCCGGACAAAGAGCACCTCTGAAGGACCGCAGGGGGTGAGTTCATCAAAGCCTCCTGCCCCATGCACCACGGCCGCCCTCTGAATCCTTGAGCCGGCCAGGGTCTCGGCAATGAGTTCCAGGTGCTCCCGCCGCCCCACCCCGAGAAGCTGGTGGCTGGGCCGGGCCGGATTTAGCAGCGGCCCCATGAGGTTGAACAAAGTAGGAAACCCTAATTCCTTCCGAATCGGGGCCAATCCGGCAAAGGCCGGGTGAAAATTCGGTGCGAATAAAAAGGCCAGATTGCTTTTCTGCAAGCCGGCCATGACCTGATTCCCGTCCCTGGAAAAGGGGATCCGCAGCGATTCCATGACATCGGCACTGCCGCATTTTCCGGATACAGCCCGGTTGCCGTGCTTGACCACCTTATAGCCCATATCCGCCAGATACAGGGCCACAGCTGTAGAGCAGTTGAAACTCCGGCGCCCGTCGCCGCCTGTACCGCAGGTATCAATGGTCTTGCCTTCCGGCGGGCGGAACAGGCAGGCCTGATCCAGGGCGGCCCGGACCGCAGCCCGGAGTTCTTCCGTGGTCTCACCCTTGCATTTCAGCCCCATGAGCAGAGCTCCGGACTGGGCCAGGTGCAAATCGCCGCTGAACAGTCCCTGAAAACACTGCCCGGCCTCCTGGAAAGAAAGATGCCGGCCTGCAGCCAGTTTTCCCAAGTAGCTATTGATGCTCATAATCATCTCCTCGAGAAATCGGTTTGGTCGGTTAATTCAGTTTGAACGGTTTGGTCGGGCCGGTCTGCGCCTGCAGCCCGATGCGGCCGGTCCTGGGTCTGATTGAGCGCTCGCCCGGGCCTCTGAATATGGATTCCCTCCTGACAAATACGCAGAAAGTTTGCCAAAAGCTGCGGGCCCTCCGGGGTCAGAATGGATTCCGGATGAAACTGGATGCCGAACCAGGGCCGGTCTGTAAAGCAAAAACCCATAAGCTCCCCGTTTTCGCTGCGGGCGGTGATCCATAGCTGATGCCCGTTCGGATCGGAATCGGATTCATCCACCAGCAGGGAATGGTAGCGGGTGGCCTGGAACGGATTGGACATATCCTGGAAAAGTTCTGTGCCCTTGTGATTCACAAGCGAGGTCTTGCCGTGCATGATCTGCCCGGCCCGCTGAATGGAGCGCCCGGCAAAAGCGCCCAGAACCTGGTGCCCGAGACAGACCCCGAGGACCGGGACCGTGATCGGCAGGACCCGCAGGAAGGGCAGACAGAGTCCACTGCTTTCCGGACCTCCCGGGCCGGGAGAGATGATCGCCCCCTGGAGGTCCGGGTCAAGGGCCATGGCCGGCAGACCGGGCTCGTCATGCCGGACGACCCTCGGGGCGCTCCCCTGCTCCTGAAAGGCTTGAACCAGATTGAATGTAAAAGAGTCGTAATTATCAATGAGCAAAAACATCATGGCCTCCGTTCTGTTTGCAAACCTGCTGCAGGACCCGGGCCTTGTTCCCGCATTCCAGCCACTCCTTCTCCGGGACCGAATCGCTGACGATCCCGGCCCCTGCCTGCCAGGAAACCGTTCCGTCCTGAATCCACATCGAGCGGATGGTGATCCCGGTATCCATGTTCAAGCAACCCGAATCCAGACCCAGCCAGCCTACGGCCCCGGCATAGGGTCCACGTTCAATCTGTTCCAGGCGGCTGATGATCTCCATGGCCCTGATTTTCGGGGCTCCGGAAACCGTGCCTGCGGGGAAAGCGGCCCTGAGGACGTCCAGCCAGTCCAGACCGGTCAGCAGCCGGGCCTGCAGATACGAGGTCAAATGCATGACATGGGAAAAGCGCTCCACCTGCATGAACTTCTCCACCCGGACAGACCCCGGAGCCGCGATCCGGCCCAGATCATTGCGACCCAGATCCACGAGCATGACATGTTCGGCCCGTTCTTTGGGATCCGCCAGGAGCTCCCGGGCCAGTTCTTCATCCCGGGCCCTGTCTGCCCCCCTGATCCTGGTGCCGGCGATGGGTCTTTCCTCCAGAAGGCCCTCGGTGCAGCGGATTAGGAGCTCGGGGGACGAGCCCAGCAGGGTCAGTTCAGGCAGTTTCTGATAGAACATATAGGGGGAGGGATTGAGCTGCCGGAGTCTTCGGTACAGCACAAAAGGATCCCCGGAAAAATCGGCCTGAAACCTGGTCGAAAGCACGACCTGAATGGCCTCTCCGGCCTGGATGAGTTCCTTGACCCGGTCCACGCCCCGGCAATAGGCCTCCTCATCCGGGCACACCCGTACCGGGCCGACGACGGGATTCAGATCATTTTTTCCTGCTTGTGGCCGGGGCTGGGGACGGCGCGAAGGATCCAGGCTGAGGTACAGGCAGCGCTGGTGCAGGTGATCAAACAGGATCTGCTGACCGGGAAGCACCAGGTTGACCTGAGCGGCCTCTGTGGACAGGACCGGAGACAGTTTCGGCTCAAGCAGTCCGGCCAGGCCATACCCGAAAGACCCGAGTACCGACCGAGTCATTGCCGGATAATCCTGTCCGGCGTCTTTCGGCGGCAGGAGCTCCAGACTGCCCAACAGGGATCGCAGCCCGGACAGAAAGTCCTGTCCATTGAACTGCTCCAGGCCTGCAAAACGGGGATCGAGGACGGCGCAGTGCAGCAGACCCTGACGGCAGCTGATGCTCAGGCGAAAATCCCAGGCAATCAAGCTGTAGCGTCCTAGCCGGCCGTCAATCTCAGCGCTTTCCAGGAGTATCCCCGGGTCCTCCCCCACCAGCTTCAGGTACAGGCTGATCGGGGTCTGGGTATCAGCCGGATAGACCCCGCCGTATTGTTGCATTCGCAAAGTGTTCATACTTTTCCCTCATTGTACTTTTGTTCTGCCGGCAGCCGGCAAAAATCAAGCCTGTCTGCGGGCCTTGATTCTGATCACAAAAAAAGCCGCATCCCGGAGGGGGGTGCGGCCTTGGTATTTTTTGACGGTCGTTTCGTTAAAAAATCAGACTCCCCCCCTTTGATTCTCCTCATAAAACCACCAGCAGGCCTTGGTGTTCAAAATATCCAGCTCTCCGGCGGCAGCCAGATTCAAATAGGAACGGAAAGATCGCACAGCCTCCTGGCTGTAGGGATTGGCTTCAAACAGAGCCTGAAAGAGTTCGCTGTCCTGGGTGAGCATTTTGCGGGCCGAGTGCAGCCGTCTCTCAAAGGATGGAGTCAAAAACTTCTCCAGTCCCGGGCTTTCAGAAACAGCAGAGAGGTAGGAAATCGTGGTCACAAAATTCAGCCCCTGGATCCGGGCCAGGGCCTGATCATGCTCCGCAGCCGAGCTTTCAAAAGGGTTGAGATCGATGCTTTGGAGCAGCGACTCCACGACCTTCACCGCTTCTGCGTCTCTGCCCGGCACCAGGGCGACCCGCAAAGGCTGCCCGCAATCGGGTTCCGGGCCGAACAGGGGATGAAGCCCGACCACCGGCCCTGAATGGACTTTGAGCATCAAATCAAGGGGCCGGACCTTGACCGAACAGATATCCGCCAGAACTGTTCCCGGCTTGAGGACGCCCCGCACGGACTCCAGAACCGCTTCCATCGCCTTGATGGGCACGGCCAGAAGAACCAGATCCGCCCCGCCGACAGATGAACGTATCTGCGTGTCGCCGAGAGGCCGATCCAAACCCGCCACCTGATAGCCCCGGTCCTTGAAGCGCTCATGAAAAAAGCGTCCCATGGCCCCTTGCGCTCCGATGATGGAGATTGTCTGAATCTGAATAGCGCCTGATTTCATAATCGAATTTCGCCTGAATCGCTTATTTCTTGTCCGCTCCCAGCTTTAGCCTGCTCTGCTTTGCCTTCCCTGTTTCTTCCTTCCACCTTCCCCGTTCCGCGTTCCCCGTTCCCCGTTCCCCGTTCCCCGTTCCGCGTTTCTTCCTTCCCCCTTCCTTCCGCCTTCGCCGCTCCGCTTCACCCCCTGTCAAGTTTCTGCCGCTGCTCCCAGAAATCCGGGAAGGACTTGGCCACACACTCGGGGGTGTCCAGCTGGACCTCGATGCCGGCCAGACCAAACAGGGACAGACTCATGGCGATGCGATGATCTCCATAGGTTTGAAAGGCAACAGGGCCTTTTGACAGGCCGGATTCCGGCAGAATGTCCAGACCGTCCTCCAAAAGATGCACCCGGCAGCCCGTTTTGGCGATCTCGGCAGCCAAGGCCTGGAGACGGTCGCTTTCCTTGAGGCGGAGATGGGCCACATTCCGTATTCTTGTCGCCCCCCGGGCCAGGGCGCCCAGAACGGCCACAGTCGGCACCAGGTCCGGACAGGGTCCCATATCCAGATCGGCGCCCTGCAGCTCACCAGGAGAAACGGTCAGACCCTGCTCATCCCACTGCAGGCGAGCGCCCATTTGTTTGAGTATGTCCTGAATCTGGGCATCCCCCTGAACGGAATCCGGCTTCAGGTTGAGGACTCGGACTCCGCCTTTGCGCAGGGCGCCGGCTCCCAGAAAATAGGAGGCATTGCTCCAGTCCCCTTCCACGGACATCTCCACAGCTTGATACCCGGAGGGCCTGAGGCAGAACCTGACCTGTCCCGGAACCGCCTCTCGAATCTCTTTCCAGGGAACGGTATGCCATTTGAGCCCTTTTCGAATCTGGACTTTGAAAACAACTCCGAACTGCTCCAAAACCTGGAGGGTCAAAGCGACATAGGGCCAGGAAACCACCTTGCGCCCGCTGATATGTACGATCATCCCGGTGCGGGCCAGGGGAGCGGCCAGGAGCAAGCCGGACAGAAACTGGCTGCTCTGCTCCAGGCTGAGGTCCACTTCACCTCCGTTCAATCCAGCCGGACGAATCCAAAAAGGCGGACAGCCCTTTTGGCCGAGCCATTCAAAACCGGCGCCCAGTTGTTCCAGAACCCGGCTTAATTCCAGGATGGGCCGCTCATGCATCCGACCCCGGCCGAAAACACGGCAGGGATTCTGTCCCAAAGCAGCTACAGAGGTGATCAGCCTGCAGGTGGTTCCCGACTCTCCCACATCCAGCTCAAAAGGGCCGTCCGGCCCTTTTGAACTCCAATCTATTCCTTTGACTCTCAGCTCGCCCTGCTGTTCCCGAATGTCCGCGCCCAGGGTCCGGAGGCAAGCCATAGTCCGCTCCAGATCCTCACTCTTCAGGACTCGACCCAGGCGGGACTCTCCTTGAGCCAATGCCGCGGCAATGAGCATCCGATGGGACAAGGACTTACTCGAAGGGGCTTGGATAGATACAGTTGTCATAACGAAAAACTCTCTGGTATGAAACTTAATTTTTCTTTCTCCGCCTGCCCCGGACTGAGATCCGGGGTCACCCCGGCTTAGGAACGTCATCCCGGACCCCGATCCGGGACCGGGGTCCAGCTTTTTCAGTCTGGATTCCGGCCTTCCGGCGTCGCTTTTCAAGCTATGCCGTGACAAGCCGCCGGAATGACGGAGGAGGTGACCCAAAGTTTCTTTTTTGATCAAACTGGCAGTCGTGTGATTAAACATCTACGCTAGAGCTCTATCGTATATTCTAATTAAATTCAGACAATTATATGTCTGATTTGCCAGAGGCAGGGCTGACATCCGATCTCCGCCGTCTTCCTTCCACTTCTTACCGACCTCCGACCTCCGATATCCGACGTCCGATCTCCGACGTCTTCCTTCCACTTCTTACCGACCTCTGATATCCGACGCCCGATCTCCGACATCCGAGCTCACCCCTCACCCTGCCATCTTCTGGATCGACGGGCCGTTGGGATAGCTCCCCAAGATCCGCAGGCTGTGGCAGTTCATCTGCAAGTCCTGGAGCAGGCCGCGGTATTCCTGTCGGCTGAGATCACATTCCAGATCCGCAAAAAAAACATACTCCCACTTGCTTCCCCTGTAGGGACGGGATTCAAGCTTTTTCATATTCACCTTTTCCCTGGCCAGGAGTTCCAGAACCCCGGAAAGAGAACCCGGCTTGTCCGGCAGGGTGAACAGAAGCGAGGTCTTGTCACGATTCCCGGGCGGCGGCATTTCCGGCCCTATGACAAAGAAACGGGTCCAGTTTTCCGGAAGATCTTCAATCCCCGAAGCCAGGACCTTTAGGCCCAGGGCCGGGGCCAGATCGGCATGGGCGATGGCGGCCTCGCCCGTGTTGTCCTTGATGCGTCCGGCCGCGGCGGCCGTGCTTTGTGCAGGGATGATCCGGGCCTGAGGCAGATGATTCGCCAGCCAGCCAGTGCACTGCTGCAGGGCCTGAGGGTGGGAATAGACCACGGCAATGTCCTGGAAGGAGGCAGCCGCAGCCAGAAGCGAATGGCTGATGCGGCAGAAGACTTCGGCCTGAATAAAGACCTCATAGTTTTGAAACAGATCCAGGCTCTGGCCCACTGTCCCCTGCAGGGAATTTTCCAGGGGGATGATCCCCAGCTCCGCCTCCCGATTGCGCACCGCTCGAAAAACGTCTTCCAGGCGATCTCTGGCCTGAAAATCAGCGGCCCGTCCCAGGGAATGCAGCCCGGCAAAATAGGAAAAGGTGCCTTCCGGACCGAGATAGACGACCCGCTGCGGGCGCTGCAGGGCCCGGGAGGAGGACAGAATCTCCCGGTAGATGGCCTGCAGGTGCTCATTGGGCAAGGGACCCTGATTTCCGATCTGCAGACGTTTCAGGACGTCTTTTTCCCGAAAGGGCTTGAAGACTTCTTCTTGGCTGCCCGATTTGAGGCTGCCGATCCTGCAACTCAAAGCGGCCCGTTCATTGAGCACGTTCAGAATCTGCTCATCAAGCCGATTGATGGACGCCCGCAAGGCCTGAATTGCTTCAATCTCTGCATTGGGTTGATCTGATGGCATTGTGTTTCCCATGTTGCGTGTAAAATGAATGGTGATTTCAGGAACATCAAATCGAAAATCGGCATTCGTAAATCGAAACGCCTAGCGCTCCTGGATAGCTTCCTTGATCCGCATCCCGAAATGACGACCGGCCCGGTCCCTCCTGCAGAGGACTTCATCCCCCACCTGGAGGGCCACCACGCTGACCGGGGTCCCGTCAGGCTTGACCAGTCGAATGGTTTCCGCGTTCTGCAAAAAGATCTGGCCTTCGTTCTCGCCGATTCGGGCGGTGAGCTTCAGTAAGGGCCTGATTTCAATCTTGACCCGTCCCACCGTCACCAGGGAGGTCCGGCCCCGGTCGTTCACAAGCAGAACATCATCTCCGGATCGGAGCTCCTCTAAATAACTCGTTCTGTCCCCGCCCTTCTGGACATAGGCATGGACCGGCCCGGCATTGATCCGGAAAGGACGGGCGGCCACATAGGGATTGGTTTCGGTCTCCGCGTGCACCAGAAACATGAATTCCGCGGCATTGCCCACCAGCAGGCCCTGCCCTCTCTCCAACAGAGAACAGGTGTCCACACAGACCCTGTGTCCCAGGCCCGCCGGCTCAATCCCGACAATTTCGGCTGATTCCAGATTTTCTTCCGCCTGGGAGAATTTCAACTCCTGGACCATGGTTTTCAAGACCTCCCTTGCCTCCCCTCGAACCACCAGAAAATCAACGCCGCGCTCCAGGATGGTCCCGGCCAGGCGGGCCTGCTCCAGGGAAGCTACTTCGAGCCCGAGTTCTCCGTTCTCCAGAGCCAGGAGGTTCTCCACCGGAATGATTTCCCAGCCCTGCTCCAGGAGAACCACCCCTCCTTTTTTCAGGACCTCGGCCGCCTGCTCTTCGCTTGCTTTCCCCTGAAGGGACAGCTCGGTCAGGTCCCCCGGGGTCAGCGCCTGGGTCCGCCCAAGCCGATTCACAGATTCGAGATGATCCGCATCCACAAACACCCCGTCCGCTCCGGACTCCAAAGCCAGGGTCACCAGCTGCTTTTCAAAGGGTCTAACTTTGAGGTATATTTTGAGGTTCATCAATCATTCCCCATCGGTCTCAACTGTCTCTTTACAAGTTGGTCTCATTTCAATCCACAGTCCGGATTCCAAAATCCAAATCACTGCTGCAAGAGGTCCATGGCCTGCTCCACGCTCCAATCCTCATGGACCACGCCATGCAGGGCTTTGACGAGTTGGCCGGGATTTTCATCCTGGAAGACATTCCGGCCCACGGACAGACCCGCGGCGCCCGCCTCAAGCGAAGCGTGGACCATCCGGACGATATCCTTTCGCTCATGCAGTTTGGGACCGCCGGCAATGACCACCGGCACGCAGCAGGAATCCACTGCCTTGGCAAAACTTTCCGGATCCCCGCTATAATTGACCTTGACCACGTCGGCTCCCAGTTCCACCCCGGCCCTGGCGCAATGGGCCACGACTTCAGGATCGTAAGGATCTTTGATTTTCGGTCCCCGGCCATAGACCATAGCCAGAAGGGGCAGCCCCCAGGAATTGGCTGCATCACTTACCTTGCCGAAATCATACAGCATCCGGCTTTCGGTTTCATCCCCCAGATTGACATGGATTGAGACCGCGTCCGCCCCCACCCTGACCGCTTCCTCCACTGTGCCCACCAGGGTTTTGGTATTGGGAAAAGGCGAGAGTATCGTTCCCGCGGAAAGATGGACAATGAGTCCCACATCCCGGCCCCCTTCCCGATGGCCGCAGCGAACCAGTCCCTTGTGCATGAGCACGGCATCGGCTCCGCCTTCCGCCACTTGATCAACTGTATGCCGCAAATCCGCCAAGCCATAAACCGGTCCAATGGTCACCCCGTGATCCAGGGGAACAATTATGGTCCGCTGCGTTTTCCGATTGAGTATCCTTTCCAATCGTATTGATTTGCCGATGTTCATGCTAGCCTCCTCCTTTTCTGCTTTGAAAATTCACTCTTCCCTTGAAGCAATGCAAACACACAAAGAACAAAAAAAGGGCCGCCGGCTTGATGCCTGCGGCCCTTGTAGTGGATGTTTTCTGGTTGTACGGTTAGACGTGCATACCTGCTACTCGGGCCACAGACTTCCCCATATAAAACCAGAAATAATAAAAACTGAAAGCAGAGAAAAGGGAGTACTGTCCGAGTTGCTGTTGCATGGGAAAATTAATACTCGGAAAAAAACAGCTTTGTCAAGCAAAAAAAATAATAAAACCTTCTATTCTGATAGAGCCTTCACGAGAATGATTTTGGCTATGACCATGGCCACTGCTTGATTTTCTTGTATTCAGCAATGTTCAATCTTCAATATTCAATCCTATAGCCGCTTCCATCTCCCTCCGCAGTTGATAGGCAAAACTTGACTCATCCAGCTCCACATCCGTATGGCGCAGAACCTGATCCCTGGACACCGGTCTGAGCACCTTGGCCCGCCCGGTAAGTCCCATGGGCAGGCAGCTCCCGGAAACGCTTGCTGCGGCCCGCATGAGTTGCCCATAGACCGTGAATCCACCCTCGCCGTCCAAGCGCTCTCCCGCCTGAAGATCCCGTTTGGCGACAGCCACGCAATCGGCCTGAAAGCAAGAGGTTGATCCGGTGGGCTCCCGGCGCAGACCGACTGAAGCCACACTCATGCCCAGCTCCAGTCCGATGAGATGCGAAGGTCGATACAAAGCGGCATACCAGCCTGAAGCGTCCGTGACCAGTCCATATTCCCCAAAACAGCGCCGGGCATATTCAGTCGGCGCCCGGAAGACCACATAGACGCCCCAGCGCAGATCGTTGGGAACCGCTTCTCCGTCCCGGGTTTCCGAGGCCAGGACCTCCACTGTCTGATCGCAGGTCAGGATGCCGCCGTCAGGGACCGGCTTGAGAAATTCGGCCAGCTGATGCGCCCCCACGGCTGGAAACTGCAAACCCTCTGCCTGGGGCACAAGGCCGGTGCCGTTGCAGACCGCGGCCATCTCGATGGCCGACTTGGTCCCGTCCAGAAAAGAGTTGAACATCTGGGGATTGTAGTCGCCGCCGGCCACCTGTTCCTCGGAAAAACCATAATAGCCCCAGACGGTTTCCGGAGTGGAGTAATGGTAGGCCGGTTGATAGCGGGTGCCTTTGCCGGCACAGACCACTTCCAGCCCCACGGTCCGGGCCCAGTCAACCTGCTCGGCAATCAGGGCCGGCTGATCCCCATAGGCCATGGACAGGATGCGCTGCTTCTCCCCGGCTTTTTGTTTCAAGACCGGCCCCACCAGGCAGTCCGCCTCGACATTGACCAGGACCACGTCCTTTTCCATTTCAAAGGCACGCAGGGCATGGGCTACTCCGGCCTCCGGCAGGCCGGTGACTTCCAGAATGATATCCAGTTCGCTTTCAATCAGGGAGTCGGCATCCCTGCAAAGAGCCAGCCTGCCTTCCCGGGCCGCTGCATTGATATCCGAAGCCCGCAGGGCATCGCTCAATTGCTCTTCCGGCCAGCCGGTCCTCAGACAGGCCGCTCTGGCCCGCTCCAGGGACAGATCGGCCACGCCCACCACCTGCATGCCCGGGGTCAATCTGGCCTGGGCCAGGAACATGGAGGCGAATTTGCCCGCCCCAATAACCCCCACCCGAATTGGGTTCTCTCCGGCCTGCCGCTCTTGAAGCATCTGATAGAGATTCATACTTTTCTCCTGCTTTCCTGCAAACGTTCTCTTGAATCGTATCCAGATTGCACCCAGGGTGCAATCTGGATACTAGATCATGAAGGCCCCGCCGTTGACATCCAAAGCCACGCCTGTAACAAAAGGCGAATCCAGAAGATAGGCAAAGGCCCGAACCACATCCGCAACCCGACCCAGTTCCGGGACCAGGGTTTTGTCCCGCAGACCATCCTTGTCTGCATCCGACCATCCGGCAAAAATCCCGGCATCCTGGATAAAGGCCGGATTGATGGCGTTGACCGTTATCCCGTATGGGCCGAGCTCCCTGGCCCCGTAACGGGTCAATCCCAAGAGGCCCGCCTTGGAAGCCGCATAATGGGGACCGACCACGCCCCCGCCCCGGGCCGCCAGAGAGGCGATGTTCACAATCCGTCCGAAGCCCTGGGTCTTCATTCCCGGGACCACCTCCCGGCACCAGTAAAACGCACTGTTTAAATTGATGCGGATGGTGGATTCCCAGATTTCCGGAGTCAATTCTTCAAAACTCCGCTGGGGCATGATCCCGGCATTATTGACCAGTACATTCACCGTTCCAAACGCTTTTTGAATCTCCTGGTGCTGGCGGCGCACCACGTCAGGATCTCCGGAATCGCCTTTCAGAAGCAGAAACTGCGAAGCGCCGCAGCAGCGCTCCAGCTGCTTCCCGGCCTTGTGTGCGGCCTCATCATCCGAATGATAGGTCACCGCCGTCAAAGCGCCCTGTTGGAGAAGATAATCGGCCACACCCAGGCCAATGCCCCGGGTGCCGCCGGTCACCAGACCAATCAATCGCTCCATGCTGCACTCCTTGCTTCATGTTTGCAGGGCCTGGAGCAAGGCCTGTTCCAGTTCGGCATGCAGGCCTGGATCCAGTATCTTTCCCTGATTGGCATCGGTCACATAAAACACGTCCACGACCTGAGCCCCGGGGGTGGATATCTTGGCCAATTGAATGGACAGATCAAAGGCGTGCAATACCTTGGAGATGGTGTGCAGCACCCCGGTCCGCTCCCAGGTATAGACCTCGATCACTGTATAGAAATCCGAGGCCTGTTCGTCAATAACCACTTTATCCGCTTTGGCCACCATGGGCCGGCCCGCTCCGACACGATCCGGACGGCTCTTTTTCAAAAGCGCGGCCAGCGTCTTGTCGCCCTTGAGAATAGCCGCCAGATCCTTTTCAATCCTGCGCCACAAAGCCTCGGGATGGAGCGGGTCCGGAATTTGGTCCACCAGGAGGATATCCACGGCCACGCCATAATCCCGGGTGTAGATATCCGCGGACAAAATATTGATGCCGTAAGCCCAGAAGACCCCGGTCAGCATATCAAAAAGCTGGGGACGATCATAGCAGACAAAGGTCACCTCCCAGATTTGACCGTCATGCGGCCGGACATCAAACCCGAGGGTCTGCTGCTCAAGCTGCTTCTCCAACTCGTAATGCCGGTAAAATTCCCGGGGATTGCGGGCCAGAAGATAGCGAAAGGACAGGCCTTCCAGCCAGGCCAGCACCTTTTCCGCCTCGGCTGCATCCTGGAGAGTGCTGCGCAGCACGTCCCGGCATTCAGCCAGACGGCTGTTCACATCGGTTTCAACCCAGGGCTTCCGGTCCAGCATTTTCTCCACTTTGAAGAAAAGCTCATTGATCAGGGAACGCCGCCAGGAGTTCCAGACCTGCGGACCGGTGGCCCTGGAGTCGGACACCGTCAGCAGATAGAGCATAAAGAGGAGCTCCTGATCCCCAATCTGATACGCGCAGCGCTCAATGGGCTTTTCATCGAAGAGATCCCTTTTCAGGGCGGTTTCCGCCAAAAGGAGATGGAGTTCCACCACTCGAGTCAACAGTTCGGACTCCCGGGCAGACAAATGGAGCCGCACGGCCACATCACGCGCCATTCTGGCCCCCCTGGCAGCATGCCCCTGACCGTGCCCCTTGCCCACATCATGGATCAAGGCGCCCAGAAAAAGGACTCTTTGCTGGGAAATCCTGCCGAACAGGACCCTGGTATCCGGAGCACCCCGCTTTTCTGCATCTCCCCCCCCTTCTGCAGTTATGCCGTGCAACTCCTGAACCGTCTTGAGCAGGTGTTCATCCACGGTATAGATATGGTACAGATCGTACTGAACCCTGTATCGAATATCAGTAAATTCAGGGAGATAGGCCTCCAAAAACCCGGTCTCCATCATGACCTTCAAGACCCTGTAGGCCATTGTCGGATGGACCAGGATATCGAGAAAGCATTCGGCCATCTCAATATCCGTCTGGAAATCCCGTTGAAAGACATCCAGATTCTGGCGGATGACCTGTCCTGATTCGTGGTGGAAATGGGCTCCGGACCGGGCCGCCTGCCAAAAAATACGCATCAGCAGCCGTGGATTTGAGCGTACCAGCTCCGGATCATGAAAATGGATATGCTCCCCTTCCAGGATAAAAGGCCCCGGCAAAATTTTCTGGCGGCTTTTTTGGGAGCTCCGGGAAGAGGTTTCCAGAAATCCTTCCAGAAGAAAATCGGTCACCCGCCGGATACGGGCGGTTTGCCGGTAATAGCGCCGCATGAAAACCTCGACCGCGGCAACCCCCTGTTCGCCGTCCACAAAATTCAGATTCGCCGCCAATTCCTTCTGGTCCTGCAGCAAAAGCCGATCTTTGCGCCGGCCATGCAAGGCGTGCAGCTGCAGCCGGACCCGCCATACAAAGTCCTGGGCCTGTTCCAGCCAATGGAGCTCCTGGGCCGTCAATTTCCCCTGCCGGACAAAGGTCTCCGACCCGGGGGAGCCAAAGAGCAAGACCCCGATCCAGCGCAGGGCGTGCAGATCCCTCAAGCCGCCCAGGCCTTCCTTGATATGGGGTTCCAGGATATAGATGCTCCCCGCGTATCGTTCGACCCGGTTTTTGCGGGAGCGATCCAGAGTTTCCAGAAAAATTCTTTGGTTTTTCCGGGACGCATTCTGTTCAACCCTTCCGCGCCAGGCAGCATACAGATTCCGATCACCACAGATGAAGCGGGTTTCCAGATACGCGGTCCGCACCGAAAAGTCTGTATCCATCAATTGCTTCAACTGAGAAGCCGTGCTCACCGTGTGCCCGACTTCAAATCCCTGATCCCATAAGCCCCGGATCAGCCATTCAATGATTCTCTTCAAGTCAGAAGACAGTTTATGCCGGTGCACAAACACCAGGTCCAAGTCTGAGGCAAAGCTTAAATCGCCACGCCCGAAGCCCCCCACTGCGGCCATGAACCAGCCGGTTTCCGGAAAATATCCCTGTCGGAGGTGTTTGCTCAGCAGATTAAGCAGGTCGCCGGCGTAGGTCCGGGCCCTGATGATGCCGGGGACGTCCTGTTCGCACTCCTTTCTGAAAGCGGCCTTGGTCTGCTTGAGTTCTGAAAAAAGCCGCTTCACAAAGACAGTTCTCCTCTTTCCCCGGTCCGAATCCGGACGCTCTCTTCCACTGGGAGCACAAAAATTTTCCCGTCCCCGATTTTCCCTGTCCTGGCCGCCGTGCAGATCGCCTCCGCCACTTCCTGCACCCGGTCTTCGACCACCACCACCTCCACCTTGATCTTGGGCAGCAGATCCACGACATATTCCGCCCCCCGATAGATCTCGGTATGCCCTTTTTGTCTCCCGAACCCCTGAATTTCAGTCACACTCATGCCGTTGATCCCGATTTCAGACAAACTGTCCTTGACATCGTCGAGCTTGAAAGGTTTGATGATGGCTTCTATTTTTTTCATCGGCGCCCCCTATAATTGAAGTTACAAGATTGAAGGGTTTCAATCTCCTATTTTAGATGTTCAATCTCCCTGTAGCCGTGCGCGATGGGAAATATCCGGCCCATGCCGAAGGCCTTGCTGGTGACCCGGAGCACCGGCGGAGCCTGACGGCGCTTATACTCATTGGCCGTGACTCTGCGCACCACCCATTCCACCACCGAGCGATCCCAGCCGAGACTGATAATTTTTTCTGCGGGCATCTGTTCTTCCACGTAGGCCGCCAGAATGCTGTCCAGCTGATCATAGGCCGGCAGGCTGTCTTCGTCTTTTTGACCTGGACTGAGCTCGGCCGACGGGGGTCTGGAGATGATGCGCTCCGGAATCGTTCCGTATGTGGTGTTGATGTAGGCAGCCAGGCGGTAAACCATTTTTTTGGGGACGTCGCCGAGCACCGAAAGGCCGCCGTTCATATCACCGTACAGGGTGCAGTATCCCACCGCCAGCTCGGATTTATTCCCGGTATTCAAGAGCAGACTGCAGAATTTATTGCTGAAGGCCATCAGGATCAAGCCCCGCAGTCTGGATTGGAGATTCTCCTCGGTCGTATCCTCTTTTTGGCCCAGAAAAACAGTCTGCAAACTTTTCTTGCTCATCTCGAACAGGTCCCCGATAGGGACGGTCTCAAATCCTATGTCCAGCCTGGAGGCCAATTCGCGAGCGTCTTGTAGGCTTTCCGGGGCGTTGTATGGTCCGGGCATGGCCACGCCCTGGACATTCTCCGGCCCCAGGGCCCTGGCGGCCAGACAGGCGGTCACCGCGGAATCAATTCCCCCGCTCAAACCCAGAACGGCCCGCTTGAAACCGCATTTGTCCGCATAATCCCGAAGTCCGCTGCTGAGGCCCCGGAACACGAGCTCATCCTTATCCAGGGCGGCTTGGGGCTCATTTTTCCGGCTTTGTTCCGTGTCCCAGATTACCAGATCTTCGGCAAAATCGGCCCCGGCGGCGACAACCCGGCCCTGACGATCCATGGCCAGGCTGTGCCCCTGAAACAAAAGTTCATCATTGCCGCCGACCTGATTGACATACACGCAGTCAGCCTTGGTGTTCAGAACATGATGATGCAGAAGCTGCTCCACAATTTCCGACTTGCCGATATGAAAGGGGGATGAGGACAGATTGATCAACAGGTCGACGGAGGCCACAGCCAGATCCTGAACCGGATTGCTGCTGTAATAGCGCCTGGGAAGAAAGGGTTCAAGGGTCCAGATGTCTTCGCAGATGGTGATTCCCAGCTTGCAGTCCTTGAAATCGAACCAGCCCGCTTTTTGGCCGGGTTCAAAATAGCGCCGCTCATCAAACACATCATAAGTCGGCAAAAGTCTTTTGTGAATGAGGCCCCGGATTTCGCCCCGGTAACAGAACAGAGCGGAGTTGTAATAGGGTTTGCCGGAATTTCCCTCATTTTTGGAAACAAGGCCGCAGATCACGCCGATGGAGGATGAGGCCCGGATGATCGGGTCCCAATATTTAAAACTGGTTTCATAAAAATCCGGCTTCTCCAGAAAATCAAGGGGGGGATATCCAAGCAGAGCCAGCTCCGGAAAAATGATCAAGTCGCAGCCCTGTTTTTCAGCCCGCCGGATATACGTGCAAATTTTTCGGCAAT
Organism: Desulfohalobiaceae bacterium S24; assembly: GCA_011389765.1. Taxonomy (GTDB): domain Bacteria; phylum Desulfobacterota; class Desulfovibrionia; order Desulfovibrionales; family Desulfothermaceae; genus JAABTT01. The sequence continues at coordinate 1,835 of JAABTT010000052.1, read as the reverse complement.
TTTGGGCGAAGGCCCCGATCAGCGGATTGATCTGTCCCAGAGCAATTTTCATACCGTCCTCCAATCAGTTGTCAGTCATGAGACTCGGCCTGCAGATCACACAAGTCGGCAGCTCAGCCCTGCAAAATCACATCCTGCCCTGAACAAAGAGATCCTGAATCCTGCCTTCAGGATTCAGGATCTCTTGAAACGCTGAAAATCAATAGCGTATTTTTTGACTTTATACTGCAGGATTCGTTTCGAGGTTCCCAGGAGTCTGGCCGCCTGGGACTGATTGCCCTTGGTGTCCTTGAGGGCGTCCACAATCAGGTCTTTTTCGAAATTGCCCACCAGGACCTCCAGTTTGCCCCTGGGCTGTATCACGGCTTCTTTTGATTTCATCTGGAGGGAAGGTGGCAAGTGACGGGCCTCAATGGTATTGCCCCTGGTCAAGAGAACGGCCCGTTCAATACAGTTTTCCAGTTCGCGTACATTACCGGGCCAGTGATAGGACATGAGCAGATCAATGGCCGAGGTGGCAATGCGGTTTACTCTTCTGTCCAGTTCTTCAGCGTACTTCAGGACAAAATAATCCGCCAGGAGCAGAATGTCCGGCCCCCTTTCCCGAAGAGGGGGGATAAACACCGGAAAGACATTCAATCTGAAAAAAAGGTCGGATCTGAAATTCCCAATGGTAACTTCCTGCTCCAAATCTTTATTCGTAGCCGTGATGATGCGCACATCCACTTTGACCACTCTGGAAGATCCCAAGGGCTGAAACTCCCTCTCCTGGAGAACCCGCAGGAGCTTGGCCTGGGCCAGGGGCGAGAGCTCCCCGACCTCATCAAGGAAAATTGTCCCGCCCTGGGCCTCTTCAAAGCAACCTTTCCTCCGGGAAACCGCTCCGGTAAAGGCCCCTTTTTCATGTCCGAACAGCTCGCTTTCCAGCAGACTTTCCGGCATGGCCGCACAATTCACCCTGACCAGCCGCTGCCGGAACCTTTTACTGTTGTCGTGAACGGTCTGGGCGACCATCTCCTTTCCGGTCCCGGTCTCCCCATGAATAAAGACCGTGGAGTTGGTATCCGCAACTTGATCCACCAGACGCAGGACTTCGTTCATGCCTTTTGACCGGCCGATGATTTTGGTTTTCGGCCTTTTGGCTTCGGCCAGCCGTTTTTTCAGTCTGAGATTTTCATCCTCCACCGAACGGAAATGGACCACCGGTCCGATCAATTCTGCCACAGCCGCTAAAAGCTGCAGTTCCTTGTCCAGATCCTGGACCTGGCGGCTCATTTTATCGGCGGAAAGGACCCCAACCACATTTTCATGGAAAAAGACCGGAACACACAGGAAGGTCAATTCCTCCCGATTCACTTTTTTCCGGGCTCCGGTCCGATCCAGAAACAAGGCGTCGTCGCCCAAATCGGTGATGGCCATGGGACGTCCGGTTTGGGCCACTTTCCCGGTGATCCCTTCGCCGGGTTGATAGACCACCTCCCCTGAGGCCACATCCACCCCCCGGGCGATATCGATCCAGGTTTTCCCGGTATGCAGATCCAGAATGGAAATCATGCCTCGTTCCATCCCGAGGTAACGGCTCAGGATATCCAGCACAGTGGACAACTGATCCTTGAGAAAGTCCGAGCCGGCCTGGGTCCTGGCGATTTCGTGCAGTGCCTGGAGCTCTATGTAGCTGTACTGTGCGTGCATGCTTTGAATGTGCCTTGAAGCGCTGCAAAAATCAACTTGACTAAAAAAAAAGGAGACGCCTCTCGGCGTCTCCTTTTTTTAAAAATGTCCCGGCAGCTACCTACTTTCCCACGGTTTGAACCGCAGTATCATCGGCGTTAGAG
>JAABTT010000051.1 GCA_011389765.1 Desulfohalobiaceae bacterium S24 | reverse complement strand
GAACAATCCTGGACCCCGATCCGGGACCGGAATCCAGACTGAAAATGTAAGAACTGGACCCCGGCCTACGCCGGGGTGACGGAGAAAGCAAAGTATAGTTTCATACGAGGTTTTAAGGCATTGGCATTGTAAATCTTTTTTTCCTTGTATGAAAGTTCCCACTATCCCGTTACGAAGTCTGAAGTATGAAAGTCACTGTGTGTCAACTCGATAATCGAAGCGGCCGCCTGGAGCCCATGCTTGAAGAACTCGTGCGGCATGTCCGCGAGCAGCAGAGCGATTTTCTGCTCCTGCCGGAGATGTGTTTTGCCGAGTGGCTGGCAGCTGATCCTGAGCCGGATGCCTTGCGCTGGCATCAGGCTGTTCAGGATCACGAACGCTCTATTGAACGGCTCGGACGTTTGGGGGTCGGGGCGGTTATGGGTACTCGGCCCATTGTGCGGGAGCAGGGTAGTTTTCGCAACCAGGCCTATCTCTGGACCCGGGAGGCCGGTGTAAACGGTGTGCATGAAAAATATTACCTCCCGGATGAGGTTTCCTACTGGGAGCAGACCTGGTACGATCGGGGGGAGCCGCATTTCGAAATTTGCCGGAGTCTGGGGATTCGAATGGGGGTACTCATCTGTACGGAAATGTGGTTTCTGGAATGGGCCAGGCATTATGCCCGGGCTCGATCCGAAATTCTCTGCGTGCCCCGGGCCACGCCCCATGCCTCGGTTCGAAAATGGCTGGCCGGGGGGCAGACGGCCGCAGTCTGTTCCGGGGCCTTCTGTCTGTCCTCGAATTTGTGGAATCCGCCGGGCAGCAAGGCCGACTGCGGTGGACTCGGCTGGATCGTTTCCCCGGAGGGGGATATTCTGGCGGAAACCAGCGAAGAGGAACCCTTTGTCACGCGAGATATTGATCCGGCCTTTGCCCGGGAAAGCAAATGCACCTATCCCCGCTATGTTCCGGAGTAAAAACAGAGCTCTTTACAGTACGCGTAAATTTGAAGGGTTTTTTGGACATCTTGTGATATTTCTTGCCCCTTTTTGAGGTTTCAGGTGTCGGGTTTCAGGTTTCAGCGCCGGCCGCTGGCCGGGCGGACCGTCCAGTTTGATCAAAAGTAGAAAATCCACTTTGGTTTTTCATACGAGCCCTGCCTCTGGCCGCAGACATCCAGTTTGATCGAAAAAGAAACGAGTCACCTCCTCCGTCATTCCGGCGAAGGCCGGAATCCAGACAAAAAAAGCTGGACCCCGGCCTGCGCCGGGGTGACGGAGAAAGAAAATGAAGTTTCATTAGAGTTTGCGGATTTTGCCTTTCCAGACACCCGACACCTGAAACCAGAAACCAAAAGAAAGTCCAATTTTAACAACATTTCAAATATTGCTAATTATTTTATGTTTTTAAGTTTCAAAGGCGTAATGTCGGTACGAAGTCTGAAGTAAGGGTTTTATGAGGAGATGTGATTGAAAAGTACATTGGTTGGCATGCTGATCGCGGTGCTGCTCCTGGGTTGGCTGGCCTGGTATCGGGGCGGACCGGACCTCGTATTGCAAGGTCTGGCTCAGGGCGGGATCATGGCCGTCAGCGTGCTGCCCCTGTTGTTTGCGGCCGTTGTGATTGCCGGTTTCATCCAGCTCTTGATCACCAAGCAGGGAGTTTCCAGGTGGCTGGGGAAGGAGGCCGGGATGAAAGGGGTCTGGCTGGGCGCGCTGGCCGGAGCGCTGGTGCCGGGCGGCCCCTATGTATATTTTCCCATCGCCGCCACCCTTTTGGTCTCGGGGGCCGAGATCGGCACGGTCCTGGCCTTTGTCACGGCCAAAAACCTCTGGACCTTGAGCCGCCTGCCCATGGAGGTGGCCCTGATCGGGCCGGAGATCACCGCCATCAGATATGTGGTGACCTTTGCCTTTCCAGTGCTGCTCGGCCTGTTCGCCAATGTTTTCCTGAGCCGCAGCAAACCCTGGATCATGAAGTCTCAGGTCCTAGAGCAGGAAAAATTTGACTCTTCAGAAACACAGTGATGATTGCAGGTGCTGTTTTTCTGTTGGTTTGATCTTGAAAAGCCAGATAAATATTTTCAGGAGGGATTCATTGCGAGATGATGCTTTTACAAAAGTTTTCCAGTCAAGAATGGCGAATAGACCTCAACTCAATGGATCCCGACTGAAAATATGGTGAGCGCTTTCATCATTCTTTTCGCCATGGCTCTGGCCATGATAGGGGCGGCCTGGAGAAAAGATCCAAAACTGCTGCCCAGAGGGTTTGCCGCGAGCTGGAAAATGTTCTACGGGCTTGTGCCTCTGCTGATCCTGGCTTTTCTTCTGGCCGGTCTTATTCAGGTGGCCATCCCGCCTGAGCTGATCAAGACCTGGCTTGGCGAAGAGTCCGGTATTCGGGGTATTCTGCTGGGGACTGTCGTTGGGGCGCTTATCACGGGCGGGCCGTATGTGTCTTTTCCGATTATTGCGGCGGTGTTTCAAGCAGGAGCCAGCACCGGGACCACGGTGGCTCTGATCACCGGCTGGGCCATGCTCGGCCTGGGTCAGCTCCCTTTCGAAGCCACGTTTCTGGGGCCGCGCTTTATGCTGATCCGCTTAACCACGGTCTGCGTGGTTCCCATCCTGGCCGGGTGCCTTGCCGGCCTCCTGTTTTAAGATCGTGTATATCATATTCTATGACATAATATCCACGATTTCAAGGTGTTCAGTCCCCGATCGGCGGGTGGGAGGCCAGGCCCTGGCGCTCAAGGGCAGCGGCCTGTTTCAGGATCTTTCGGCCCAGACCGCCGAAGACAAAGAGGTGCAGGGGCAGGACCGCATACCAATAGAGCCGGCCCAGGAGGCCCCGGGGGTGAAAATGGGCGGTCTGGACCAGGGTGTCCTCCTGGAGGTCGAATTCCAGCCAAGCCTTGCCCGGCACCTTCATCTGGGCCAGCAGAAGCAACCGTTTCTGCGGCTTGATATCCACAACCTTCCAGAAGTCAAGGGCATCGCCCAGCCTGAGGGCTTTGTTTTCCCTCCGGCCCCGATTCAAGCCATAGCCGCCCAGGAGCTTGTCGATCACCCCCCGGAGCTGCCAGAGAATATTGTAGGCGAACCAGCCGGATTCACCGCCTAAAGAGGTAAGGGATTGGAACACGGTCTCCCTGGACAGTGAATCGAGCGGGAATTCCCGCCGATCCCTGAGTACGGCCGCAGTCGTGTCCGCCTGGTCCTTGATGTCGCAGACCTGCCCGCCGCTGCTGTCGCACCAGCGGCTGAGCACCGCATCGTTTTCCAGCTCGATCAGGGCCGTTTGAACGGCCTGCTCATAGCTCACGGGGCTGATCTGCGGAAAGCAGGTTTGGGCTTGATTATTTTGAACAATGGTCTCGGACTTGAGCCCTTCAATCAGGGCCGCAGCCATCTGGTAGGGAACCGGGGTGAACAGGGTCAGCCAATAGGAGGACAGCCTGGGGCTCAAGAGGGGCACCGGAATCAAAACCCGTTTGAGGCCCATCAGCCGGGCCGCTTTTAGCAGCATCTCCCGGAAACTCATGGCCCGGCTGCCGATATCCACCATGACGCTGTCCTGGATTTCAGCGTCCAGGGCCTGGGAGAGATAGGACACAACATCGTCCACAGCAATGGGCTGGGTCAGGGTGCCCACCCATTTCGGAGTGATCACGAGGGGCAGTTTCTGGACCAGGTTACGGATGATTTCAAAGCTGGCGCTGCCGGATCCGATGATCACCCCGGCCCGGAACCAGATGGTTTGCAGCTGCTTTGGTCTGGCGCTGAGGATTTCACCGGTTTCGATCCGGCTCAGGAGATGCCGGCTGGCCGTTGCTTTGACCCCCAGGCCGCCAAGGTAGACGAGGCGTTTGACCCCGGCCTGGATGCAGGCATCCCGGAAATTTTCCGCACTCCTGCGGTCCCGGTCCTCATAGTCTTTGCCGGCCCGCATGGAATGGATGAGATAGTAGGCTGTGTCCACGCCCTGCAGGGCCTGGGAAAGGGCTTTCAGGTCAAAGGTGTCCCCTTCCGCAACCTCCACCTGTTCACGGATACTATCCCGGAGTTTTCGGCGGTTGCGGACAAAAACCCGCAGGGTGGTTCCGGTTCGGCTGAGCAGGTGCTCATTGAGTCTGCTTCCGATATACCCGGTGGCTCCGGTCAAAAGAACGGTTTGTGCTCTTTGAGTCATCGCGGAGGAGGTCAGGCCTGCCCCAGGGTGCAGGCCCCGCCCCCCGAGCAGAAATTCCGGATGAAGCGTCCCAGCTGCATGCCCAGGTGCACGCATTCTTTGCCCAGGAGACAGCTTTCCACGTCCGCTTCTTCCAGGTGAGTGGAGAGGGTGTGTTCAGCCGTATTGAAAGTGGCGATCCAGGAATTGGTTTGCTCGTCAAATTCGAGCTGCAGGTTGAGGCCGAATTGATCGATTTCAGGGTAGATGGCTTTGAGTTTTGCCACAAGATCGTCTTTTTTGACTTCCATAGAGGCCTCCTTCCCAACGAATTTTTTAAACTTTGGCCCTGAAAAACTTCAGGATACAGACAGATTGCAGTGTTTTCTGAGAACTAGTTTATCGGCATTTCCGGATGAATGCAAAGAAAAAAATGAGAGCAGGGCTGTGGATCGGCCGCCTTTTCCGGGCCACCCTTGAAAGCCTTAATCACTCAGCTTCTCTAATGCTTCCGGATTACCTCCCGGGCCACGGTGTAGCGGTCCAGCTGTCCTTCATCCACCCTCACCCCGAGACCGGGGCCGGAGGGGATATCCACTGTGGAATCGGAATTGAGCTGCATCCCGGGGCTGATGATATCGTCGGCTGCATAAAAGCGGGTGGGCAGGGTGTCGTTGGGGTGGGTGCAGTTCTCCAGTGCGGCCACGGCCAGCCCGTAGTTCAAGCCCAGCCCGGTCTCGATCATCTGGCCCACCCAGCAGGTCAGGCCATGGTCCCAGGCGATATCGTGGATGGCCTTGGAAGGACCCAGACCGCCCACCCGGCCCTGTTTGATGTTGATGATCCGGCAGGCCCCGATTTCAGCTGCAATTTGGGCCTGATAGGGTGAGGTGACGGATTCGTCCAGGCAGATGGGGGTGGCGAGCTCAGCCTGGAGTTTGGCGTGGCAGTGAAGATCTTCGTAGCTCAGGGGCTGTTCGATCATGGACAGGCCGAACCCATCGATGGCTTTGAGGGCTTTTAGGTCCCGGGGGTAGGCATAGGCGTTGTTGGCATCCACCATGAGCTTGAGTTCGGGATACGCGGTTCGAATCGCCTCCAGGGGTGTGAGGTCCCAGCCGGGCTTGATTTTCAGTTTGATCCGGTCAAAGCCGGCCTCCAGATACTGCTCCACAAGGCCTAGGAGTCGGCCCGCGTCCTTTTGGATGCCGATGCCCATGCCCACGGGCACTCTTGTTTTGGTTCCTCCCAGCAACTGACTGAGTGAAAGCCCGATTCTATGGGCTTCAAAGGTCCAGACCGCATTTTCCACGGCTGCCTTGGCCATGTTGTGTCCCTTGATGGAACTGATCCTGGCCTGATAGTCAAGCGCCCCGTTCAGGGCTTCATCCATGACCCGGGGCAGCAGGAAATGCCTGAGCACGGCCCGGACCGTCTGCGGGGTTTCATAGGTGGAATCCGGCCGGTCCTTGCACACGCATTCGCTGTACACAGCCAAATCCGGGGTGTAGATCTTGAGGATGAGCTTGTCCACGTATTTGTTCGGGGTGTAGCTTGTCTCATAGGGAATCACCAGAGGAATGCGGATATGGATGATATCGACACGTTCGATGTTCATGGATGTTTTCCTCGGATATTTTTACAATGAATAAGGAAAAGACTGCCTGCCCGCGAATCACACGAATAGACTCGAATGAAAAGAACTCATTTTCTGTTCATATCTGCATGGCGAAGCCATTTGGCCGGCAGCAGCTCATATTCTGCCGGCCAAAAAGTTTCCATTTGCGCCCATTCGCGCCTGTCCCGTAGCTCAGCCTTGTGATGGTACTGGGATGATTCGCGGGCCAAATTGTATCTGCCTTACGTTAAGCAATGTATGAGCGGATGGGCACCCGAGTTTTTGTTCAGGCCCTATTTGAATTCAGCGATCTTGAGCATCAGGGTCTCGTTGACCGGCAGGGTCAATTGCAGATCCTTATTTGCGCCGTAGATGCTGTTGATCACATTGACCGGCATCCAGTAGACCTGCTCTTTGACCCGTTTCTGGACCTTGTAATAGAGTTTTTCCCGTTTTTCCTGATCAAAGGAGTACCGGGCTTCTTCAATCCAGGCGGCGAGTTTTTCATCCCCGGAGTAGTTCTTTTTGGAGCCTTCGCCGAACCAGAAAGGAAGCAGCCCGTCCGCATCCAGAAGCATGTAGGAGGCCCAGCCGAAATTCCCGATATCTTTGCATTTGCCGCCATCCCGCACTTTGATGGCCTGTCCGACATTGCCGACATAGTTTTTGAAATTCAGAGTGATGCCCACTTTTTTGAGGTAGCCCATGGCGGCTTCATTGAACTGCTTGGAAATCGGGTAGTAGAAGAGGATGTCCGCTTCAAAGCCGTCCGGATACCCGGCTTCCGCCAAAAGGGCTTTGGCCTTGTCCGGATTGTACTCGTACCAGGTGATATCCGGATTGTAGCCGAAATCAAAGGGGCTGAGACAGGTGTTCAGGAGCGTGCTGTGCCCCTGGAACATGACCTCGATGATTTTTTGGCGGTCAATGGCATGACAGACGGCCTGTCGGACCCGCTTGTCCGTGAAAGGGGTTTCTCCGGCCCGGCCCATGGAGTCGAACTGCCAGAAAGTGATGCGGTGGGAGGGGGTTTCCAGGACTTTCGTTTCCTTGTTTTTTTCGACCATGGCGCATTTGTCGGGATCGAGCTTGGAGATAAGGTCCACCCCGCCTTTGAGCAGTTCGGCGATGCGGGTTGATTGTTCCGGAATGACCCGGACCACCACGTCCTTGATCTTGGGCAGGCCTTCATTCCAGTAATGAGGATTGGCGGTCAAGACGACCCTTGAGCCGCGGTCCCATTGGACAAAGGTGTAGGGTCCGGTTCCCATGGGCTTCTCGGCAATGATCTCCTCGCCCACGGATTCACACCATTCCTTGTCATAGGGGAAAAAGGTGTGCATGCGATCGTCGGTCAAAGGGTAGGGGCCTTTGGTGACGATCTGGAAGGTCAGCTTGTCAAGGACTTTGACATCTTTGATGAATTTGAACCCCGGGGCCTGACGGGATTTGAGTTCGGGATTGAGAATGCGGTCCATGATGGTGTAGCGGATATCTTCCGCGGTCAAGGGGTTGCCGTTGTGGAAGGTGACCCCTTTTCTGAGCGTGAATTCCCAGGTGGTGTCGTCAAGTCGTTTCCAGGATTTGGCCAGATTCGGCTTGAGCTCCAGGGTGTCCAGGTCCCGCTCCAGCAGGGAATCCGAGATCATGTAGTAGATGTTGGTCAGATTCAGTGAGGTGGTGCCGTAAATGTCCATGGTGGGGATTTTGCTGCCCAAGGCCCAGATGAGTTTGTCCTTGGCTGCGGCCGGTTGGGGCGCAAGTCCGAAAATCAGGAACAACACGGCCAACAGAGCGGTTTGTCCAAATTTTTTGTGATTCATGTTCGACCTCCTTGGGTTGCAGGTTGTTGAGCCATTGATTCGGCGAGCCAGCATCTTACACCGTGGCTGCTGCCAGACTGGTCCTTCAGGTTGAACAGCGGCGGCATTTCCAGCCGGCAACGTTCGAAAGCCCGGTCGCAGCGCGGTGCGAACAAACAGCCCGGGGGCGGATCAATGAGCCCCGGCACTATTCCGGGGATCTCGGCGAGGGCTTGCTTGCCGGAACTGAACTTTCGGCCGGGCCTGGGAATGGAGCGCATCAATCCCAGGGTATAGGGATGGCCCGGGGCATTGAAGATGACGTCCACCGGGGCGCACTCAACCACTTTTCCGGCGTACATCACCGCCAAGTGATCGCTCATTTCCGCTACCACTCCCAGATCATGGGTGATCATCATAATGCTCATCCCGGTCTCCTCCTGGAGATTGAGCATAAGGTCCAGGATCTGGGCCTGAATGGTCACGTCCAAAGCCGTGCTGGGTTCGTCGGCAATGAGCAGTTTGGGCCGGCAGGCCATGGCCATGGCGATCATGATCCGCTGCCGCATCCCTCCGGAGAGTTGATGCGGATATTCATGGATGCGCTGCTCCGGCGAGGGGATGCCCACCTGAAAGAGGGTCTCCCGGGCCTTTTGCAGGCCGAGTTTTTTGGGAAGATGTTCATGAATAGTAAAGGCTTCGGCGATTTGTTCCCCCACGGTGTAGACAGGATTGAGCGAGGTCATGGGTTCCTGAAAGATCATGGCCATTTCGGATCCCCGCAGGGCGCGAAGCGTTCGGGGCGATTTCCGGACCAGGTCTTTCCCCTGGAAATAAATGGATCCGCTGCTGATCCGGCCCTGAGGTTTGGGCAAAAGGCCCATGACGGACAGCGCGGTGACGCTTTTGCCGCAGCCGCTTTCGCCCAGGACTCCCAGGGTGCGGCCGGATTCAATCACCAGACTGACCCCGTCCACGGCCCGGACCAGGCCTTCGGGGGTGTCAAAGCAGGTTGTAAGCTCCGTGATCTCCAAAATTTTCGAGCTGTTCATGGGCAATCTTTGCCGCCTTCGGCGTATTTGTGGCAAGCCACCTGATGGCCTGGGGTTATTTCGATCATGGCCGGATGGATATTTCGGCACTCGGATTGCGCTTCCGGACAGCGGGTATGGAAGCGGCAGCCCGGAGGGGGATTGATGGGACTGGGGACGTCTCCCTGGAGCAAGGCGCGCCGTTTTCTCCGCTGCCCGGCTTCGGCCTTGGGAACCGCGGACAGCAGGGCCTGGGTGTAGGGATGCAGGGGCTTTTGATACAGGTCTCGATCAGAAGCCGTTTCCATGATGCGTCCCAGGTACATGACCCCGATTCGGTCGGAGATATGCTCCACTACGCCAAGATCATGGGCGATGACCAGATAACTGAGTTCAAAGCGCTCCTTGAGGCGGTCCAATAAGTTCAAAACCTGGGCCTGGATGGAGACGTCCAGGGCCGAGACCGGTTCGTCCGCCACAATGAGCTTGGGCTGCATGGCCAGGGCCCGGGCCACACCGATCCGCTGGCGCTGTCCCCCGGAGAATTCATGGGCGTAGCGGTCCATTTGATCCGGGGACAGGCCGACCTCCCGGAGCAAATGAGCGGTTTGTTCCCGCCAGGACCTGCCCGGATGCAGTTTGTGTACCCGGATGGCCTCGCCGACGATCTCCCGGACGCGCATTCTCGGATTCAAGGAGGCATAGGGATCTTGAAAGACCATTTGGACCTGGGTGCGGAAACGGATCAAATCCCGGCCTTGAATTGCGGCGACATCATTTCCTTGGAAACAGATCCGGCCCTGAGTGGGATCGTACAGGCGCAGAATGCAGCGGCCTACGGTGGATTTGCCGCAACCGGATTCTCCCACCAGACCCAGAGTTTCTCCGGGGCGTATGAAAAGATCCACTCCGTCCACGGCAAAGACGTGTCCCACTGTTTTCGTAAGCAGACCTTTCTTGATCGGAAAATGCTTCTTGAGGCCGTCAACGTGCAAAAGCGGGGGAGCAGCATTCAGCATCAGTCTTTCCTCAAATGGGGGTCGATGAGATCGCGCAGTCCGTCGCCCAGAAGGTTGATGCCCAGGGCGCTTAAAAAAATGGCCAGACCGGGAAACGCCGCCAGCCACCACTGCATGAGCATATAGTCTCTGCCTTCGGCCAGCATGGCGCCCCAGGAGGGGGTAGGCGGCTGGATCCCCAGTCCGAGAAAGGAGAGCAGGGATTCCCGGATGATGGCCCGGGCTACTTCCACGGTGGCCAGGACCAGAATCGAGGGCAGAATATTGGGGAGAATGTGTTTGCTCATGATGCGCAGGGTGGAAAAGGCCAGGGAGCGGGCCGCAAGCACGAATTCCATATCCCGCAGCTTGAGGACCTCCACCCGGGTCACCCGGGTGAATATCGGCCATCCGGTCAAACCGAGGGCGATGATGATGTTCTGCAGGGAGGGGCCGAGGACGGCTACCAGACTCATGGCCAGCAGGATAAAGGGAAATCCGAGCATGACGTTGACCATGAAGGAAATGCTCGAGTCCACCCAGCCCCGGTAATAGCCGGCGGCCAGGCCCAGGATCACTCCGATGAGCACCTGGAGTATGACCGCGCTCAGGCCCACCGCCAGGGAGATTCTGGAACCGTGAATAATCCGGCTGAACAGGTCCCGCCCCACCCCGTCCGTGCCCAGGAGGTGCTCGCTGCTGCCGCCGGGCATCCAGGCCGGAGGCTGAAGACGACTCATGATGTCCTGTTCAAAGGGACCATGGGGCGCCAGCCAGTTGGCCAAAAGAGCCGCAGCGAGAAGCCCCAAAAGGATGAGTCCGCCCAGGATTCCCATTCTGAGCCGGCAGATTTTGGTCCAGAGACGGCGGATCCGGGACGGCCGGGTGAGGGCCCGTGGTTGCCGGGTGGTCTCTAAAACTCCAGTCTGCATGCCTGCTATCCTTTGGAGATACTGTTTTTTTAAAGATTAGATGACTTCAAGCGGTTCTTTTCTGCTCAAATCCGCAATCCAAAATCCGCAATCCAAAATCCAATCACTCCTGACGGATTCTGGGGTCGATGAAAGCGGCCAGTATATCGGCCAGAAGGTTGCCGATGACCACGCACAGGGAAAAAAAGATAACAATGGCCTGAACCACGGGGTAATCGCCCATGAGAATGGAATTTACGGCCAGACGCCCCAACCCCGGCCAGGCAAACACGGTCTCCGTGACCACGGTGCCGCCCAGAAGGATGGAAAACTGGAGGCCGGTGATGATGACCAGAGGAATGGCTGCGTTTTTAAAGGCATGTACGATAAAGACCCGGATTTCTCCGGCCCCTTTGGCCCGGGCCGTGCGGATATAATCCTGGTTGAGCACATCCAGCATCCCGGAGCGAACCAGGCGCATATTGGCCGGGAGCAGATAGGCGGCCAGGGTCACGGCCGGAAGGATCAAATGGGGCAGGGTCTGGCTGCCGGAAATGGGCAGCCAGCCCAGCCAGACCCCGAAGACGATGATCAGCATAATTCCCAGCCAGTACAGGGGCATGGCCTGGCCCATGAGGGCGATGAGCGTGCTCAGGTTGTCTAGAAGTGAATACCGGCGAACTGCTGCGAGAATCCCCAAAGGGATGGCTATCAGATTGGCGATCAAGACGGCACTGGCGGTAAGCTTCAGGGTGGCCGGGACCCGTTCGGCCAGGAGTTTGAGAGTCGGCACCTTGGCCACGAAGGAATTGCCGAAGTCTGCATGAAAAATAACTTTGCCGATAAAATCGAGATATTGGACAATAATGGGACGATCAAAACCCATCTGCTTTTTAAAGGCGGCAATGTCTTCCACTTCGGCCTCGGGCGGGAGCAGGACCAGGGCCGGATCGGCATTAAGAAACAGCAGAAAAAAGGAGATCATGGAGATGACCAGACAGACGGCCAGGGCCTGGATGAGACGCTTGATGATAAAGGTCTTCATAAACCATCGCTCCCGGGGGTCTGGAACCAGCGGCCGGAGCGCAGCTGCCCTGACTGGTACACGGCCAGGAGCCGGTCTTGAACCCCAAGCACCTGCAGATCCAGGGTCGGATCCCCGTCCACGATCAGAAGATCCGCTAAACAGCCCGGAGCGATTCTGCCCAGGCAATCCTTGAAACCCAGGAGTTCAGCCGCATGGACAGTGGCTGCCTGGAGGGCCTCGAGCGGAGTGAACCCGGCCTGATTCAGTTCCAAGAGTTCGTGTACATTGTGACCGTGTCGGTTGAGCGGCGTACCGGCGTCCGTGCCCATGGCGATTTTGACCCCGGCGGCCTTGGCTTTGGCCAGGCCTTCCAGGCGGGCGCTCCGGTGGGCCTGGGATTTGGCGACCATAAAGTCCTCCAGTCCTGAGGCTGTGCCTCCGGCAATCATGCTCGCCCCGGCTGCCAGGGTGGGAACAAGAAAAACATCATTTTTGAGCATGGCCTCCAGGGCTGCGGGATCCAGATCGGCCCCGTGTTCAATGGAATCGATTCCGGCTGCCACAGCATTTTTTGTTCCCTGCAGACTCTGGGCATGGGCCGCTGTTTTGCGTCCGGCCAGATGGGCGGTCTCAATTCCCGCGGCCATCTCTTCCCGGGTCAATTGGGTCTGTCCGGGCTCCACGCCCTTGGTGCAGACCCCGCCTGTGGCCATGAATTTGATGACGTCGGCTCCGGCCTTGAGCTGGCGGCGAACGCCCCGGCGGACTTGGTCTTGACCGTCGACCTCCAGGCCGAACTGCCAGCCGTGCCCTCCGGTCATGCAAATCATTTCCCCGGCGCAGAGGATGCGCGGTCCGGGCAGCAATCCCTCCTGGACAACCTGGCGCAGAGCCAGATCCACGTGCCCCCGGCATCCTAAATCCCGGAGCGTGGTTACCCCGGCGGCCAGGGTCGCGGCTGCATGGGCCGCCATGCGCAGGGCCAGCTCCGCCGGAGTGAGGGAGGTGATGAACCCCACGGGATTGGGAGAGGCATCCAGGCCGAGATGGACATGGGTATCGATGAGTCCGGGCATGAGAACGCGCTGCTGCAGATCCAGGCGTCTGGCAGCCTGAGCCGGGGGCGGGGTTGTCCTGTGCTCCACCGCCGCAATCGTTCCCTGTTCCACGCCGATCCATCCGGAGAACAGGGACGGGCTGCGGCCGTCAAAAATAAGCGCGTTGTCAAGAAGAAGGTCCATGCGTTTGATACCCATTCACTGATGATGTTTCAGACGAGTATTCTTCATACGTATGAATTTTGTTCACGAAAAAAAAAGATTCAGACTCTGGTGCAACCCTCAGTCGGTTTGCGGCTCGTCTTGCAGATGTCTGCGGTATCGTTCAACCAGAATGCGCGACTTGTCGAAATGCTCATTCATATATTTCCGGGCGTTTTCAGTATCCCGCTCCTGAAGGCACTGGTAGAAACGTTCATTGTAGACAAGATCCAGTTCACCGTCTGCATAGGGAAAATTGATCTTTGATGTGAATTCTCTGGAGATGTTGATAGCGGCCATCACCGAGGCCGACAGCAGTCGATTGTGGCCGGCCTTGGCCAGGAGGCCGTGAAAAGCGACCTGTTTGGCTCGGTTTACCCAGCCTTCAGACAGGGCCTGGCGGCATTCTGACAGGTTTTTTTCGAGTATATGCAGATCTTCTGCAGTGCGGTTTTGGCAGGCCAGGCCTGCCACCACAGGTTCGACTAGGCGGCGGAACTGCATGACCTCTTCCAGGGTCAGGCCGCCCAGACGATAGCAATCCATGACCACTTCCAGTATACGCTGGGAATTGCCCTGGGAGACAAAACTGCCGCCCATTGCCCCCCGCCGTTTTTCAATGAGTCCTTCGGCCACCAGCTGTCCCAGTGCTTCGCGAACCGCGGTTTTGGAGACATGGAATTCCTGGCCCAGGCTCTCTTCTGAGGGGAGTTTTTCACCAGGACTGAATCGTCCGGACAAAATGGCTTTGCGGATGGACTGGTGAATCTGCTTTGAGACCGGGACCGAGAAGTCCTTGCCTTCGAGATCTTGTTGAAAGTGATTCATGGGTGTCGTCTGTGCAAGTTCGAAACTGGCGCTGTCAAAGCCGGAACAATTGTGCATGAAAGCCTTGGCCGTATCCATGGCCAGTTGAGTGTCGTGGTGAAAGATCATATTTCATACGTATGAAGATTGTCAAGGGAAAAATTTTTTCGTATCCTTTGGACTGGTTGCAAAAAAAATGTGGAGGTTGATATGACCAGACAGCAGCCGGCACTGGCTCAGGACCGCTGTATTGTGCTCCCGTTTCCATCCGAAAGCGGGGGTGCTTTTGCAGGTGCTGGATTGGCCCTCCATTTCCTGCTGGGCAATGTCCTGGTGCTCCATCCGGGCCTGCGGGAATGCTGGTTTGGCTGGCGGGTGACCCGGATTTTTCCTGCATTCGAGGCATTCTCCAGGTACTGCCGGGGAGAGGGTCCGGATCTGGACCTGCGGGAGGTGAGCGCCCGGCAGGATATCAGGTTCTGGGTCTCGGGACACTGTCAGCCTGGACAGATCGAGATGCAGGTCTTTGATGCCCAGGTTCCGGAATCACCAGTGTCTGCGGATACAGCTTTTTCCTGCGCTGACGATCTGCTGGGCTTCAGGTCGGCCTTTTTGGCCTGCTTCGGCAGTGCGGCCTGTCCTTTTCCGGATTCCCGGCAGCCGGCGGCTTTGTGGCCGGAAAAAGTGAGCCCGGAAGGTCTGGAGGCCGTCGGGGCGGCACTGCTCGAATTTTACCGCTTTGCCTTTACCAGGGCTGAGGACCCCATCGACCTGGCCCTGTTTCACAAGGCGGCGGCATCCGCCCCGGCTTCCTTCATGGCCCAGAATCTCCTGGGCTGGGCCCTGTACCGGGACGGGCAGAGCACTGAAGCAGCAGCCGGCTTTCACCGGGCCTTGGAGATCAATCCCAATGGGGCCGGCGCCATGGCCGGGCTCATGTGGTGCGCCCTCCAGGACAGGGATCGGGAGTCCAGCGTATACTGGGCCGGACGCAAGGCCGAGGTCTGCAGCCAGGATGTGGAGGCTGCCCGGGAAAAGGCCCGGCAGCGCTTTGAAAAAACCTGAGCGCTCCCTCGCCCGGCCCAGGTTGACCGGCCCTTTCAGGCCTTGTCTTTCGGGCGATAGGTGATGACCCGCACCTTTTCCAGCGTCACCAGGCCTTCGTTGATCATGGTGTTCAGCGTGGGCATGAAGGATTCGATACGCTTCTTGGAATCAACGATTTCCACAACCACCGGGAGGTCTTCCGAAAGCCTGAGCACTTTGGCTGTGTGAATGAGGCTGTTGGCTCCGAAACCCAGAAAGCCTCTCAAGACGGTGGCCCCGGCCAAACCCTCTTGCCGCGCCTTTTCCACAATGGCTTGATAGAGCGGCTTTCGGCCCAGTTTGTCGCTTTCCCCGATAAAAATCCGCAGGCAATACGATTCAGCCGGGAGTTGCATACTGGTCTCCTCCTTCAATACACGTCAGATCATATCCCCGAAGGTCTATCCGATCAACCGCCCCAGGGCTGCTCCAAGCAGCAGGACACTGAAACCCAGAATATTGTGAAGCAGGATGTTGGCAGCGGCTTCCAGCCATTGGCTCGCCCGGAAGAGTTCGCCGGTTTCCAGGACATAGGCGGAGAAGGTCGTAAAGGCGCCCATGAATCCCACAAGGACGAGTATCCGGGTTTCGCCGGAGACCGGCCATCGGTTTTCAAACAGGGACCAGAGCAGTCCGGCCAGGAGACAGCCAAACAGATTGACGGTCAGGGTGCCCAGGGGGAAGGCTGTGCCGCTGAGTCTGTGCACAAGACCGACAAGGCCGTACCGGGAAAGGGTGCCGCAGGCTCCGGCCAGTGCCAGGAGGGCGATTTTTTGGATCATAGGATGCTTTTCTCGGGTGTCAGCTTTGCCGCTGGCAAAACTGACAGTTGAACTGCCTGATGTGGCCTTTGCGCAGTATTCAGACCGGCTTGCGCTGAATCAGTGGACGCTGGAGCATTTTTTCATAGAGGTCAATGTACTGTTCGGCCGTGACGTCATGGTTGAAGTTGGCTTTGCTTTCCTTCATGATCCTGGATAGTTGTCTGCTTTTGACTGCTTTCGGCTGGGCATAAAAATTCATGGCCTGGGAGACGGCCCAGAAAAGACCCTCAGCATCGAAAAATTCAAAGAGAAATCCATTGCCGGTATTGGATTGGATATTGAGATGGCTGAGCGTGTCATGGATCCCTCCGGTATCGAAAGCCACCGGCAGGGAACCATAGATCGGGGCGATCATCTGTGGCAGGCCGCAGGGTTCGAATTTGGAAGGCATGAGTATGAAGTCGGAGGCGGCGTAGCCCAGATGCTCCAAGCGCTCTTCAAAGTCGCAGATGGCCACCCTCTGCTGCAAGCAGTGGAAGGCCACGATGTCTCGAAAAACAGTCTGGTACTCTCCGCTGGCCACGAAAACGATCTGCAGGTTTTGGGTCCACCAGGTGGAAATCATGGAATACAGAATATGACTGAGCAGCCCGCAGCCTTTTTGAACCGGATCCAGACGCGAGGGCCAGAAAAAGAGGGGAGCCTCCCGGTCTTCGATGAGCCCTAAGGTTTGCTGCAGAAACTGTTTGTTGACCTGTTTGCCCCGGGTATGATCGTCCGGGGTGTAGGTCGTTTCCAGTTTTTGATCCTTTTCAGGATCGAAGGCCGGGTCCGGGGCGTTGAGAATGCCGGCGGCACATCCGGCCTGCATCTTGTGGGTCAATTCCCTGCGCAGGGGCTCTTCGATAAACACGTGCCTGCCCTGAACGATTTCCTGGAGAAAGGTCGGGCTGACCGTATTTACGAAATGGGCGGCAAAGACCCCGCTGACCAGGAAGTCCACCGGGATCGTTTCCCGGGCGATTTCGTATTCCGGCGCGAGTTGATCATAGTAGAGGTGATGCCAGAAATAGGCGGCATCAATGCCCCGGTCTTCGATTTGACTGAGCAGGGCTTTCACCGTGTGGATATTGTGAATGGTGAATAAACAGGGTATGCGCAAGCGGCGGGCCATGGCCGGGATCAAGCCGGTCATCCAGTCGTTGCAGTGTATAAGATCCGGCCGGACCCAGGGCAGAATATTGTTGATGACCTCTCTTTGAAAGGTGATGGCCAGCTTCATATTCTCCCCGCCATAGGAGGAATAGACACGGTTCAGGTAATAAAAGGCCCGGTCCTGGGCCAGATGGATTCGATCATCCGGCATCACCTCGCGCAGATAATGGAGTTCCTTTTTGAGAAAAGGCGCCAGCTTATCCTGGAAGATGGAACGATAATCAGGCAGGGCCAGGTGGACGTCGGCGCCTTGATCGGTCAGGGCCTGGATCAGGGCGGCTGAAACATCGGCCAAACCGCCGGCTTTGGCGGTCAACTGATTGGCCAGACTTCCCATGCGGTCGGGAAGATAGGTGACTTCCGGGGTGATAATGAGCACCCGGGGTGAGCGGTTGGTGGTGTGCATAGGGCATTGAAGATTGAAGATTTAAGATTGGAGATTGAATATTTAAGATTGATAATTGAGATTGCTGCAAAATAAAATTTGTATCGCACTTGAGGACTTCAAAATTCTGCAATAACAACCGAGATGGGTGCCTTTTCGTCAAAGCAGATCAAGCCCAGGTGATGAAGCCCGGAAGGTTTTGCATCCAGGCATCCCCGGCCGGGATAACCCGGGCCGTGTAGCCGTAATGTCCCGGGGTTTCACAGGGCAGTGAACATTCATACTCATAATGCGCGTTGCCCTGTTCCCCTACAACCTGCATCTCCAGAGTGCTGCTGGAAACCACTGATTCAACGCCCTGAAGACGACCGTAATACAGTTGAACCTGTACTTCTTCAGGGAGCAGCTCTCCAAGATGCACTGTGGTCCTGATCCGGATCTGATCCCCCACCCGGGAGGATCCCCTGTCTATCCTTTCTGGTTGGGTTATCAGTATCTCTGGCCAGTGTACGTTCAGGCGCTGCTTTTGATCGGCCAGTTGTTTGGCTGCAGTACAGTCCTGTTCAGTCAAGGTCTGCATGCGGCGGGCCAAGGGGTGATAAAAGCGTTGTGTGTATTCGTTGACCATACGCTGGCTGCAGTAGTGAATCATGGCTGTCTGCATGGAGTGCCGCATCATGCTGATCCATTTTTCCGGAAGATCGTTGGGCCCCCGTTCATAGAAGCAGGGAATGACTTCATTTTCCAGTACACTGTACAGTGATTGGGCGTCAATGCTGTCCTGCTGTTCAGTGTTGCCGTTGTGATCGTTTCTGGGGCCGATGGCCCAGCCGATTTCCGGCTTATAGGCTTCATCCCACCAGCCGTCCAGAATGCTGACATTCAATCCCCCGTTCGCAGCCGCTTTCATCCCTGAAGTTCCACAGGCCTCTAGAGGGCGCCGGGGCGTGTTCAACCAGACATCAACCCCCTGGTAGAGATGCCGGCTTATATGCATATTATAGTCTTCCAGGAAAACAATTTTATGCCTGAGCTTCGGTTTTTTGGCAAAGGCAATGATCTTTTGGATGAGTTCCTTGCCCTCGTTATCCTTGGGGTGGGCCTTGCCCGCAAAAACGATCTGGACCGGCTGTTCCGGATTGTTCAAGATGGCTTCAAAGCGATCAGGATCCTGCAGCAAAAGCCCTGATCGTTTATAGACGGCAAAGCGCCTGGCAAAACCGATAGTCATACTATTCGGCTTTAACACCGATCCGGATTCATCGAGTACATCCATCGCGGCATGACGTCGTCTGTACTGTTGCACCATGCAGCGGCGGCAGAAGGCGATCAACCTGGTGCGGCAGCGTTCATGCAGACTCCAGAGTTCCTCTGCAGAGATATCCAGAATCCGTTCGATGCGTTTGGGATCAGAGGAGAGGCGCATCCAATCCGGTCCGAGATAGCGCTCCAAGAGCAGGCCCATTTCCTCGGACATCCAGGTCGGGACGTGGATTCCGTTGGTCACATGGCTGATTGGTATTTCATCCGATGGTCTCCGCGGCCACAAATGGGTCCACATGTCCCTGGCGACGCGGCCGTGCAGCCTGGAGACTCCGTTGCAGTAAGCGGCTGTTTTTGAACCGAGAATGAACATGGAAACCGGGGCCTCAGGGCCGGCATCCGGGGCCTGTCCCCAGGCCAGGAGCTCATTTTCAGGGATTTGGAATTGGTCTAAATAGGGTTGGAAGACCGGACGGATCATATCGACGGGGAATTCGTCATGCCCGGCGGCAACCGGGGTATGGGTGGTGAAAATGGTGGTTCGGGGAACAATTTCCATGGCGGCGGCCGGATCGATGTTCAATTTCCGGGTCAATTGGGCCACCCGCTCAAGACTGGAAAATGTTGAATGGCCTTCATTCAGATGGCAGACAGCAGGGAAAAGTCCGAGAGCATCCAGGGCGCGCATCCCCCCAATGCCCAAAAGGACTTCCTGGGCCAGTCGCGCGGCTTGATCCCCGGCATACAGATTTTCGGTGATTTGGCGAATTTCAGGAGGGTTGTCCTTGAGATAGGTATCCAGAAGGAACAGCCTGATGCGTCCCACGCGCATTCGCCAGACAGCGGCCCGGATCTGTCCGGAGGGACCGGGAATGATTATTTCCAATTCTTTCCCGGCCTGGTCTTTGGCTCGGCTCAGGGGCAGCTGTTCCAGATCAACGGCCGGGTAGGCTTCCTGCTGCCGGCCGTTCTCATCCAAAAATTGACGGAAATAGCCTTTTCGAAATAAAAGTCCAACCCCGACCAGGGGCAGATCCAGACAGGAGGATGCTTTGAGATGATCGCCTGCGAGAATGCCCAGGCCGCCGGCAAACAAAGGAATGCTCGCGTGAAGTCCGAATTCCATCGAAAAATAGGCAATGATTTCCTGTTCAGCCAAAAAGGAAAACCCGGCTGCATCGCTTCGAAGGACGCGGTTTTCAAAAAGATTTTGGACAACATCCATCTGGGCCAAGAAACTTTCGTCTTCAGCCAGTTCTTCAAGGTGCTCTTGTTTGAGATAGGTTCCGAAGAGCAGGGGGTTTTGGTTTGATTCTTCCCACAGCCCGGGATTAATCCGTCGGAAAAGATCTTTGGCCTGATGATCCCAGGTCCACCAGAGATTTCTGGACAGGGTTTCCAAAAAGACCAGTTTTTTCGGTATATGGGGAAAAATTCGCAGAGTCTGGAGATTGAGCATGGAGATCTTTGGATTTTCGCTTTACGATTTAGGATTGTTGAAGATAGATTAAGCTCGTATGAAACTTCAGAATTTTTCCTCATCCTGAAAAAGGTAAGTTGGAGCAGTATAAGTGTTTTTGTGATCCTTGACAAGCTGCCCCGGACTCTTCGGCTCGAACGAGTCCTCTATTCTCCTGATCGTAAACCCGTACGCCAGGCGCTTTCTTTTTCGAGCGATTTGGTGTAAGACTTTTCCCTCCCTGGGTGGGCTTGAACGAGAGTCTGCACCGTCTCGGGTTTTACCGCCAAGGTTTCAACATAGTGAGAGGATGATATGCGTAGAGTTTTTACCGGAGGTCCTGTCTTTGCCGGGGATGGAAAAATTTTGGAAAATGTTCAGGTTGTGGTGGAAGATGACCATATCCTGAATATTTTGGATGCGGGCGCCCCAGTGCCTCAGGATGCGGAGGTGATTCCTTTGGATGGAAATTTTCTCCTGCCGGGACTGATTGACTGTCATGTGCATCTGTGTATGGATGCCGGCCCGGATCCCATTGGCGCCCTGAGCCGTGAGCCTGTACCCCTTACCACTTTGAAGGCTGCTGAACTCGCCCGAAAGACTCTGCTGGGCGGGGTGACCACGGTCCGGGACATGGGAGGGCTGGCCGGTGTGGATCTTGTCCTGCGGGATGCCATTGCCGCCGGCCGGATTCCGGGTCCAAAAGTCCTGGCCAGCGGCCGGCTCATCTGTATGACCGGGGGGCATGGCTGGCAGATTGGCCGGCAGGCCGACGGCGAGGCTGAAGTAATGCGAGCCGCCAGGGAGCAGATTCTGGCCGGTGCGGACCTGGTCAAATTCATGGCTACAGGCGGGGTGATGACCCCGGGGGTGGAGCCGGGCAGTGAACAGTTCACTGAAGCTGAGTTGCGGGCTGGCATCCGGGAAGCGCATAAGGCCGGGAAAAGGACAGCCACCCACGCCCAGGGCACACAAGGTATAAAAAACGCGCTTCGGGCCGGTATTGACAGTATCGAGCACGGCATTTACCTTGATGTGGAAAGTATTGAACTCATGCTGCAGAGATCCGTTCCTCTGGTTCCAACCATGTCCGCCTTGTTTCATATTGAGAAAAACGGAGTTCAGGCGGGGATCCCCGAATTTGCAGTTGCCAAGTCCCTGCGGGTCAAGCCTTTTTTCCTGGAGAGCTTGACGATGGCCCGGGAGGCCGGGGTCGTCATCGCCATGGGCACCGATGCCGGGACCCCTTTTAACTGCCACGGAGGCAATGCCGAGGAACTTGTGTTTATGACCCGGGCCGGATTCACGGCAAGCGAGGCCCTGGTGGCCGCCACCAAGACCGCGGCGGGCGTGTTGGGGCTTGAACAGGAAATCGGAACCATTGAGGCGGGCAAGCGGGCCGATCTGCTGGTAATTCAGGGCGACCCCCTGCAGGATATTCAGCTGCTTTGCGATCAGGAGAAGATTAGCATGATTCTTCAGGACGGCCGGGTGGTCAAGGACTTGCGCAGTTAAAAAGACCCTGTCCCAACATCCAACGACAATGCTCTGCTGAGAGCTCTGGAATTTCCGATTTTCGAATTGCGATTTCCGATTAGACATAGAATTAAGAGGTGGATACCTGAGATAAAACCAATAACTTTTTCTTAAAAGCTCCATCACGCAGGGGCATCCAGTATACAGGTTTCAAGGCATATGACATGAACGATCAACCCGAAAAGGAGGCTGCAATGAAGCAATTCAGACGCTTAAAGAAACTGGGACTCTACGGACTTTTGTTGGCAGGGCTGTGTGCAGCAGGGATCGCGGTCCCGGCCCAAGCTGAAATCAAGGTTCTCAGAATCGGCATCGGGGTGGATGCCGATACCTTGAATCCGCAGGAACAGACCACAACCCTGATTCAGAATATGTGCGATCTGATCTATGACACCCTCTTTTTCCAAAAACCGGACGGCACCCTGGAACCCAGACTGGCCACCGGCTATGATGTCTCAGACGACGGTTTGACCTGGACTCTGCATCTGAGAGAGGGCGTGACTTTCAGTGACGGGTCGGCCTTCAATGCCGAGGTCATGAAGCAGACTTTTGACCGTATTTTGAACCCGGATCTGCGGGTTCCGCTGCGTTTTGCCGTGTCCATGGTCAAGGAGTGCACTATTGTTGACGAGCACACTGTGGCCCTGCACCTGAAGTTCCCTTTCGCCCCTCTGGCGGACGCCTTGTCCATGACCTTGAATGCCCCGATTTCGCCGAAAGCCCTGGAAGAATATGGGGAAGACGTTCGGCAGCATCCGGTTGGCGCCGGTCCGTATGTCCTTGAAGAGTGGGTTCAAGGCGACCGGATTGTCATGGTCCGCAATGAAGACTATTTCGGAAAAAAACCCACGGTGGAAAAGATCATCTGGAAGGTGGTCCCGGAGGTCTCCACCCGGGAGGCCATGCTGCGTTCCGGGCAGATCGATATCTGCTATAAGCCGTCTCCGGCCAACGTCTCCGGCCTGAAAGCCGATCCCAATGTGCAGGTGGACATGCCCCTGGACACCCGGACCATTTTCATGGGTTTGAACTGCCAGAAAGGGGTAACCCAGGACAAGCTCGTGCGTCAGGCCTTTAATTACGCAGTGGATAAAGAGGCCATCGTCAAAAAGATCCTCTTTGACACGGCCGTACCCATGGACGCGCCGGTTTCTCCCATTGTCTTCGGCCACAAGACCATGGATAAACAGTATCCCTATGATCCGGACAAGGCCAAAGCCCTGCTGGACAAAGCCGGTTTTGATTATGATACCGTGGTCAGTATGCGCACCCCCAACGGCCGCTATCTCTTTGACAAGCAGGTTTCCCAGGCCGTACAGGCCTATTTGCAGGCCATCGGGGTCAAGGTGGAACTTCGGACCTACGATTGGCCGACTTATGTGGCCGGACTGCTGAAACCCCTGGAAGAGAGCGAACTGGAGGTCTTTCTCCTGGGCTGGGGCCCTCTCTTTCTGGATGCGGATATGGGCTTATACGGACAATTTACCTGCGAGGTGAATCCCCCCAAGGGGCTTGGAGCGGCCTTCTACTGCAACCCTGAATACGACGAACTCATGAAGCGATCCCGGATGGAGCTGGACAACGAAAAACGCAAAGAGCTTCTGGTGGAAGCCAGCCGGATGGTCTGGGAGGATTGTCCCTGGATCTGGCTGCATGTGGAAAAGTTCGTCATCGCCTACAGCCAGGAGATTCAGGATCTGGTGGTCACTCCCACGGAGAAATTCTATCCGACCTATATTTCCAAACAATAATTCGATTCGGATAAGCCGGAAGAGATCCTGATTTTAGAGTTCACGGTTCGCGGTTGAGAAAAAACGGAGTCTTTTTGGGCCTCCGTAAAATATCGATTGTTTTGAAAATCTCTCGTCTTCAACCCTGAACCGTGAACCCTGAACCGTGAACCTCCAATCAGTCTATGCTTCGCTATATCATCAAACGCCTTTTCTACACCCTGCCGGTTTTGCTGGGCATCTCCCTGCTGCTTTTCTTTATGCTCCGCATGCTTCCGGGCGATCCGGCCCAAGTCCTGGCCGGACAAATGGCCTCGTCTGAAGAAGTGGAGATGATCCGGCATCAGCTGGGCCTGGACCAGCCGGTTCTGCTCCAGTATGTCCATTTTTTAAACCGGCTGGCCCATTTCGACCTGGGTCGATCGGCCAGGACTCAGAATCCAGTGACTCAGGAAATCTGGGCCCGCCTGCCCAACACCCTTCTGCTGGCGGTCCTGGCCATCAGTCTGGCCTGCCTGCTTGGTATCCCGGCCGGAATTATTTCCGCGGTCAAACCCTATTCCTGGCTGGATTATCTGATGACCTCGGCCGCGCTTTTTGGAATCTCCATGCCGGTCTTCTGGCTCGGACTCATGCTGGTGCTCATTTTTTCCGTCACCCTGCACTGGCTGCCGGCAGGGGGAACCGGCTCCTGGAAGCACCTCGTCCTGCCTTCTTTTACCCTGGCCATGTTTGTGATGGCCTTTATCGCCAGAATGACCCGCTCCACCATGCTGGAGATCCTGTCCCAGGATTATACCACCACGGCCCGGTCAAAGGGGCTTAAGGAAAAAGTGGTGATCGTCAAGCACGCCCTGAAGAATGCCATGATTCCCATTATCACGGTGATCGGACTGCAATTCGGCATGCTGCTGGGCGGGGCCGTGCTTACAGAGACCGTATTTGCCTGGCCCGGCTTGGGACGTCTGATCGTTGATTCCATTCTGGCCAGGGATTATGCCGTCACGCAGGGGGCAATTCTCGTTTTCGGCCTGCTCTATGTCCTGGTCAATCTGATTGTTGATCTCCTGTATGCCGTACTGGATCCCAGGATTCGCTATGACTGATACTTACGGTCGGCATCCATTTGGGTTGAATTTATTCAATCAAAATTTTGCTTGTTTTTTATGATATTGAGCAAATTGCAATGTATGCCTCCCGTAAGTATAAGAAACATACTGAAAGATTGCCATACGAGTTCGAAATAAATCTTAATGTGTATTCGGTTTGAGTTTTCAAGCCATGATTTGAAATCTCAAACCGGATGCCCGGAGTTGATCTGAAGTGTTAAAAAGCGACAGTCCTTTGTCTCTGGCCTGGAAGCGCCTGAAGCGTAACAAGGCGGCCCTGGTCGGGGGGGTGATCATTTGCATCTTCCTGTTGATCGCCCTGCTGGCTCCGGTGATTTATCCGGACAATCCTTCCAAACCGGATCTCATGCATTCACTGGAGCGTCCGACATGGGAGCATCCTCTGGGGACGGATCAACTGGGACGGTCCATATTGGGCCGCATTATTTACGGCGCCCGCCCTTCGCTGCTCATCGCCATCGGAGTCAGTTTTTTCGGTTTGATCGTCGGGGCGCCCATCGGTCTGATTTCCGGCTATTCCGGTGGACGGGTGGATTTTGTGATTCAACGCATGAACGATATCCTGCTTGCTTTTCCCGGATTTTTGCTGGCCCTGGCCCTGGTGGCGGTCCTGGGGGTCGGCTTGAAAAATACCGTGATTTCCATCGGCATCAGCATGGTTCCCCTGTATATTCGACTGGTGCGGGGCTGCGCCCTCTCGGTGAAGGAGAACGTCTTTGTGGAGGCGGCCCATTCCCTGGGCACCCCGAATCGGGTCATTCTGTATCGGCATATCCTGCCCAACGTCACGGTCCCGATCATCGTCCAGACCAGTCTGGGCATGGGCATGGCTATCCTCTATGCCGCGGGTTTAGGCTTTCTGGGACTCGGCGTGCAGCCCCCGACTCCGGAATGGGGGACCATGCTCGGATCCGGCCGGGACTATATTTACGCGGCCCCGCATGTGGCCACCTTTCCGGGGATTGCGATTTTCCTGGCGGTGCTGGGGTTCAATCTCATGGGTGACGGACTCCGGGATGCCCTTGATCCACGCTTCACGGTATAAAAACAGATCTTTTTCCTGTGAGTTCAAATGGTTATAAACTT
The DNA here is from genome assembly GCA_011389765.1 of Desulfohalobiaceae bacterium S24. GTDB lineage: Bacteria > Desulfobacterota > Desulfovibrionia > Desulfovibrionales > Desulfothermaceae > JAABTT01. Next base: position 130 of record JAABTT010000051.1, on the reverse strand, counting down.
TCGGACACGTTGTTGTGAATTATCTGCAAATCGAGGTTTCAGGTGTCGGGTGTCAGCTTTGCCTCCGGCAAAGCTGACACATAATTGATTGATATTTATTGTAATATGTAACTATAGTGTTGTGTTGTTC
>JAABTT010000050.1 GCA_011389765.1 Desulfohalobiaceae bacterium S24 | reverse complement strand
GGGCCAAGCCTTTGGTCCTGCAAATCCCCGTGGGCCAGGGGCAGGATTTTTCCGGGCTCATCGACCTCATGAAAAACACATTTTTGAGTTTCGATCCAGAAAGTAAGGGGGCTGATGTTCAGGAATGCCCCTTGAACGATGAGCAAAGGGACCTGGCCGAAAAATGGAGAGAAAAACTCGTTGAAAACCTGGCCGATTTTGATGAACAGCTCATGGAGGCCTATCTCGCCGGGGAGACGATCCAGAACGACCATCTCCTGCAGGTCATCAGACAAGCAGTGATCAACTTTCAGGGTGTTCCTGTCTTTTGCGGCTCCGCTCTGAAAAATATCGGCGTGCAGCCGCTTTTAGACGCTGTTTGCTCCTTTCTGCCTTCGCCGCTCGAGGTCGCCCAAGTCCAGGGCATCGTCCCCAAGACCGGCGAAAAGCTCTCATTTCCCATTTCTCCGGAAGCGCCCTTATCGGCCCTGGTTTTCAAAATCAGCATGGAGGGCGGGAGATTATTATCCCTGATGCGGATCTACTCCGGAACGATACAGCCGGGACAGACCGTATTGAATGCAACCCAAGGCCAGGAACACAAGGCGGCCAGGCTGTTCACCCTGCACGCCGGACACAAAGAACGAGTGCAGCAGGCTCAAGCCGGAGAAATCGTTGCCGCGGCCGGACTCAAAGAGGCCCGGACAGGGGATACCTACTGCAGCCGGGACCACCCCATCATCCTTGAGCAGATCAGTGAATACAAACCGGTTATTTCCCTGGCCCTGGAACCCAGAAACGCGCCGGAAGAAGAAAAACTCCTGAACGCCCTCCAAAAAATGCTTCAGGAAGATCCTACTCTGTCCCTGAAGCGGGATGAAGAAACCGAGCAGATCATTCTATCCGGCATGGGGGAGTTGCACCTGGATGTGATCCTTGAACGACTGCGCCGGGAGCATAAGGTCGATCTCAGATCCGGCACCCCTCAAGTTGTCTATCGGGAGACCATCGGGCGGACTGTCGGCGTCGCGGATGAATTTTACCGGGAACTGGGGGAAGAACTGCATTACGGCCAGGTTTCCCTAAAGCTCGAGCCGCTGGAGCGCAACGCGGCGAACCAGATCCTCTTTGACCTTGACCGGAGTCTGTTTCCGAAAACCTGGCTGGAAGGCGTTCACCAGGCCATTGAAGACGGTTTGCAAAGCGGTGTGCTCAAAGGCTTCCCGGTGCAGGGCACCCGGGTCCGGGTCCTGGATCTCAAAAAATCCCAGGAGCATTCCAGTGAAATCGGGTATCACATGGCCGCAGGCGGGGCCTTGAAAAAAGGGCTGCTCCAGGCAGACCCGCTGCTCATGGAGCCCATCATGAGGGTGGATGTCTTTGTCCCGGAAGATTTTGTCGGGGACGCCATCTCGCTCCTGGGCAGCAAGGGAGGCAAGGTGGAAAACATGTATGAACGGGGCGGCGGGAAAGTGATCCAAGCCTTGTGCGCCCTGCAGCAGCTCTTTGGCTTCTCCACTGATTTGCGTTCTGCAACCCAGGGCCGGGGTAACTTTATTATGAAATTTGAACGCTTTGATGTTTTGGAATAAGCCTGAATCCATAGCTCATGAGAAAAAGAGGACGGCATGACTGATCAATTCAATCAGCTTCTGGTGGCTTCCAATAGACTCCCCATCGTCCTGAAACGGGAAAAGGACTCCTGGCGGATGGAGCCGGGATCTGGAGGACTGGTCACCGCCCTGACCCCTTTAATGCAAAAGCATACGGGCACCTGGGTTGGGTGGCCGGGGATCACCGATGAAACCGACCTTTTGGCCCCGATGCAGGACTTTTCTTCCCAGCAGGGCTACGCCCTGCACCCCGTCCACTTGCAGGCTGAAGATATCCAGGGCTATTATTATGGCTTTTCCAATGAAGTCCTCTGGCCCCTGCTCCATGGGTTTCACTCCAAATGCAATTTCGAGCCTGAATACTGGTCCACCTATACCCGGGTCAATGAGCAATTTGCCGAGGAGCTGGTGAATATCTCCGAGGCCAAGGATTTCATCTGGGTCCACGACTACCATCTTATGGCCGTGGCCCGGGGCATCAAAAACGCCTTTGCCGAACGGAACTGCTGCTACTTTCACCATATCCCCTTTCCAGGGCCGGACATCTTTTTAAAACTTCCCTGGCGGCAAGAACTGCTGGATGCCCTTCTGGATTTCAATCTGCTCGGCTTTCAAACCAATGAGGATGTGATCAATTTCGTAAACACCGTGAAGTCTGTTTTTTCTGATGCCGAGGACAGCTTCGAACAAGGCCTGTTCCATATTCAATGTGCCGGAAGGGTCTGCAAGGTCGGGGCTTTTCCCATCAGCATCGATTTTGACTTTTTTGCCCGCAAGGCCAAAACGCCCGAAGTCGGGGCCATAACCGCCAAGCTGAAAAATCTTCACAGCGAGCAGCAGCTTCTCCTGGGCGTCGATCGCCTGGACTACACCAAGGGAATCCTGGAGCGCCTGCAAGCCTTGCGATACGCCCTGGAGCATTATCCCGACCTTCGGGGGAATCTTTCCTTGATCCAGGTCCTTGTTCCCAGCCGGCAGAAAGTCCCTGAATATCAGTACCTGAAAGAACAGATTGAAGGGCTTATCGGTGAAATCAACGGTCAATTCACCGAACCAGGCTGGATTCCCATCCATTATCTCTATCGCAGCGTATCACAAGAACAGCTGATTGCCTTTTACATAACAGCAGACATTGCCTTGCTCACCCCCTTGTGGGACGGTATGAATCTGGTTGCCAAAGAATTTTGCGCCAGTAATTATGAAGAAGACAATGTCCTCATTCTGAGCGAATTTGCCGGAGCAGCCTCGCAACTGTATCAAGACGCCCTTTTGGTCAATCCCTACCATGTCGGCGAGGTGGCCCGGGTGATTCGACGGGCCTACTATATGCACAAGTCCGAACGGGCTGAACGTATGAAGCGTCTCAGGGAATTGATCAAAGCAACGGATATTTTTTCCTGGCTCGAGTCCTATCTGGAGGCTGCTTTTGAAGGAAAATCCGGGACAGGCCGCCAAGAACGGCCCTACCACTATCTCTCGGGGACCTGTTCGAACAGGACCTAAAAAATATCTCGGCCAAAACTTTCTGACCGATCCTAACACGGCCAGACGAATCGTTGCCTGCCTGGATCTCAAACCGAATCAAAGGGTCTTTGAAATCGGCCCGGGCCTGGGTGCCTTGACCACGATTCTGTCTGCACAAGGCGCAGACCTCCTCGTCCTGGAAAAAGACCTGGAACTGGCCCGACTCCTTCGGCGGAGGCCTCACCCGCCCGGGGTCATTGCGGGAGACGCCCTTCATTTTGACTGGGAGCGGCTCAAGCCATTGGGAGCACTCAAGATCATCGGGAATCTCCCCTATAATATCGCCTCCCCGCTGATCTGGAACCTGGTGGCCGGCCTCGGACGATATACCAAAATGGTCTTCTGTATTCAACGGGAGGTGGCCCAGCGGATACGTTCCAAACCTGGAAGCCGGGAGTATGGGGCCCTTTCGGTCTGGATTCAAAGCTTCGCCCGGGTTCAACTGGAATTTTATATCGGCCGGAACGTCTTTCACCCCCGGCCGAAAGTCGACTCCGCAGTGATCAGCCTCACTCCGCTGGATGCGGATCAAAAAGCAAAAAATCAAGACAAACTGATGCATATTTTACGTATTTGCTTCCAAAAACGCAGAAAACAATTATCGACTATCCTCAAACCCTATTGGCATCCGGACCTGGACAACTGGCTCCAGAAACAGGGACTTCAGGCAAGCATCCGACCGGAAAAACTTTCGCCTCAACACTTTCAGGAAATCAGCTCAATCATTTTCTAGACCCGTTTCAATATTTTTTTACGAAAACCCTTGACAACTGCTCATTTTCAAGTTTAAAGATTTTTATCAAAGGCGCAAATCTCAACAGGAGGGTATGCTGCTCGAAATCAACAGGTGTGTGCGCAGCGATACCGGCCGGGCCGTATGCTGTAGGGAAGGATTTTTGCATCAACAAAAGGAGGAAGTATGACCAAAGCAAACTTGATCACCAAGATCGCCGACAAAACCGACCTCACAAAAGCCGATTCTGAAAGGGCCTTGAATGCCTGCCTGGAATCCATCCAGGACATCCTGACAAAAGACGGCAAGTTAACGCTGACCGGATTTGGAACCTTTTCCGTTGACCAGCGCCAGGCAAGAAAAGGACGCAATCCGCAAACCGGAGCCCCAATCACCATCCCGGCTGCAAAAGTTGTCAAGTTCCGTCCTGGAAAAATCCTCAAAGAATCTGTGAAATAAGGGAATCCCATGATCCCCGGTGAAACCGTTCAAAGCATGCTGCCTCAGGACATTCCCTGGTGGCGCCCGGACTATGCTATTTTTTTCGGGTTTTTGTACGCAGTTCTGCTTGTGATTGGTTCCGGATTGGGACTCGTTGTTCTCAATTCGGTTTTGGAATTTGTCCGAAAAAAGAAGTCATAAGTATCGAAGACACTGTCTTGAAAGATGTTTTTTTCAAGGGCCGTTTCGAAAAGATTCGGCCCTTGATTTTTTCTTGATTTTTTCTCCAAACAAGGATAAAAAGACAAATTTTCCTGCCGATTTCGAAGGCTCACAACGACCATTTCGGGAAAGGCACTTTGGATCCGTCTATAAAGGGGGTGAAGGTTCATGCCAGGTATTATTGTCAGCGAGAATGACAACTTTGATTTTGCATTGCGGAAATTCAAAAAACAATGCGAAAAATCAGGGATTTTGTCAGAATTGAAAAAACGGCAGCATTATGAAAAGCCAAGTATTCAGAAGAAGAAAAAGGAAGCTGCCGCCAGAAAACGACTCATGAAAAAATTCCGCAAGACGCGCTGGAGTGAGTAACGTCCCCCCCTGCTTTTTTGAAAACGCGAGACCCTGGCCGGTTGGAATTGCCGGCCGGGGACAGTCCTGTGCCCAACCTTTCATTTTTCTCGGTAGAGCCTTAAAGAAAAGGTATTGGTTTTTACTCAGATAACCAGATCTTATTCTTTATCTTCATAATCGGAAATCCAAAATCCTAGAACAACCTTCCCGCCTCTAACTTTCGTTCTCAATGTCTTATGGAAAGCAGAACTTTTCGGTTACTCGATTTTCCCCGTGTTCTCAAATATCTCAGTGGCTTGGCCCGCTCGAGTCCAGGCGAAAAAAGCTGTCTCCGGATTGAGCCTCTGCTGAATCCGGACCGACTCCGGGAAGAAACAGACTTGCTCCATGAAGCCCTGGAAGCGCCCGGGGAAGTCTTTTCCCATTTTCAGGGTTTTCCCGACCTTGAAGGCTTGTTCACCCATCTTGATCAGGGTAATGTTCTGGAAGAAGATGGCTTCTGGGCCATCAGCCTTGTCTTGGAACAAAGCGCCCTGGCCAAAAAATCCCTGGAAAAGCTCGACCCGCTCAAAGCCCCTCAACTGGCTTCCTTTTTTGCATCGAGCCTTTGGCCCGAAAAATCGGTCCAGGCACTCCAGCGCTGTTTGAATTCCGAGGGGGAAATCAAAGACGAGAGCAGTCCGGATTTGCTTCATATTAGGCATGAGCTGCGAAGCCTGCGCTCGCAATGCACCAAGAAAATCGATGCCTACCTCCTGCAGAACCAGGCCGCCCTGTTCCTGCAGGACAATTATTTGACGCTGTCCGCCGACCGCTATGTTCTGGCGGTCAAGGCGAATTTTAAAGGCAAATTTGAAGGCATTATCCATGATTACTCCCAGACCGGCGAAACCTGCTACCTTGAGCCGCTCTCTCTTGTCGAACTCAACAACAGGCTCCAGGAACTGAAACAGGAAGAGCGCCAGGAAAAATTTCGGATTATGCGCTACCTGACCTCCCTGCTCAGGCAGGAACAGGACGCTGTCAGCGCAGTCTACGCCCGAATGGTTCATCTGGACATGCTCTTTGCCAAGACGGAACTGGCCAGGGATTTTCAAGGCATCAGCCTGCGTCTCGGCGGTTCTGAAATCCGCCTTCTTCAAGCCAGACACCCTTTGCTGCATTGGGAATCAAAACACACCAATCCCATTGACATCAAACTCAGCCCGGACCAACAGGGACTCATTCTGAGCGGCGGGAACGCCGGGGGCAAAACCGTTGCCCTGAAAACCTTGGGACTCATTGCGCTGATGGCCCTTTCCGCGCTTCCTGTCCCGGTCCAGGCTGACAGCAGGCTGCCGCACTGGGAAAAAATCCATCCTTTTTTTGGCGATGAGCAGAGCCTTGATGAAAGCCTGAGCACATTTACGGCGCAGATTAATCAGTTGGTTCTGGATTGGCCCAACATGGACGCCAAATCTCTGGTCCTGCTCGACGAATTCGGAGCCGGAACCGATCCGAGCCAAGGGGCGGCCCTGGCCCAGGCGATCCTGGACCAGCTCCTGCAGAAAAAGGTCCGGTTCATGGCCGCCACCCATTTTCCGGCTCTGAAAGCCTATGCTTTAGGCACCCAAAGGGTGCGGGCCGCTTCGGTTCTCTTTGAGCCTCAAACCAGGAAACCCTTGTACAGCATTGCCTACGATCAGGTCGGCCAGAGCCAGGCCCTGGACGTAGCCCGGGAACAGGGCTTGCCCGGGGAAATCCTCAAACAGGCTGAAGAATACCTGCTGCTAGACGGGGAAGACTCCTCCCGGCTGCTCAATCGACTCAATTCCCTGGCCGTGGACAGGGAAAACGAAATGCGCAAACTACAGCAGGAGCGGCACGAGCTGGCCCGGGAAAAACAACAGTGGAGGGAAGACAACGCCAAAAAAATTCAGGCCTTGATTGACGAAATACAGGATATGTCCAGGACGATCCTGAAAGAATGGCGGGAAGGCAGGACCGGCCGCAAGCAGGCTTTGAAACGACTCAAGTCCCTGAAAAAGGATTTGCATGCGCAACAGGAGCCTGAGGCGCCTTTGTCGGAAGCCCCCAAAGACTGGACAGATCTGCAGAAAGGCCGCACTGTGCAATATCTGCCCTGGAAAAAAAATGGTACCGTGCAGGAAAAAGATGAAAAAAAACAGCAGGCCAAGCTGGATCTGGGCGGCATCAGCATCTGGGCGTCGCCCGAGGAGATCAGGACCGGCCCTCTAAAACAATCAAGCTCCGAAACCGGATCCATTTACAGAGCCGAAGGAGACGGGTCCGGTTTTATCCTCGACGTGCGGGGGCAAAGGAGCGATGAAGCCGAAGGGAGTGTGCGCCGCTTTCTCGATCAGGCCCTTTTGCAGGGCAGGGATGAATTCACCATCATTCATGGAAAAGGAACCGGTGCCCTCCGGCAGGTCGTCAAAGAGACGCTGCTGCTCCATGAACACCAGATCACTCGTTTCCATCTGGCCCCGGAAGGACAGGGAGGTGACGGCGCCACCATTGTCAAATTGAAAAGCAAAGAATGAGCGCTCCTGTGCCGAGCAATCAGGGCTTTTGTTCAGAGAGGCCGGAGGGGGATTGGAGACTCTTCTCCAAGGATTTCAAGAATGTCTTTTGTCTCTGCTGATATCATTCAGGACATTAAGTCCAGACTGGACCCGGCGGCCATTGTCCAGCGTTATGTTGAACTCCAGCCCGCAGGGGACCGTCTAACCGGCGTCTGCCCGTTCCATCAGGAGACAAAACCCTCCTTCAGCCTCAATCCCGTTTCCGGGCTGTATTACTGTTTCGGCTGTCAGGCTTCCGGCGATATCATAGATTTTTACTGCCGGATCAACGGCTTGGATTTTCCACAGGGCCTTGCAGAATTGGCGGGGGAAGCCGGCGTGGAGCTCGGAACACAGGCCGGGCCGGATACTGCACAAATCCAGAATCGCAAGGCCTGTTTTCAAATGCATGAATTGGCCCAGTCCTTTTTTGCTCAAGGCCTGCAAGCCGCTCACGGGGCTCAGGCCCGGACCTACCTGGCCCGGCGAAACCTGTCGGAAAAAACCACGGAACTGTTTGGACTCGGCTGGAGCCCGAACGATTGGCACGGCCTGGAACACTATCTGCAAAAACATGGCTTCAAACCGCCCCTTGGGGTTCAGGCCGGACTCTTGTCTGAAAACAAACAGGGCAGAATTTACGATCGCTTTCGATCCCGGATCACCTTTCCAATCCGGGATTTAAGCGGGCGGGTCATTGCTTTTGGCGGAAGGATCATTGGCGAAGGCGAACCCAAATACTTGAACAGCAGCGATTCTCCGATATTCAAAAAAGGCGACCTCCTGTTCGGACTGTATGAAGCGCGCAAGACCATCACCCAGACCAAGGTCGCGATTCTAACGGAAGGCTATGCCGATGTCCTGGCCCTGTTCCAGCACGGCTTTCACAATGCCTGCGGCGTGTTGGGCACGGCCTTGACCACACAACAAACACAGCGTCTGTCCGGACTCTGCCGGGAAGTGCAGCTCATTTTCGACGGCGATCGGGCCGGACTGCAGGCTTCATTGCGCAGCACCGAAATGATCCTGGGATTCGGACTCAAGGTCCGGGTGGTGAAACTGCCGGAAGATGAAGACGTGGACAGCTTTCTCCAAACCCGGGGCGCACAAAAATTGCATGATCTCATTCAAAATGCCTCTGAAGGCCTTGCCTTTTGTTTAGAGATGATTAGCAATAATTATTCACCCAAACAAACCATGGACTGGGCCGGGGGATTTTTAAAAAATCTCCGGAATGCCACCTGGCGGGCCTATTACATCCCCCGTCTGGCCAGTGGCCTTGGGATCAATGAATCGGAACTCAGGGAGGCGCTGCACTCCTCCCGTCCGCAGCATCGCAAGCCTTCGACCTCACCCACGTTCGAGGTGAAGAACTCGGGGGAAATCCAGCGGGAGCGGGAACTCCTGCGTTTTGCCATCCTCTGCCCGGCTTACAAAGAAGCCCTTGTCCAGGAGGGGCTGGACCATGTTCTGAAGACTGAGCGGGGCAGGCAGCTGTGGTCGAAACTGCTGCAGTACGGTCATGAAACAATCCTTCCCCACCTGGACAAAGGTGAAAAGCAGTTTTTTATTCAATGTCAAATGCAGGAAAGCGGATTGAGCGATCCTGAAATTATGTGGGAGGAAATTCGATCTTTTCTCCTCAAACGAAAGAAAAAGGCAGAGCAAAAGAGGCTCCAGGACGCTTTACGCAAAGCCCAACAAAGCGGGGATGAACGCGAAGTGGGCAGGCTGCTTCAAGAATACAGCACGTTTATTAGGGGGGAACAATGAGCACGATAAAAGATTTTCAGCAGATTCAAGCGCTCATAGCCAAAGGCAAAAAGAAAGGGTATCTCACCTTTGAAGAACTCAATGAGGCTTTGCCGGCCGAAGTCAATGAGCCGGAACAAATAGAAGAAATTATTTCCATTTTCCAGCAATTGGAAATCACCATAGTCGACGAAAACAGCAAGGATAAAATCGGCGTCTATAATAAAGGTCTGGAATCGGAAATCACTGAAGAGAGTCTGAAAACGGAAACCCAGGAAGATGAATCCCAGGATCTTTCCAGAAGCTCGGATCCGGTGCGCATGTATCTCCATGAAATGGGCCTGGTCCCTCTTCTGGATCGGGAGGGCGAGGTGGTCATCGCCAAAAAAATCGAGGCCGGGGAACTGGAAGTTCTCCATTCCATGGTCGAGGTCCCGGTGGCCATTGAGTATATCATCGGCGTCGGGGATGAATTGAAAAAGGGCAATGTCAAGCTCAAAGATGTGGTAAAGACCATTGAAGAAGACGATCCGACTGAAGAGGAGATGAATCAGCGGGAGCGGGTGATCAGCCTTTTGGAAGAAATCAAGCAGGTCTACCGCAAAAAATTGTCCATTTATTCCAAACTGAATGAAACCGCCACCTTGTCCAAGCGGGTTCGGGGCGTCCAAGACCGGGTGCTGGAATACAAGCAGGAGATGGTGGACCGTCTCCTGGCTATTAAGCCCGAAAAACAGCTCCTCGACGAAATCATCGAAAACATCAACGACTATGTCCGGCAAATGAACAACTGCCGGCGGGATTATTCCGCCTATCTCCTTTCCGTTGGAAAGACCCAGGCCGAAATCGACGAGCTCTTCAACAGCCTGGACAAACGAGAAGTCAGCCCGGTTGAACTGGCCGATTCCATGGGCATGACCGTGGAAGAGCTGTTTTCATTTAAAGAGATGCTCATCGGCAAGCAGGAAATTCTGCAGCGGCTGGCGGAGAACTGCTGTCACGATGTGAATGAACTGGAAGAAATCATGTGGCGCATGAGCAACGGCAACAGGATGGCCCTCAAGGCCAAGCAGGAGCTGATCCGGGCCAATTTGCGGCTCGTGGTCAGCATAGCCAAAAAATATACCAACCGGGGACTGCAGTTCCTGGATCTCATCCAGGAAGGCAATATCGGCTTGATGAAGGCCGTGGACAAGTTCGAGTATCAGCGGGGGTATAAATTTTCCACCTACGCCACCTGGTGGATTCGACAGGCCATAACACGGGCCATTGCCGATCAGGCCAGGACCATCCGGATTCCGGTGCACATGATCGAAACCATCAATAAGCTGGTCCGGACCTCGCGTTACCTGGTCCAGGAACTCGGCCGGGATCCCCTGCCTGAAGAAATCGCGGAGCGTATGGATTATCCCCTGGAAAAAGTGAAGAAAGTCATGCGCATCGCCAAGGAACCCATCTCCCTGGAGACGCCCATTGGGGACGAGGAAGACTCCAACCTCGGGGATTTCATCGAAGACAAGCGGGCTCTTGCCCCGGCGGATGAAGTGGAGCACACCAAGCTCGGCGATCAGATTCAGGAACTCCTGGGGGAATTGACCTCCAGAGAAGAGCAGGTGCTGCGTAAGCGCTTCGGCATCGGAGAAAAATCCGATCACACCCTGGAGGAGGTGGGCAAGCTGTTCAACGTGACCAGAGAACGGATCAGGCAGATCGAGGCCAAGGCCCTGCGCAAGCTCAAGCATCCCTCCAGGAGCCAGATCCTGCGATCATATTATGAAGGATGAGCGTTAGTGGAAATTAGAAATTGGAAAAGAGAGAAATTGGACATTCGAAATTAGAAATTGGCAAGAGGGATAGAGGAAACTGGAAATTGGCGCTTGATAGCTCTTCAGCCAATTTCAAATTTCGAATCCCGCGTCAGCCGCTCCGCCGTCTCCCTGGCCTGGGCCAGAATCTCCGCTTCCCCTTCCACCACCCCCTCATCCATCAAAATGTTCCCGTCGCAGATGGTGGTGTGAACGCAGTCGCCATTGGCGGCATACACCAGGTTGGAGATCAGATTATGATTGGGGACAAGCCTTTGATGCTGCAGATCCACCAGGATGCAGTCCGCCAGTCGTCCTTCCTCAATCCGGCCTGCCTCAAGGCCGAAAATGTCTGCAGCCTGTTGTGTAGCCATGGCAAAGGCCTCCCCGGCCGGAAGGGCGGTTGGATCGCCGCTTCGGTCCTTGGCCCGCAGGGAAGCGATCTTCATCTCCTCGAACATATCCAGATTATTGTTCGAAGAGCAGCCGTCCGTCCCCAGTCCGATGCAGACGCCCGCCTCTTTCAGCCTTTCATAGGGGAAGCTGCCGGAACAGAGCTTCATGTTGGAGGTCGGCGTGTGGATCACCTTGACCCTGTGTTCCGCCAGCAGTTCCATTTCCTCCTGATCCAGCCAAATGCAGTGAGCGGCGCAGAGATTCGGGCCGAGCAGCCCGAGTTCATGTAAATAGGCCGCCGGCGGCAGACCGAACTGCTCTCTGGCCTCCTGAACCTCTTTTTGGGTCTCGCTGCAATGGATATGGATCAGAAGATTCTTTTCCAAAGCAAAGTCCTTGAGTTTGAGCAGCGATTCCCGGCTCACGGTATAGACGGCATGAGGCCCCAGAACAAAACGGATCCGATCCGAACATGCCCGGCAGGCGGCGTAGAGTTCCTGATTTTTCGCCCAGTTCCGATCAGCCGTCTGCTTATCCTGAAAATCAATAAAAACCAGGGACAGATCGGCGCGAAGCCCCATTTCTTCAACCGCCCTGGCGGTCCCCGGGAGGTGCCAGTACATATCGTTGAAAAAGGTGGTCCCGGACTTGATCATTTCCAGACAGGCCAATTTGGCCCCGACATAGACATCTTCCTCTGTGAGCCTGGCCTCCAAGGGCCAGATATGGTCCTGCAGCCAGACATGGAGTTCCATATCATCGGCAAAGCCTCTGAGCAGGCTCATGGCCGCATGGGTGTGCCCGTTTGCAAAAGAAGGCAATATGGCCTTGTCCCGGCCGTTGATGACCCTGTCCGCCCGAACATCAAGATCAGGACCGATCTGCGTAAAGCGCCTGCCCTGGATCAAGACGTCCGTGATTTCCTCGTCTAACAGCACATTGCGAATGAGAAGACTCATGAAACGAGATTGATCCTTACAGGCTATAGGTACGTCTGTCTTGATACTCGGCCTGTTTGCCTTTATTCCACATTTTCACCGGCCGATAATAGCCGACCACCCGGGTGTAGACCTCGGCTTCCTGCCCGCAATGCGGGCAGACGGCATGTTCGCCCGAAAGATAGCCGTGCTCCTTGCACACGGAAAAAGTCGGGGTGATGGAGATATAGGGCAGTTTGGTCCGGCTCATGGCCTTGACGATAAATTCCTGCAGAGCCTTGGGGTCCGCAACTGCCTCGCCCAGAAAGGTATGAAACACCGTGCCCCCGGTGTACAAAGGCTGGAGTTCGTTTTGGTGCTCCAGGGCGGCAAACACATCTTCCGTGGCCCCCACCGGCAGGTTGGTGGAATTGGTGTAATAGGGAATATCCGTCCCTGAGGTCTTGATGTCGGCATAAAGCTGCTTGTCGATTTTGGCCAGCCGGTAGCTGGTGCCTTCTGCCGGAGTGGCTTCCAGGTTGTAGAGATTCCCGGTTTCTTCCTGAAACCTGGAGGTCAACTCCCGCAAAAACCCCAGTGTGCGGCGCATGAGCCGCACTCCGGCCGGTGTTTCGATCCCTTTGTCCAGCAGATTGCAGCAGGCTTCGTGCCCCCCCAGGAGGCCGACGGTGCTGAAGTGACCCTGCAGACCGTTTTTCAGATAGCGCCTGGAAAAGGGATACATGCCCAGCTCCATGTTGTCCGTCACCCATTTGCGCTTGAATTCCAGTGAATTTTTGGCCAGGACGGCGTACTCCGCCACCAGATCCAGAAAATCTTCCTCGTCCTGGGCCAAATAACCGAGCTTGGCCAGGTTCAGGGTCACCACTCCAATCGATCCGGTCAGGTCTCCGGCTCCGAACAGCCCCCCGGTCCGTCTTCTGAGTTCCCGGATGTCCATCTGCAGCCGGCAGCACATGGATCGGACATCCTCCGGCTTGAGGTCCGAATTGATAAAATTTTGAAAATAGGGCACCCCGTATTTGGCGGTCAGTTGCAAAAGCAGTTTTCCGACCGGAGATTCCCAGGGAAAATCCCGGCCGACATTATAGGTCGGGATGGGAAAACTGAAAATGCGGCCGTGATAATCTCCTTCGAGCATGACTTCCAGAAATGCCCGATTGATCATTTCCATCTCCGGCTCGAAATCCTGATAGGTGATATCCTGAAGTTCGCCCCCGATGCACACCGCTTCTTTGGCGATGTGCTTCGGCGGCACCAGGTCAAAGGTGAGATTGGTAAACGGGCTCTGGCCTCCCCAGCGGGAGGTGGTGTTCAGGTTGTACACAAATTTCTGCACCGCCTGTTTGACCTTTGGGTAGGGGAGATCGTCCTGCCGCACAAAAGGCGCCAGATAGGTATCCACATTGTTGAAGGCCTGGGCCCCGGCCCATTCATTCTGCAGGGTGCCCAGAAAATTGACCATCTGGCCGAAGGCCGAATCAAGATGCCGGGCCGGTCCCGAAGAACAGCGGCCTTCCAGGTTGAACCCTTCCAAAAGGAGATCCCGGAGAGACCAGCCGGCACAGTAGCCGGCCAGGCCGAAGGAAAGGTCATGGATATGAAAATAGCCGTGTTCATGGGCCTGTCGAACTTCCTCGGGATATTTTTCCAGGGAGTACCGGGCCTGCACGGATCCGGAGAGATGGAGCATCAAGCCTTGAAAGGAGTGGGCCATGTTGGCGTTTTCCGCCACCCGCCAATCCTCTTTGTTCACATAATTATCGATGATCTGGCCGATATTCAGAAAGGCCTCTGTCTGGCTTCGCAGCTGCCGGCGCTGTTCCCGATAGAGAATATAGCGTTTGGCCACATGAAACAGCCGGCTCTCCATGAGCACCATCTCCACAAAATCCTGGACCTGCTCCTGCTCCGGAGTGGCGACGCCGGCCAGTTTTTTCTCGACCTTGAGGGCCAGTCGTTTGGCCAAAAGCGGATCTTTGACGCCTTTGGCCTCCAGGGCCTTTAAAATAGCCTGGGCAATCCGATCCACGGCCCAGGTCTCCAGCCGGCCGTCCCGTTTTTTGATATGTTCAGGCTTGGACAGGGTGTGCTTTCCACTTGCGAGACGCTCATCAAATTGATCCACAAACATCGATTCCTCCTTGGTCAAACTGAAGTCTCAGGCATCAGACGGCGATTGGGGGACAAAATCCTGCAGCCTGAGTTCATGCCCCTGAGGCAGGCTGTCTCGGACTTTTTGGATATCTTCTTCGCTCAGTTGCGGCACCCGGGTGCACCGAAAGGTGAACGCGTCAGCAAAACGCAGGGCCAGATCAAAAACAGATTCCAAAGCGGACCGGGCCTCGTGTGCTGTACAGCGGCCGCCGGTCAATACAGGGTATTTCTCCCAGGGACCCTTGACATCGACGGCCGCAGCCTGGATGAGACCCTTGGACAGCAAAGCATCCAGGACCTTCGGCCTGAACCCGTTGCTGTCCAGTTTCACAGGCAGTCCGGTCTGGATCAGTTCAGCGCAGAGATCCTCCAGGCCCGGGACACAGCTCGGTTCTCCGCCGCTCAGGACAACGCCGTCCAGCCAGTCTTTTTTTGCCTCGAGATAGGACACAACGCTGCTTTTGGAAATCTTGGGCAGCGTTTCCGGATGCCAGGCCAATTGCGCATTATGGCAGGTCGGACAGCGCAAATTGCAACCGCCCAGAAAGAGCACCGTACTCACCCTGGCCGGCCAGTCGCACAGACTCACCGCTTGATGACCGCGCAGGAAGGTCCAGGGATCATGAACAGCAGGAGGCATAAAGAGTTTTGGATTTCAAATTGTTGCAGTCCTATAGCTTTTCAGAAAAAGTTATTGGTTTTATCTCAGGAAACTACCTCTTCTTCTTTGTCTTAGCAATCGGAAATCGCAATTCAAAAAACGAACAGTCTCTATAGGACGTCACTGCAAAAAGTCGCTTCACGTTCATTTGTGATAAAATTTGGAGTTATAAGTCTTTGTTTTTGCTGATCTCTGACTTCTGATCTCTGACTTCTGATCTCTGACTTCTGATCTCTGACTTCTGATCTCTGACTTCTGATCTCTGACTTCTGATCTCTGACCTCTGGCGAGTGCAAAAACATTTTTTGCACTCGCATCCTATAGGAGACAGGAGTAATCCGGCCCTTACTCTGCTTATCAGATACACGACCCGGTTGCAAGGCCGGTCGAACGCTTTTCATTGCTGGATTGAAAACCTAACATACTGAAATATATATTTTCCCAGGATCAAACAGATATCAATTGATAGTCCCGTTTACCAAGTCCGAGTTGCTGGGCATAGGCAAAACAATGCTCCGTCTCGGCCCGTGGATACAGGGACGCGAACTTATCCTGGCCCCTTTGCCGGCTCTCGGGCAAGACCGAATCCCGGCCCGGCGCCTGGTTGACCAGATCATAGCCGGCCTGATCCAGAGCTACGGGGTCATAGGAAGCCAGGACCCCGATGTCCGGACACATAGGGCGGTTCTTGTCGCTACAGCAGTCGCAGCCTGCGGTCACGTTCAGCAGATAATTGAGGTGGAGAGCGGGTCGGCTCACCGCCTGCAGAACGGCGCCGGCATATTCCACGAGCCGTTCCATGAACAGAGGCAGTTCCATCTGGTAATCAACAACCAGGGCCCCATACCTGCAGGCCAGTAAACATGCGGCGCATCCATTGCAGCTGTCCCGATCGATTTCCGCCCGTCCCTGCTCATCGAGCCTGAGGGCTCCGGACCCGCAGACCTCGATGCACTCGCCGCAGCCCTGGCAATTATCCTGTTCCAGGCGGGGCCCGAGTCCGCAGTGCTGCTGCATTTTCCCCTTCCTGGTGGCGCAGCCCATGGCAATATTTTTCAAGGCGCCGGCAAAGCCGGTCAGTTCATGGCCGGTCACATGGCTGAGCGTGATGAGGGAATCAGCGTCCAGAATATCCCCCGCCAGGTAACAATGCTCGAAATGATGACCGGGACCTTTGACCGACACCTCGTGATTGCTTTTCACGCCGTCGGCGATTATCACCGGCGCCCCGAGCAACAGGGGATCAAAACCGTGGCCTGCAGCCTGCAGGGCATGGGAAACCGACTCGCCGCGCTGTCCGATATACAGGGTATTGGTGTCGGTCAAAAAGGGCTTGGCGCCGGCCTTGCGCAAAAAATCAATTACCGGTTTCACAAACTGCGGACTGAGGAACCCGGTGCTTCCTGCTTCCCCAAAATGAATCTTCACGGCCACCAGATCTCCCGGCTGCAGCTGACCGGCCCATTTGCTGCTTTTCAACAGCTTCCGCAGCCGCCTGTCAAAAGGGACTTTTCGTGAAGAGCTCAAGTCCCAGAAATACACCTTCGCCGCCATTGGTTCCTTCCCCTATTTATATTATTGCACCAATTTAAGCACTTCACCCTATGAATGGACACCTCACCCGTTATGGCAAGGCGTGTTCGCCGAAGCAATCTCATGAAAGTCGCCGAAGTTTAACAAGAACTTGTCTGTTAAAGCCCAGTTTCATGAAAAATAATAAATTCCGGATTAGTGCAAAGAGCTCTGAAATATGTCGAGAGATCAATCAAAAAAACCGCTGAGCCGCTCGGTCCGGTGCACGCTAAAAGCTTCCAGTCCATGCGCCGCCATCGCCTCCAGGACCCTCTGCCTGCGTGAGGCATACAAGGGCTCCCCGGAGGGGGTGAGCTGCAGCACAATCTTTTCCCGACCAAGGACCCGAATCCGGAAATCGCGCAATCCAAGGTTTTCCAGATGCTCCTCGGCCCGGCCCACTTGACTCAGGTCCTCGCCGGTCGGGACGCAGCCATAGGCAAAACGCGTCAGCAGACAGGGCTTGGAGGGCTGCTCCGGCTGTTTCAGACCGATAGCCGCGGCCTGGGTTCGAATATCCGTCTTTGTATACCCCGAGTCTGCCAATGGGCTGTGTATCCCGAGCTCGCGCAGGGCCTGCAGACCGGGACGAAACACATCCCGGTCCGAAAGATGACTTCCTTCAAGAATCTGCCGCCTCCCAAGGCGCCGGCCGTGCTCCCGGGTCCGGGCAAAAAGGAATCTTTTGCAAAAATAGCAGCGCTGTCTCGTGTTCTCACGCACCTCGGCTATTTCCAGGGGATCTAAGGGCAGACAGTCGAAATCCGGCCCCAGACCATTCAAAAAGGCAAGGGCCTGCTCGGTCTCCGCCCGGCTCATGTGAGGACCGGCAAAGAAAACCGGTCGAAAATCCAGTTCCCATTGTGCAATGAGCTGGGCAAGAAAGCGGCTGTCCACCCCTCCGGAAACCGCAAGCAATCCGGGCTGGAGGCCTTTGAGCAGTTCCTTGAGGCGAACCGTTTTCCTGCTGTGCATCTGGGTCCTCCTTGACAGATCTGACCTGATGTTCAAGAAATTCGGGGCTTGCCAAAAATTGTCATATTGCTGAAAATCAAGTCATGAAGCAGCCCGCGGTCCAGAAAAATCGAACCTTTCGTCTGACCTGTCTCCCCCAGGAGCGCGTCCTGGTGGAATCGTTGCTGCAGTCCGAGGGTTTCGAATTCGATTCCCTGGCCTTTTATGAGAACGCCAGAGTCTTGACCAAAGAGCCCAAACCTCTGGGCAGCTCCCTGGCGGCTGCTTTCGGCCTCATTTATATCCAGGATCGCACCTCCATGCTGCCGCCTTTGGCGCTCAATCCCCGGGAAGGCGATACGGTCCTGGATCTCTGTGCCAGTCCCGGAGGGAAAACCGGGATTCTCTCCCAGCGTGTCGGCAGGCAGGGCCTCGTTCTGGCCAATGAACCAAATCAGAAACGCCTGCTCACCCTGCGGCGCAACCTCCTTATCAACAACACCTTCAATGTTGTCACCTCCCAGTATCAGGGGGAACGCTTCCCGGAGACAGCCAATCATTTTTCCCATATCCTTGCGGATGTTCCCTGCAGCGGATGGGGCACGGCTGCCAAAAACCCCCGGGTCACCCGCCTGTGGCGGGAGGAGACCATCGCCCCCCTTGTAGCCCTCCAGCGGCGGATTTTGACCCGAAGCGCCCGGCTGCTGGCACCGGGGGGGAGACTCCTTTATTCCACCTGCACCACCAACCCCCTGGAAAACGAGGATCAAATCCACTGGGCCAGATCGCATCTCGGACTTGAACCCTTCGACCTTCCGGTCTTTCCGGACTTTGTCCTGGAGGCCGCTGCCTGTCCGGATCTTGACGGCTGTATGCGCATCCGGGGCCAAGCGTCCCAGGGGCAGTCTTTTTTTCTGGCTGGACTGACCAAGCCCGGCACCTTGACAATGCCGGAAATTTCCCCGGAGCCGCTGCAGCACACCGCAGCGGAACTCAACCCGCCGTTTGCCCATCCGGTGGATACGGCCAAGCTTCCGCCCGGACGGATCGCCATCCGGGACAAGCGGCTTGAATTCAGGCCGGATTCTGCGGAAAAGATCTTGCCCCGATCCACGCTCTGGCAGGGAATGTATATTGGGAAACAACTCGAGACCGCCCTCATTTCCAGCCGGGCCAGACGGTTCCTGCCTCCGGTGGGCCGGGGACCGGAGCTGGTTGTACACACGGCCGCTGAACTGCGACAGCTCCTGCAGGGGCAAAGCCTCCAAATCGAACCGCCTTCCGGTCAGCGCTGTCTGGGGCTGTATTTTCAGGATCTGCCCCTGGGCTGGCTGAGCTGCAAAGGACGACGCTGTTTCTGGACGGACAGGAACTGATCCTGAATTCAGAACTCTTCACCAAAAGCCAGAATTTGAGTATTTTTAAGGTCCAGGTTTACTTCGAAATTTGAAATTCGAAATTAGAAATTGGCAAGAAAAGAATGCAGAAAAGCAGAGTGTTCTATTACGCCTCATCAAATTTCCAATTTCAAATTTCCAATTTCTATGACAAGGACTTCAACTGCATCGGAGCAACACATTTTCTTGTTTTTGTATGACAGCGATGAACAGATAAGTCAGTAATCAACCCGCCTTCTGCCGGGCGGCCTGCTCGACCTTTTGATTGTAAAAGGCAATGACTTCGCGTCTTCTGAGCATCCCCAGCAGTTCCCCCGGGTCATCTTCAGCCACCACCGGCAGGCTGTCGATATTTTTCCGGGTGAATTTATTCATCACGGTGTGCAGGTCCTCGCTCAGGGTGGTGGAGATGATGTTCTTGTTGGCGATATCGTTGACCAGGACCAACTCTTCGATTTCAGAAGAAAAAATAACGCCTCTGAAATCGTTGCTGGAAAAGATTCCGGACAGTTTGCCCTGCTCATTGACCACCGGAAAATAATGCTGATCCGTTTCCTGATAAAAATCCTTGAATTCTGAAAAAATCATGGACTCAGGGATTGTGTACACCTTTTTAATATTCTTTTCCAGATCCTTGACCCGATAGGACTCCAAAATATTGACGAAGAACTCGCCGGCGTGAGCAGCAGAAGCGGCTCTGTTTTGTACCTGTTCCTTGTAGATGGTGAACTTCTGGGAAAAGACATAACAGAGCATGCAGACCAGCAGGCTCGGCAGCAGCAGATGATAGGAATTGGTCATTTCGCTCACAAAAATTATGGTGGAAATCGGCGTATTGGATACGGCCGTGAAAAACCCGGCCATACCCACGATGACCATCGCCCCGGGGGAGATGAGGCCCGGCCAGAGAGCTTCGAAAACCTTGCCCACGGCTCCGCCGAAGGCCCCTCCGATAACCACCGAAGGTCCGAAGACCCCGCCGCTGCCTCCGGAACTGATACTGAAGGACGTCGTCAGGATCTTGCCGAAGGCCACACCGAGAAGAAGCAGCAGGCCAAGCTCGTTGAAGATTCCCTTCTGGACCACCCCGTAGCCGAAGGCCAGGGTCTCGGGCAGGAAAAAACCGATCACTCCGGTACACAGGCCGCCGATGGCCGGCTTGAGGTGCCTGGGGGCCTTGATCCGTTCAAAAATGGTGTGCACCCCATAAAATGTTTTCACGTAGCAATATCCGCCGCCGACCAGGACAAAAGCCAAGACAATATACGGTCCGAGTTCCACGGGATTGGTAAAGGTGAAATCCGGAGCGCTGAACAGGGCCCCCCAGCCAAAGGCCAGGCAGAAGACACAATACCCCACCACAGAAGCGATTCCGCTCGGGATCAAAACTTCAGCCTCAAATTCCGGATCCTTGTAGAGCACTTCGGCCGCAAACAAGGCCCCGGCCAGAGGGGCTCGAAAGATGCTTCCCACTCCGGCCCCGACCCCGGCGGCAAGCATGATCCTACGTTCCCGGTCGCTCAAATGGAGTCTGGAGGCCAGAAAGGAGCCGAACCCCGCCCCGATCTGGGCAATGGGGCCTTCCCGCCCCCCGGACCCGCCTGAGGTCAGGGTGATGGCCGAGGCAATGGTCTTGATGATCGGCACCCGCCCCCGAATCGCCCCTCCCTTGTTGTGATAGGCGTCGATGGCGGCATCGGTCCCGTGTCCTTCCGCCTCCGGGGCAAAGGTGTAGACCAGCCAGCCGCTGACGATTCCGCCCAGGGCCGGCAGAAAAAGCAGAACCCAGCGATTGAATACGGTTTGCGTATGCTCGAAAAGCTCCGGCTCTCCTGCCGGAGCCGCAGGGCGATACCCGGCCAGGGCGTCCAGGAGATAATGCGTCCCCAGGTTGCACATGAGCTGAAAGAGGATTGAGCCCAGTCCGGCTATGATGCCGATGAGCACAAATGAGAAAAGCCATTTCCCTGTTGCCGTCATTTGCTGATAGGAAAAAAATCGCTGCAGGACAGAAAGGCGTGTCTGTGGTTTCAATGCTTGGTTCATGGTTCTGTTTGGATCAAACCGGGTGTCAACGAACCTCCGGGATCATCATGGCCGGGTCTTGAAGGATACCTCGGGCCTCTTGCATATCCTGCCGGATCCTGGCCAGGAGCTCGTCCACTCCGGAAAATTTTTTTTCGTCCCGGAGCCGTTTTACAAAATGCACCCGCAGGGACTGACCGTAGAGGTCTTCGTCGAAATCGAAGATATGAACCTCCACGGACAATTCGTGATGGTTAAAGGTTGGATTGTACCCCACATTAGCCACCCCGGGCAGGATCTGCTTTCCGCGCTGGGCCCAGACCGCATACACTCCCGGCTTGGGGAACAGTTCATCCACAAGCTTCAGATTGGCCGTGGGCACCCCGAGGATGGGGCCTCCCCGTTTCTTGCCTTCGACCACTTCTCCGGTCACCTGATAAAAACGTCCCAGCAAGGGCCTGGCCTCCAGCACCCTTCCTTCCTGGATCAATTTCCTGATGCGGGT
Source organism: Desulfohalobiaceae bacterium S24 (assembly GCA_011389765.1). GTDB lineage: Bacteria > Desulfobacterota > Desulfovibrionia > Desulfovibrionales > Desulfothermaceae > JAABTT01. Next base: position 3,838 of record JAABTT010000050.1, on the reverse strand, counting down.
TGAGCTGACCACATCTCCCTCCTGAATAACCGGATCGATCTTCTCGACCTGAAAACCATATTGCCGGCCCAATATTTTCAGCAGTTCATAATTGCCTTTCCCGCCTTTGCCAAAGGAATAATCATGGCCAATGACCAGATCCTGAAGATGCAGGCCCTGAACCAGGTACTGCCGGATAAAATCCTCGGGGGACAGTCCGGCCATTTGCAAAGTGAATTCCAGGCAAATCACACAATCCAGACCCTGACGGCTTAAAAGCTCCAGTTTTTGCTGCTTGAGGGTGATAAAAGGCGGGGTCCGGCCGCGAATAACCCGGAGCGGATGGGGATCAAAAGTGATCACCACGCTGGTCGTTCCTGTGTGGCCGGCTTTTTCTTTGGTCCGACGCAAAAGGGCCTGGTGCCCGAGATGCACCCCGTCGAAATTGCCGATGGTCACGCAGGAACCATGGTCCAAGCGCGGGGTCAGCTCTTTGACTGTGTAAAAAATGTTCATGATTTCTTAAAGCGGACTTCGCCCGCAACCCAAAGTTCCACGTTCACAGTTCACGGTAAAGAAAAAAAAGGGGGGGTCTCGCCTAGATCCAGAGCTCTTCACCAAGAGCTAAAGTTTGAGTCATTTTTTGGACAACTATCTGCTTATTGTCAAATTTAACAACATTTCAAATATTGCTAATTATTTTACAATGTTAAGGTTCAAAGCCGTAATGTCGGTACGAAGTCTGAAATCACACGTGTGCTTCTCAATTTCTTCCTCTTCAAACCGTGAACCTGGAAGCTACTATCCCAAGGACTTCAACTGAGCGGGGTGTCACTGTGCTACCTCAAATGATCACGCTTCGCAAGGCTCGCAGGCTCCCCGTTTTTTCAAGGAGTTCCATGCCGGCCATGTTAACATCCTAAAAAACCGAAATAAATTTTAATCAAAAAAAATCTTGTCAAAAAAACAAAATTTCGATATACAACATGTCTTTGCCGAAGTGGTGGAATTGGTAGACACGCTAGGTTCAGGGTCTAGTGGGCATCCGCTCGTGGGAGTTCGAATCTCCCCTTCGGCACCATTTGGCAGGTAAGGCCTCGAAATTCTGAGAGAATTTCGAGGCCTTTTTTTGTGGGTGCGGACTGGGTGCGGGTTCGTCCAGGCGATTAACGTTTGTTTTTCCTTAAAATGGTATCCAATCGTACTGTAACCCCCATGATTGCCTCCGAAGAAGGCCAGGCCGGATGTTAAATCAACCTGCCCACGCCGGAGCTGATTGTCTTCGCTTCCACTCAGTTTCAGGCATTGTAAACAAGAATTTTGACAAGCAAGGGTTTAAGTGGTAACTTAATTAAAACTATCTAGGCTGATTGTTAAATGCTATACAAAGATCTGTGCGCAAATAATTTGACTTATATGATAGATAAGACTAAATATATTGATGCGATATCGGATAGCTGTCAAATCGGATCGATCGATGAAAATGGATGAATTCCTGCAACAGCATGCCGTGTTTACGGTGGAAGAGCTGGACCGCTTCCTGTCCGCAAGGGGGGCGGGCAATCCGAACACCCGCAAGTCGCTGTTGACATATTATCGCAAACAGGGGCGGATCATAACGGTCCGGCGCGGCCTGTATGCGACGGTGCCCGCAGGCGGCGATCCGGGATCGAGCCCTGTCGATCCTTACCTAGTGGCAGCCAAACTAACCCCAGATGCAGTGCTCGCCTATCATACGGCGCTGGAATTTCATTGCAAGGCCTATTCGGTCCATATGCGGCTGCACTATGTGTCGGCAAGTGATTCCATGCCCTTGAGGTTTCAGGGCCATGAATTCATACGCGCTCCCGTGCCGCCGGCCTTGCAGTCCAAGGGCGAGGAGATGTTTGGCGTTACCCGGCGCAACCGTTCCGGTGTGGTCTTGCAGATCACCAACCTTGAAAGAACCCTGGTGGATGTTCTGGACCGTCCGGATCTGACCGGCAGTTGGGAAGAGATATGGCGGTCTCTGGAAACGGTTGAATTCTTCGACCTGGATCAGGTCATCGCCTATGTCCTTTTACTGCAAAACGCAACCACGGCCGCCAAGGTAGGGTTCTTTCTGGAGCAGCATAAAGAGGCATTGTTGATTGAGGATGACCACCTGGAACCATTGCGAAGGCTGCGCCCCCGCCAACCCCACTATTTTGTGCGCGGCAAACGCCATGATTGCCGGTATATCGGGGATTGGAACCTGATGATCCCGAAGGAGATATTGAACAGATCCTGGGAGGAGCTGCTGTGATTTTCTCACCAGAAGAAGTGTTGCCCATTGCCGCATCCACAGGATTCCGGGCGGAGATGATCGAAAAAGTGCTTCACCTGCTCAATCTTCTGGATACGTTAAACCGCCACCCGATGCTGCAAGGAAAATGGGTGTTGAAGGGAGGCACGGCCTTAAACCTTTTTGTATTCGATCTTCCCCGTTTATCGGTGGACATCGATCTTAACTACGTCGGAGAGCTGGAGCGAGAGGCCATGCTGGCCGACCGGCCCAAGGTCGAACAAGCGGCCCAGGCGGTCTTTTCCCGGGAAGGATTCACTGCTAAACGAGTGCCGACCGAACATGCCGGCGGCAAGTGGCGCTTAAACTATCAGAGCTACACCGGGCAAGGCGGCAATCTCGAAGTGGACCTGAATTTCATGTTCAGACTGCCGCTATGGGATATTCAACCTGCCGATTCCCATGTGCTCGGCGATTTCCAAGCCAGGAATATAGCTCTGCCCGACGTGCATGAACTGGCCGCCGGCAAGCTCGCGGCCCTGCTGGCACGCGGTCAGGCCAGAGATTTGTTCGATTCTCACCGAATTTTCGCGATGAAAGGGATCGACCGCGATCGCCTCCGGCTCGCTTTCGTCGTCTATGGTGGGATGAACCGCAAGGACTGGAGAACGGTTTCAATCGCAGATGTAAACTTTGATCCCAATGAATTGGCAAGGCTGCTTGTTCCCACACTGTACAGGCGCTTTATGGAAAAGCAGGGCTCATTTGCCGAATACGGAGAGCGGCTTGTGAGGGAATGCCAGGCAAAGCTGAAGGAGGTTCTGCCCTTTAATGACCCAGAGCGTGAATTTCTGGATTTGCTGTTGGAAAAGGGGGAGATCGATGCATCAGCCCTCACGCCTGACAAAGCGCTCCAGGAACGTATCCAGAACCAGCCGCTTCTCCAGTGGAAGGCCCTTAACGTAAAACGCCATAAGGGACTGGAATGAAAAGGTCCTCCGACCTCGTGACAAAGGTTCCTCCGATGAGGAGAAACTGTCAGTGGCGATGCACCTGCTTCACGCATACCCTAATGCAACCGGCCTGTTAACCTTCCCATTTCGCGCCGGGCGCAAAATGGGAAAAATTACACAAAATGCGCCCGGCACGAAATGGGTAGATGAAAAATTGCATATCCACCTTGCAAGGCTTGACAAGTGGGTGCGTATAGGTGCAATATAACCTCCGTCAAGCGGGGGAACTTTTTTTGCGGCTAATGATTTCAAGGTCTTAATTGCAATTTTAATGATTTCCCCTTCGGCGCCATATCCTCCACAGGCGAAGGTGAATCACCGACATCTGGGAGTATGTCTGGATTTGGCCGAGGTAGCTCAGTCGGTAGAGCAGGGGACTGAAAATCCCCGTGTCGGCAGTTCAATTCTGTCCCTCGGCACCAGAAAAATCAAAGGCTTACGGCATCAGTCGTAAGCCTTTTTCAGTTTTGGCGGAATTTGGGGTAGGTATTGGGGGCGGTTTGAAAAATGTACCCCCTTCCCCCTTCGAGCTGCATCCGGTCCGCTTACAATTCCCTCAACCCCCCAAGACCATTGCCAATCA
>JAABTT010000005.1 GCA_011389765.1 Desulfohalobiaceae bacterium S24 | reverse complement strand
GGATCTCACAGGCCCCTCATGGTCCATCGATAAACCTGGGTCTTGGAATCAAGGAAAAATTTTTTAATGAGATGTTTCAGGAAAGCAATTCCCGGGCCGCGTTTATCAGCTCAGCCCGCTCAACAGGCTTACAGAAGGTCCGATCAGCCCCGAAATGATCCGCCAGGACCAGATAGTCTTCAGGCGAATTTCGTCCACCTCCGGAGATGGCAATGATTTTCGCATCAGGACTTTCCTTGCGCACAGCCTGGATGGTCTCGATGCCATCCATTTCCGGCATGATCATATCCGTGATGATCAAATCGGCCGGGTACTTCCGGTACAGCCCAAGACCTTCTTTTCCGTTTGATGCCTTCTTGACCTCATAACCTTCAATTTCAAAAAAATGGCAGAGCATGTTCCGGATCATGGGGTCGTCATCGATGATCAAGACAGAGGTCATAAGATTGCTCCATGAGTGTATACCAGAAGTTGGCATAATTTGTGGTTTGTATCTGCCTTCATTGAAACCTTTTAGCGATCTTGTAGGATAGGGGCTTCATTTTGGGCCAGCTTCTGGTATCTAACTGATAATATGAATGAAAATTTAATGTGGTATTGAAGCAGAGACCGGCCCGAACCAGGTTCAATACGCAAATTTTTCTGCCTGATCCCGGCCTGAACATGAAAGCATAAATCGTGCCAATAGTGCGCTATCAGTAAAATCAGATGCTTGGCGATTTTGGGGCGATGAAAATTTCCAGTTTTTTCCGGAAAAAATGGACTGACGGAAAAACACCTTGCCTGCGATAGATCATATCTTTCTGAATTTATAATATTTAAAAAGAAAGAAACAGTTGCCTGAAAAAAACAGACAGCTGTCCGGAAAAACCAGACTATCAGACCCGGGTTAGACCACGACTGGTTCGAACGAGCACAACATCATCTCTGTGCTCAGGGACTTGAAGCAAGGAGGGATGCGCCATGATAGCTGAACGCTCATTTCCCTCCGGAAAGGTATGCTTGGAATTGTATTTCCGGCTGAGTAGGGACCTGTTCGAAAATCAGCCCGCTAAATTTCGCTGGTAGCGATTATCAGCGGCGTCCGGGGGGGGGATGGTTCAGTCATGGCCTATAGTGTCCTTCCGCCGGCGGACAAATTCCTGCAAAGCCTGCTCCAGACCGGCATCGACCTCCGGCTGCCTGTAGGCGGCCAGCCGGACGGCCAGCCTTTCCGCGGCTACCTGATCCGCGCTTTTTGCCCCCCTGCTCCGCCATTTCGAAAAATCGTCCCGGGTAAAGATGTCCGGACGGTACAGATCACGGCAATGCTCGAAGGTGGTGGGATGCAGCAGATAATTTCCATTGATGCCCACATATTTGATAGTGGCCAGGTCGATGGAGTCCTCGTTGATCTGCATGCCGGTCATTATCCTGCGCAGGGTGCGGCAGACTTCCTCATCGATGAGCCATTTTTCGAAACTCATGGAGATATAGGACCCCAGCTGGCCGCAGGCCTGAAAAATGAAATTGGCCCCGTTGCGCACGGCCGTGCTCATCATCAGGGTCCCTTCCGCCGCAGCCTGGGCATCGGGACAGTGGGCATTGGTGAGCATTCCCCCGGTGCGGCAGGGCAGTCGGTAGTACTGAGCCAGCTGCGTGACCGCGGAGGCCAGGACCACGGCTTCCGGAGCGCCCACTGCAGAGGTCACCGTCCGCATGTCCGCCGGGGCGGAAACAGATCCATAGACCACCGGAGTGCCGGGGCCTGCAAGTTGCGAAAGCACGATCCCCGCCAGAATCTCGGCGTTCGCCAGGGCCAGGAGGCTGGGCAGGGAGACTGGGCCGCTTGTCCCGGCCATCACCAGATCCGTGATGACCAGGGGCTGGCCCGCTTCGGCCATGACGATGATGCCTTCCGCCTCGTCGTTTGCATATTTGAGCGGCGAGCTTACCGAGACGATCGTGGTCATCACCCCCTGTTTTTTCAGATTTTCCGGGCCGCCCCAGACAATGGCGGCCATATCCAGACAATCCCGGGCCGCTTCCCGGGATACGGCCAGACCGACGTAAGCCTTGTCGCAGAAGAGCGTGTTGGCCAGCAACAGGTCCAGATGGGCGGTTTCCGCAGGGACATCGTTCGGCTGGACCATCAGGGCCCCGTTCATGTCCAGTTGATCCGAAGTCTGGACCAGCTTGCAGCAGGTCCTGTAATCCTTAAGGGTGGCCGGACGCCGTTCACCCATCAGGGTGGAGACGTTGGGAGCCCCGCCGGTGGGCAGAAAGACGAAATCGTCTTCACCGATGGACACATTGTGCGCCGGATTTCTGGCGCAGACCGTAAAACGGGAGGGGATGGTCCGAAGGGCCTCCTCAATCTTCTCTTCCGTGAAAAAGACACAGGACTCCTGGACCCTGAATCCGTGCCGCCTGAAGAATTCCAGAGCCCGGCTCGACGTGAACTGCACCCCTACGCTGCGCAGGATCTCCATGGAGGCGTCATGGATCTGCTCGAGTTCTTTTTTACGGAAAACCTGCATCCGATCGCTCATATACTGCTCCAACTTACATTTTTCAGGATTCTGTCGTTAAAATCAAAGGACAATCAGTCTTTGCTTCAAAACCAAAATTGGATCAGTATAAATCATTCCCTGCCCTTCACAGAGCGGTGCTCAAAAACATCACAGGATCAAAACAATCCAGAGCAGGGTCAGGCTTTGGGCGAACCAGGCCAGAATGCCGGACAGAATCATCGAGGCTTTCATTCTGAGGGGTTTGCCGCTTCTGGACAGGATGAACACAAGAAGCGTCTGGAGACAAAAACAGAGTACGGCGCCCAGGCCGATCAGGAGCAGGTCCGTACGAAAGAGCAGAGTCATATCCCCCGTCCGGTTGGCATACATCATCTGCGCGATCAGGAGCAGCTGCACGCCGAACAGCAAGCCCCATTTCGCAGCTCTCGGGAGGGCGGTTTGATAATAATCCCTGCCGTAATCATCCTTTTCCCGCCGCCGGACAAGATACACGCCCCCTAAGATGCCGGCGCCGCCCAGGCAGAGCAGCAGACAACAGGCGAACACCGGCCAGACCAGATCCGCCGACGGGGGCCACAAAATGCTGGACAAGCTCCAGTCGACACCCTCTGTTCCTGCCTCGGCCATGGACAGAAAGGCTCCGTTCACCGCACTCCAGCTCAGGACCACAAACAGCAGGAGCGTCAGGCAGGACAGCAGCAGGTGAAGACCTTTCCAGCGTTTTTTCAAAGCATTCCAGCTGACGGCGGTAATGACCTGCAAAAACGCCCCGGCCCCCAGAAGAACCGGCCAGACAAGCCACAGCTGCTGCGGCCAGGCAGGAACAGCGGCCCAGCAGTGCCTCCCGACAAATGGACCATACACTGCATCTGCCATAAGGGCCAGACTGCAACAGATGAGCAGGACAAGGCCCCAGAGCGACATCCGGCACAACTGCAGGGCAAATTTATCCAAAAGCTTATTGGCGAAGAACCAGCCAATAAGCTCGCTGATACAGGAGACGGCCGCTCCTCCCCAGAAAACCGCCAGGGACAGCGAGGTCAGGCCGAAAAACAAGGAAACCGGAAGCATCCACATCTCAAACATATACCTTCTCCATTTGCAGTCTTACACCCTTTCAGGCCCACTTTTTGTGCCCGATTTTTTTAAGAGATGCAACTCCCGGCCGCCGATAGAATTGAAGATTGAAGATATACTATTGCCAAAGCCGGCTTCGCCCGAAACCCAAAGGTTCCAGGTTTACTTCGAAATTTGAAATTCGAAATTGGAAATTTGATGAGGCTTTCTATAAAATGCTGCATTTCTGCATTCTTTTCTTGCCAATTTCCAATTTCAAATTTCCAATTTCTTTACAACAGCCTTGCTGGTTTTGGGGATTGAAAACAAGTGAAAATCAATCTATCCTTCAGGGGCATGAACACCCAGTACGACGCTCAGGAACTCTGGGCCTGCCTCGCCCTGCAACACACCGAAGGCCTGGGCCCGAAAACGGCCAAACAGCTGCTGCAGCATTATACAACGGCTCGAACCGCCCTGGGTGATGCCGCCAACTGGCCCCGTCACAAACTGGCCCGGCCTCAAATCGCTCAGGCTGTTGTCCATGAACACTACGCCTCCGGAGCCGAAGCCGCCTGGGAGCTGATTCAAAAAAAGGGACTTCGGGTTCTGCTCTACGCCGACCCGCTCTATCCGGAGCCCCTCCGGCAAATACCGGATCCGCCCCTCTTTCTCTTTTATGACGGCCGGCTGGACATCCTGCTCCGTCCCGCCCTGGCCATGGTGGGCTCCAGGTCCTGTTCCAGATATGGCCTGCAGGCCGCAGCAGATATCGCTTTGGAATTGTCCAATGCCGGCCTGTGCATTGTCTCAGGCTTCGCCCTGGGCATCGACAGGCAATCCCATATCTGGGCCCTCAAAGGGACCGGAAAGACCATCGCGGTCCTGGGCACCGGTCCGGATCTCGTCTATCCCGCCCGGAACAGAGATCTCCGGGAAAACATGCGGCAAACAGGCTTGATCCTCACGGAATTCCCCCCCGGAACACCCCCGGACCCGCATAATTTTCCCCGCAGGAACCGGATCATCAGCGGCCTGAGTTTCGGCGTCCTGATCATCGAGGCCGCGGAGCAGAGCGGCAGTCTGATCACAGCCCGCCTGGCCCTGGAGCAGAACAGAGAAGTCTTTGCCCTACCCGGGCCGCTGCACCTGCCGACCTATTCCGGCTGCCATGCCCTCATTCGACAAGGAGCGCTTCTTGTCCGCAATGCGGCCGACATCCTGGAGGAGTTGGCCCCAATGCTGAACCATGGGTCCAATCCGCCCGCTGCCGACTCGAATCAAGGGACAAAAAACGGGCTGCCCCATGACCTCACCCCGGACGAACAGAATCTGGCCCGGACCCTGACCGAGCATCCCAACAGCCACATCGACGCCCTGACCCAGAAACTGGGCTGGGAAAGCAAGCAGGTCAGCCAAACCCTCTTGATGCTTGAACTCAAAGGCCTGGTGCAGCGCCGATCCGGCATGTACTATGTACTGAAATGAAGACTTTAAACGAACGTAACGCTTCAGGGATCACCATGTCTGTAAATCAAAACCCGAAAAATGCAGCTCCAAAATCCAGAGCCGATACCCTGCTCCATGATTTTCTCCAGACTCTAAAAGTCCAGAAAGGCTTGTCCGGGGCGACTATTTCGGCCTACCGGGCCGACTTGCAGCAGCTGGAGGCCTTTTTGGGAAAAACCGGCCTGAGCCTGGAACATCCTGAAAAGATTCAGGCTGCGGACCTGCATCGCTTTTTGGGAGAACTCCACCGCCTCCGGATGAAAAAGAGCAGCATGTCCAGAAAAATTTCCTGCCTCAGGCAATTCTTCGCCTACTGCCACAAAAATCATATCATTGACCAAAACCCGATTCTTGGGACCCGCAATCCCAAGCAGGACAGCCATCATCCCAGGCTCTTGAATATCGATCAGGTCCTGGCGCTTCTGGAAGTGAAGATCGATCCGGACCCTGAAGGACTCCGCGATCTGGCCCTGATCGAACTACTCTACGGTTCAGGCCTGCGCATCAGCGAAGCCCTCAACCTGGACCTGCTGCATATCGATTTCAGCCAGGGACTGGTCAGAGTCACCGGCAAAGGAGAGAAGGAGCGTCTGGTCCCTCTCACCGAAACAGCCCAAAAGCGAATCCTGCGTTATCTGGAACAACGCTCTTTTTTTCGGCCGGATCCGCAGACCTCCGCCTTTTTTCTGGGCAAAAAAGGCAAGCGGCTGCAACGGCGGCAGACCGCCCGGATCCTGGAAAGGCTTTCCAAGCTGGCCGGAATCCCTGAAATCGTCAATCCCCATGCCCTCCGGCACAGCTGCGCGACCCATCTCCTGGAATCCGGCGCCGATCTGCGCTCGGTCCAGGAACTCCTTGGACACGCCCGACTCTCAACCACCCAGCGCTACACCCACCTGACCATGAACAAAATCATGGAGACCTATGATCAAGCCCATCCAAAAGCCCGCAAGAATTCAAAACCATCATGAAAAATCCATTGATTTTTACATCCTAAACAGTTATACTTCACATATTCAGCAGAACAGGTTTTTACAAGCCCCCAGTTTCTTTTTTGGGAGCGATTTTTTTGAGATGTGGCCGGGTGAATCACCGGATTTCTCTCTATTCAGCAATCTTCAATCACCTATTTTTTATTTATGACGCTTACCTGGCAGTCAGCCTTCAGCCGACTCGCAGACATCACCTGGAACGACGACCACACCCTCCTGCGCCCTCCCGGTATCAGCACGCTTGAAAACTTGAAACGATTTTTGGATTGGGTGCATGTCAAATACTGCCTGCTCCGTCCTTTTTTTGAAAGTTCGTCCTACCCCCTGGTTTCGCCGGACGAACTCATGCCCTCTTTTGAATCCACACTGTATGAATATCCAAAACTTCCCGGATTCAGTCTGATCGCCCTCGATCGGCATATGGATTATTTCCTGGAACCCTTTCAATTCGACATCCTGCATTGTATCGAAGATGCCATCGAAACAAGCAGCGGACCGGCGAGTCCCTTTGAACCGGCCATTATCAAACAAAATCAGGCCACGTTCTTAAGCAGACTGCACAAGCCCATCCAGGATGCTTTCAGGAATGATTTCCAGGACAGCAGGATCTCGGATCTCAATACCTATCCCAAGATTATTCCCTATATCCTGCATATGGACCGCGGGCATGTCCTATCAAAAAACAATGCCGGAGACTTCTATTTTTCCGGTATTTACGCTTCGTTTCCCTCGGATCTGAACTATGAGCTCAAGCGTTTCGGCTTAAAAATCGGGAAGTTTAAACGGGACGACAGCCGGCTCTACGAGTTGAACAGAAACTTTGTGTATCGCTTCCTCATGGAATTGTACGGTTTTCCCATTGCAGCCGAACGAAGGACTTCAGCTGCTCTTTTTGCCAGACAGCTCAAAAGAAAGCGGGAATCGTTCCTAATCAGGGTTTTGGGACAATCCGACCGGACTATCACCACGATTTATTTCAATCCGGAATATGTGAAAAATCCGCTTATTGAGAAAATAGCCCTGATTTCTCTTGCAAAAACCGCCGTCGACAAGATAGAAAACCTCGAATCCCGGGGATTCCTGATTTCACAGGCGCCGCCGGCCGGCATCCTCAGAATCCGCTACAGACAGCACGAATACGACCCCAGCAATATCCGGAAGGACAGAGCCCTCTCTGCCACTCACCTGGAGTTCATCCATCCCTTGACCGGAGAAACGCAAAATGCCGCCAGTTACATCAAAGACACAACCCTGCTTTACCTGACGCTCAATGACATTGTAAAAGGCGAATATTACGGCCGGATCAGATTCAAGCGCAATGAAATCGTGGAAGATACGGATACCCACGAAAAAAGACTCAAATTCCTTTCTGCCTGGCTCAAGAAACACCAGCGAAGGATCATCGGGTATTCGGAAGAATTCTACAACAAAGTTGCCAAGGTGCTTGACACCTATCTCTTTGCCGAAGAGAACTTCGCCCTGTTTCAGGAAATGAACGAATTGTACCAGGAAGTCTTCAAGCAGTACAATTATATCCAGCAGGCCCGAAAGGCGAAGCAGCTTGAGGATATCCGACAGAAACGATTCAAAGGGCAAAAGATCAATTATCTGGAAATGCTCGATCTGGCCATCCGCAACCTCAAGGATTTAAAATTCGAAAATGTCAACCAATTTGAATCGCTCCTTGAACACGCTTTAGCTACTTGCCAGGCCATACTCCGGGATCCGTACCTCCTCAATAAGTATATTCGTCCCCCGGAAGAGGAACTGTCTGATTACGGACAAGCCGTCCGCGACAGATATTTTCATTTGACGCGGCTGCGTGATGATTTTTTCTCACTGTGCAATTGAGGCTTCTTTTGGAGGAAACATGTTTTGCAGAAAATGTAAATATACAAGCTTTGATTATTTGGAAGCCTGTCCTGCCTGCGGTTATGTCTGGGAAAAAGAAAAAAAGGACTTGAATCTGGACTGGTTGAAAGCTTCGGACCCAGCAGTCTCCGTGCCGGAGGACCAAACCGGATACTTCCCGCCTCCGGCCGAGGACAATCCGGAGGAAGACTTCGAGACATCGCCGGCTCAAGCGGCGGATGCATTCAACCCGGAGGAAGTTCAATCGCATTCCCCGGACCATCAACAGGCGCCGCCACCCCGGGAAGAACCTTCGGCCGGGGTTCAGGAAAGTCCAGTAGAACCGGAGTCTGAGCTCCAGGAAATCGAGTATACTCTGGAAGACCTGCCCGGGGCCGAGGAAGAGGAAGTCGCAGCCGAGAGCGCGCCCTCACCGGATGAATCCCTCCAAAGCCGGGGCCAAGAATGGGCGCAGCTCTCGGAAGATGCCGAGATCGAAATCGACTTCCAGGACGAGGAGGATGAACCCGGGCAATCTCCGCCCTCGAGTAAACAATCCGGATCTGCGCCGCAAGGCAAGGAGGAGTCGTCCCAGGAGGGAGATGTTGACTGGACCTCGCTCATTGAAGAAATCGAATTAGAAACAGACCTTGACCAAGACGAGCCCAAATCACGGAATGACTGACCGTTCAAGACAATCTCACCAGCCCCTGGCTGAAAAGCTCCGCCCTCAAAACCTGTCGGAATTTGTGGGCCAGGAACATATACTGGATCAGCTGGAGCATTTTCTGCATGGTCCCCGCCTGCCCAGTGTCCTATTCTTTGGCCCCCCGGGATGCGGCAAATCCAGCTTGGCGCTTTTGCTGGCCAGACAATGGAATCAGCCCTGGCTGCGCCTCAGCGCTCCGGAAACCGGCCTGAGCGCCCTGCGAAAAAAAATTGCCCAGACCAAGGTGCTGATTCTGGATGAAATTCACAGATTCTCTAAAACACAGCAGGATTTTTTTCTCCCGCTTCTGGAATCCGGAGCCATCACCCTTTTGGCAACCACGACGGAGAATCCGGCCTTCCATGTAACAAATCAGCTCCTGTCCCGGGTCCACACCCTGCGTCTGCACCCCCTGTCCCGGAAAAACTTGACGACAATCGCCGGCAAGGGTCTGCAATACTTGGACCTCCAGCTTTCTGAAGACAGCTTGAAGATGCTGATTTCACTGTGCCGGGCCGACGCCAGAACCCTTTTGAATCTCCTGGAATACGTCTCCAACTTTCCGCCTGAAGACCTCGATCCGGAGACACTGGCCAAAAAACTTCCGGAAATCATGCAAAAAAGCGATAAACAGGGAGACAGTCATTATGAACTCGCTTCTGCCTTGATCAAGTCCATCCGGGGCAGCGATCCGGACGCGGCCCTGTACTACCTGGCCGGGATGCTGGAAGGGGGTGAAGATCCGAGATTTATCTGCCGCAGGCTCATCCTCTCGGCTTCGGAAGACATCGGGCTGGCGGATCCCCAGGCCCTTCCCCTTGCGGTTGCCTGTTTTCAGGCCGTCGAACTGACCGGAATGCCCGAAGGCTTTATCCCCTTGGCTGAAACAGCCGTCTATCTGGCCCTGGCACCCAAAAGCAATTCCACCTATGCCGGCTACCTGGCCGCCAGAAAAGAAATCAAGGATAACGACCTGCAGCCCGTGCCTTTTCATTTGCGGAATCCTTCGTCCAGCCTCCACAAAGACTGGGGCTACGGGAAAGGATATAAATATCCCCATGCCTTTCCCGGAAGCTGGATTGCCCAGGAATACCTTCCCGATCATCTGCAGAACCGGACGTTTTATGAGGCCAAGGATCAGGGCCAGGAACAAAAGCTGAACCTCTGGCTCAAAGGCAAAAAGCGCAGTTCTGTTTCGAAAAAGGAAGAAAAAAAATGAACCCTCCTGCGCAGACCTCCCTCTCCTCTTCGATTTTTGAACTGGTCCTGGATATCGTCCTGGAAATCACGGAGGCCGAGAGCGGCTCGATCATGCTTCCCGATGAACAGGGTCAGGAACTCAGGGTCAAAAACTATCGGGGGTTGAAAAAAGAGATTGTGGAAAAAGCCAGGGTCAGGCTGGGCAGCGGCGTTTCCGGAAAAGTCGCCCAAAGCGGGGAGCCGGTCTGCCTGCAGGGCCGAACAACCAGCTCCGCCCTGGATATCGAGACCCAGGATCTGGTGAAGCTGGATCCCGGGGAAACCTCGTACATTGTTCCCTTCAAGATCAAAAACGGTGCCGTCGGAACCCTGAACATCAATACCTCCGCCGGCGACTCTGTTGCGGAGCCGGCCAAAACAGTTCTCATTCAAAATGTCCTCGAGCACTTTTCCAATTTCCTCCAGCAGATCGACCTGCCCAAATCGCCGCATGATCCGCCGTCCCAACTCTATACCTTGAATCTTTTTCGCGAATATGAAGCCTTGAGCCGGATGAGATCCCTGTTCGACTATGTCTTTCACCTCCTGACCGATCTTTTGCACTGCAAGAAGAAAGGGCTCTTTCTCCTCAAAAACCAGGAAGCCGACTTTTTCGATATGATCCTCGGGTATGGATTTGAGACGGAAAACTACCGGGAAATCTACAAGGCCCTCCTGCCCACGGTGATCAGCTCGGAGGTTTTAAAAACCAGTGAAGTTCGCATATTTCAAAGATCGGAACTGCAAAGCCTCTCTGCGGAATACTTAGAAGAACAGTTTGTGACCACCATCCCTCTTGTAATGCATCAGACGCCGACCAGCCATCTGCTGCTCTTCACCGATACCAAGCCGATCTGGCAAGGTCCTGACGAGGGAGTGCTCCGGACCATTGTCCAAAGAGCGGCCCAGGCGATTCAGGAAAGCGGAAACGATCTGGGAATTCAAGAACTGAGTTATACCGACCGGATGACCAACACTTACAGCTACGGGCGCTGGTGGGTACGGTTTCAGGAAGAAATCAAACGCGCCAAGAGAACGGAAAACACAAACCTGTCCGTCATGACCCTGGACATCGATCATTTCGACGTCCTCAACCGGGCGCATGGCTACCAGATCGGGGACCACCTGCTCTATGTCATCGCCGACAGGATCAAGGCCTGCGTCCGGGCTGAAGATATTGTCGGCCGCACGGGCGGCGATGAGTTCGGCGTGCTGCTCTGCGACGCAGACCACCGGGAGACTGAAATCGTGAGCCGGAGAATCCTGGAAAAAGTTTCCGGTATTTCGGAGGAGGGCCTGATCCAAAAAGAACCTCAATTGACTTTGAGCGGGGGCTACTGTATATTTCCAGAGGCAGGCGAACAACCTGAAAAGCTTATCAAAAAAGCAAAGACAGCTCTTGTCTCCGCGAAAATTCTCGGAGGCAACCGGATCAAAGCCTATCAGGAAGATGAGGAATAGACCTTCTTGTTTTCACTCAAAAAATGGAACGGAGTTCTGTCGGTCCTCGCGGCCGATCTGATCATCGCCTTTGCGGTCTTCAGTCTTTACGCCGCCAGTCGCGACACCTTTGCAGACCACCTCAATGTTATCTTCATCTTCTGTTATCTGACTGTGATCAGCTGCGCAGTCAACCGTTTCTATTCCATCATCGAATCCTACCACATCTTTGAACTCTTCCTGCGGACCTGGGAAGGCTTCCTGCTCACTTTCCTGCTCATCCTGGGCTATTATCTCCTGATCCATCACGGCGAGATGGATCCATTTTTCGTCGTTCCTACAGCCCTCACTTTTTGCGCTCTGTTCTTTTTTCGCTTCTGGATCTTGTTCTGCCTGGAAAAAAACCGGGAGCGCCTGATCATCCTCGGGGCCAATTCACTCTGCCGCAAACTCATTCAGGAAGTCAACAAACGGCCCTTCCGTAATTTCACCCTCACCTCGGTATTCACGTCCCAGGAAAAGGAAATCGCGGACAGCTTCGAAGGCGTCCCGGTGGTGTTCGGCTTTGACAAGCTTGAGGACTTTATCTGGGACAAGGGAATCGACTGCATTATCGTGGCCTTGCGGGACCGGCGGGGCAAGATCCCTTCCAATGAGCTGCTCCGCTTGAAAACAAAAAATATCAACATCCTGGAAGGATTCAATTTTTACGAACAACTCACCAGAACGATCATCGTGGACGACTTTCTCAAGCCGAGCTGGTTCATCTACGAAAAAGGCTTCAAGAGTTCAGAATTTTTGAGCAGCATCAAGCGGGTTCAGGGCATCCTGTTTTCCATCCTCCTGCTTGTCCTGCTCGCCCCTGTGTATCTACTCCTCGCCCTGTTGATCAAGCTTGAATCCCCGGGCCCGATCCTCTTTCGACAAAAGCGGGTCGGCCAGCAGGGCAAAATCTTCACCCTCTTCAAATTCCGGTCCATGCGTCAGGAACAGAACAGAAGTCCCAAAACGGTTTTCACCTCAAAAAACGATCCCCGGGTGACCAGAATCGGAAAGATTATGCGCAAGGTTCGCCTGGACGAAATCCCCCAATTGGTGAACATCCTGAAAGGGGATATGAATCTGGTCGGCCCGAGGCCCGAGCAGCCGGAATTTGTGGAAAAGCTCCGGGTACTGCTCCCCTATTACGATCTGCGGCATACCATCCGCCCGGGACTCACCGGCTGGGCCCAGGTCCGATACCAATACGGGGAAAGCTTTGAAGACAGCCATCAAAAGCTCCACTATGACCTGTATTATGTGAAGCACCGCTCCTGGTTTCTGGATTTCCAGATCATCATCCTCACGGTCTGGTCCGTCCTGCTCTTCAAGGGGCAATGAGGTTTCAAACCCTCATCCGTCACCCTCCGAACAGAGAACAATCCCGGGAGCCGGACCCGATCATGAATGTCAACCTTGAACACAGAGCCTGCCCATGAGTATCAAAACCAGTAAGATAGAGCATTATGAAAAGCGCTTCGGCCTGCTGGCCGTGGAAATGGGGTTCATCACCCCTGAGGAGCTCATCCGGGCCATGACCCGGCAGATTCAGGAAGACATGCAGCCGAACAGTCATCACCGCCTGATCGGCGAGATCCTGCTGACCGAAGATTTGATGAGTGCGGATCAAATAGAAGCGGTCCTGACCGAGTTGTTCAAGGACCGGGAATGATCTTGCGCCGGGCAGGGCCGCGAAAGGAATCCGCTGTCAGCAAAATCAGAGCTCTTCACCAAGAGCTAAAATTGGATTATTTTCGGCACATATCTGCTTATAATAAATTCGAAGCACGAAACTCGAAATTCGAAACAAGCACGAAATTCAAATTCTCGAATGACAAAAACAAAGATTGATAAAAAAATACAAGAAAAGCAACCTGTTATCATTCTGCTTTTCTTATTTTTTGAATTTTGGTATTTGAAATTTGTTTCGAATTTCGTGTTTCGTATTTCGATATTATGTCCAATTTTGAAGTCTATATATATTTATTTTAAAGTGTTAAGTGTGATCATCACAACTGGTTTACGAGGTCTGAAAATACGGCTTCAGGTGTGCTTGCGCCAGCCGGGGTGGCTGATATTGAACTTCTTGATCTTGTAATTCAAGGCTCTCGGGCTGACGCCCAGGCGTTCGGCAGCGTGCTTCTGGACCCAGTAGGACTGCTCCAGGGCCTTTAAGACCTGCTCTTTTTCGCTCTGCTTCAAATCCCTGACCTGGTTTGGGCCGCCGTTCTCGATATCGCCTGTTTTGATGCTTTCCGGCAGATAGAAACTCTTCCAGCCGATCTCGTTCCCCTCTTCCAGAATAATGGCCCGTTCAATACAATTACCCATTTCCCGGATGTTCCCCGGCCAGTGATAGGACTCCATCCACTCCAGGATCTCCTTGGAAAAACTCAGCCGCTTCCGGCCCAGGGCCCGGCAGTATTTGTGGAGGAGAAAATCCGCCACCGGCCTGATGCATTCCTTGCGCTGCCGCAAGGGAGGCAATCGGACATTGAGGATGTTGATCCTGAAATAGAGATCTTCGCGGAAGAGGTTTTCTTCCACCAGACGGCTCAATCGCCTGTTGGTCGCCGCGATGATCCTGGTGTCGGAATATATGGTCTTATTGCTCCCGATCCGTTCAAAGGATTTGCTTTCCAAAGCCCTGAGCAGTTTGGACTGGATGGGCAGACTCAGCTCCCCGATCTCATCGAGAAACAAGGTGCCCCCATGGGCCTGTTCAAAGCGTCCCACCCGCATTTTATCCGCACCGGTGAAGGATCCTTTCTCATGGCCGAACAGTTCGCTCTCCAGCAGGGTCTCCGGGATATTGGCGCAGTTGACATGGATAAAGGGTTTCTTCCTGCGCTGGCTGTTAAAATGGACCGAGCCGGCCAGAAAGCTCTTGCCGGTCCCGGTCTCGCCGGTCATGAGAATCGTGGCCTCCACCTGGGAAAATTTCTTCAAGGTGCTGACCACTTCCTGCATCACCGGAGAGCAGGCGATAATCCGGTCAAAATCATAGACCGTGTCCTGTTCATGCCGCAGGTAGTCGATTTCATTCTTCAAGCTTCGACTTTCATGGGCTTGCTCCACGTCGAGCCGGACCTTTTCTACACTGAAAGGCTTGGTTACATAATCATAGGCCCCGCATTTAATAGCCTTGACCACATCTTCGGCCTTTTCCTCCTCACTGAAAATCACCACCGGGGCGTAAGGCATCGTCGAGGTCAGCCATTGAATGAACTCAAAGATATCTTTTTGATAGCTCTCTTTATCCGCCAGGACCATCCCGTAATGCTTGTTACTCAATTCCTTTTCCAGGGATGTTTTCTGATCCCAGAAAAACAGCTCAAAATCCGCCCCGAGGGCTTCTTCCAAAACCTTGCGCCAAGCCCGGTCTTTTTCAATAATGAAAATATTTTTCATGCGTGTTACTCGATGTTTGCAATGTCCTGGAGCAATTTTTCAGCCTGTTGCAGGTGATCCGGGGTTAGTCCCAGCTGCACTGCTTGTTCCAACTGCTCTCGAGCCCTGTCAAACTCCTGCTCGGCGAACAAGACCCGGCCCAGGTGAAAGCGGTACAAGCCCTCGTTTGCATCCAATTCCACAGCCCGGCTGAGATATTTTTCACTCATTAATTGTGAACCTTTTTCCTGATACACCCGGCCCAGGAGAAAGGAAAGCTCAGCGTTCTCAGGTGCCTTTTCCTGAGCTTCTCTGACCGTCTGCAGGGCACGATCGATTTTGCCCTCCTGCAGGAGCTCGGCAACCTGCTGCTGCACATCCGACTTCCCGGCAATCTGATCGAGGAGGTCTTCGGCTTCCGTCTTCATTTCGCCGCTCAAACCTAAATCCAGAGATTTTTCAAGGGATCGGCCGGCCTGGGAATACTTCTCCCGGGCGGCCAGGACCTTCCCCAAGTGATAGTGAAAAACAGGTCGCCCGGGCTGCATTTCAATGGCTTCGCGAAAATAGCGCTGGGCCACGAGCATGGCCCCTTTTTGATAGGCCACAAAGCCTAGCGTGTCCCGAACATTCGGATCGTTGGGTCTGAATTCAAGCGCCTTCTGACCAAGCTTCATGGCCCTGTCCAGGTTAATCCCCTGGACAGCGTAGAGATAGGCCAGGTCATTCATGGCCGGAGCAAAAGAAGGCCTGACCTCAAGCAATTCCTGGTAGACGTCGATGGACCGCCGCCACTCGCCTTGGCTGTTATAAATGCCGGCCAGTCGGAGATACGGGGCCGGATTTTCCGGATTGACCGAAATGGCCCGGCGGTAGGCATCCAAGGCTCCGGCCGGGTCCTTTTGGACCAGATAAACCTGCGCCAGAAGCAGGAGGGGCAGTTCTGAGCCAGGGTGCCGGCCATGCAACTGCTTGAGATAGCCCTCGGCCCGATCCAATTTCTCCCAGTTCAAGAGAAGATTGCCCTTGAGCAAGCCCAACTGCAGGGCGTCCGGTTCTTTTTCGATCCAGTGCTCAAGCAGCTCAAGTCCCTCTTGAAATGCGTTCTGAGCAGAGTAGATTCCGACCATTTCCGTCAAAACCGGCACGCTCTCCCCGGCCTCCTCCAGAAGGACCTTCAATTCTTGAAGGGCCTGATCGAGCTTTCCTTGCCGCCGAAGAACCCTGGCCAATCGGAACCTGATTTTTGAGAGTCCGGGCTGCTTGTCCAAAATATATCGAGAGTCTTGGACCGCTTGATCCAATTGCTCCTGACGCATCAAGACCACGGAGCGCAGCTCCCTGGCCTGAAGAAAGCCGGGATCGACGCCCAGGATGCGATTCAGTTCTTCCAAGGCATTGTCCAGGCGGCCGGTTTTGAAGTAAATATAGGCAAGAGTTAAACGAATTCTCCGGGAATCCGGATTGTTTTCCAGGGCTTGCAAAACTTCGGACAGGGACTGTTCGTAGGCCTCTTCCTCCAGGAGGGCCAGTCCATAATAATAATGCCCACCGGAGGCTTCGGGCTGCAATTCCTTGGCCTTATAAAAAGCAGACTTGGCGGCTTCATCCTCCCCGGACTCCTTTTTGATCAAACCTTGGAGCAGATGTCCCTGGGCGTAATCCGGATGCTCCCGAATCAGGCTTTCAATATGGGCCTCGGCCTTTTTCCCTTTTCGCTCTTCAAGCAGCAGTCTGGCCACCTTAGCTTTCATTTCTTTCATTTCCGGCCACTTGGCGATGACCTGTTCATACGTCGCCGTGGCTTGCTCCGTCTGCTGCAGATAGAGATAATAGTCGCCGAGCAGCAGGAGGCTGTTTCTGTCCTCGGGATATTCAGCCGCCGCCCTCTGGAACCAGCGCAGGGCTTCATCCGTATTTTGCCGGTAATGATTGACCAGGGCCATGCCATGCAGCAATTTCGGATCGGCAACCTGATTGTCCAGACCCTGTTGCAGGGCCTGTTCCGCCCGATCGAGATTCTTCCTGCGCAGCCAATACTGAGCCGATTCAAAATAGCCCACCGCTTGATCAGGCAGCGATTCGATCAAATCAACGAGTTCCTGTTCAGCCTTTTGCTGCTGCTTGTTTTGGTCATACCAGCGGAAAAGCAGAATCCTCGGCGCCGCCTGTTTCGGGGCGGAAGCTTTGGCTTGCTGCAGGACATCGGCAACTTCATCCTCTTTGCCTGCCGCAGACAAGGCCCGGGCCAAACCGATTCTGGCTTCAAGCTTTTCCGGCGAAGCAACAATGGCCTCCCGGAAAACCCCAATCGCTTCTTCGGGCTGCTCGGTTTTCGTGAGACAATCCCCCAGGGCGAGCCTGGCCTGATAATTGTCCGTATCCTGTTCCAAAAGCTTCCTATAATGCGGAACAGCCTCCTCATACCGCCTGATCCCATAAAAAAACGAGGCCGCCATCTCCCGGGCCTCACGATAATCCGGTTTTTGGTTCAAGGCGGTCAAGAGTTCCCGGATGGCCATTCTGGGCTCCTGGGTTTGGAAATACAAAGTCCCCAGCCGGTAATGGGCCCGGGGATGATTCGGTTTGAGCTGGACCGCATTTTTCAAATGGATAAGGGCCTCATCCGTGTTGTTCTTCTCAATGGCTTGCAGGGCGGCATTAAAGGCCTTGGCCGCCTTTTCCTCATCGCTTTCAAACAGGGAACAGGCCCCCAGGAAGAACAGCCCGCAGAGGCAGACCGAGAAAAAAAACCAATGCCTGGATTGATTGTTTTGTTTCATATACTTCCGCTCCAAGGGAGCTCCTTCTTTGATGCGTCTATCGTCCCAAAATCAATCGCTTTGCAGATAGACAGCCAGTAGCAATAAAATGCCACTTCGTCAACGGATTGCGGAATATGGCCGGAGAGGCTGAAACAGATTTCACGCTCAGATACTAGAATGTTCAGGCGGCAATTTTTTTAGTCTGTAAAGGGGGCGTCCACGATTTCGCGGATCTGATCCAGCTTTGCCTGCTCAAGGGGCACAGCCCGGTGATCGCGGAGGATGGACTCCAGCCTGTTTGCTGCCCGCTGCAGCAGGGTCCGGCGCCCCTTCTTGTCCCAGGCTTCATAGCCGAGGCGGGAGAAAAGATCCGGCCGCCACTGGGTGGAGCGGAGGTGCTCCATGGTGTGCTCATGGGTCAGATAATGCCCCTGATGACCCACCTCCTGAATGGCTTCCAGGCCAAGACTTGCCCTGTTCACCGGTATTCCCTTCTTGATCCGTTTGGCCAGCTCGATGATTTCGTTGTTGATGACGATCATCTCCAGACAGCCTGTCAGGCCGAAATTCAAATAGCCCACATCATGGTTGAGGTTAGCGCCCCCCAACGTAGCCAGCAGGGTCTGATACCCCGACTCAAGCACCGCCTGCCCATCCGGAATCTGGGCATCGCTCGTTCCGGCATAGCCCCAGGACGGCAGGTCAAGAAAGTGGCTCATCTCCACGGTGGCCATGTAGGCCAGATAATATTCCGGGGCGTTATAGCTGCACTGGCTGGTGGCCATATCCAGGACCGCGGCTCCCATGCCCATCAAAAAAGGGGCACCGGGGTTTCTGAGCTGATGGATGACCAGGCCGCACAGGGATTCGGACAGTCCCTGAACCACATGCCCGGCAACGCTCATGGGCGCGGTGGACCCGCTGATGGGGGCCGGAGAATAGATGCAGGGAATCTTTTTGTCCGCGCAGAGCAGGAGCTTGTCCAGGCTGTCAAAGGGATGTTTCCTGGGACTGATGGGTTCGGCGTATTGAATGAAATACGGGCGATCCGCCAGGTCTGATGCGCCCTCCCGGTGCAGGCGGGCGATTTCCCACATCCGGTGCAAATCGCGTTTTCCTTCGGCGGTACAGACAATGGGCTTCGAGGAATGCTCGGTCATGGCCTGAAAGGAAGTCAGATAGGATTTGGAGGCCGGGATCTCATTGGGATAGGCGCTGGACATCAAAAAATCGATATTGGGCAGGGAATCGCAGACTGTGGCCGCCCGCTGCACATCTTCCAGCCGGCTTTCCCTCCTCTCTCCGCTGGCTCCGTCCAGGGTGTACATGAGATCCGATCCCGGGCCGTAGTAGGAACGGTATCCTCCCAGATCCATCGCCTGGCGGCCCTCCCGGTCAAAGACTGCAATCGAAGACGGGGCGGTTTCAACGGCCTGGTGCACCAAATGAGACGGGATTTTCAGCATCGAGTCCGCTTCCGGAATACAGCCCGCTTTTTGCAGCAAATCCCTGGCCTCCGGGTGCAGAATCTGCATGCCGAATTCCTCTAAGACCTTCAGGGCGCCGCTCATGATCTGCTCTTTATCTTTGGTATTCAAAAACTGCAATTTCGGTTGTCTGCCCTCAGCGATCAAATTGAGATCCATAGTCTTCTCCTTTCTCCGTCATTTCTCAACCGTGAACCGTGAACCTGGAACCTTTTAACCTTTTTTTTCTCTGTCTTTTCTCAACCGTGAACCGTGAACCTGGAACCTTTTAACCTCATTCAGGGCGGATTGCCGTCTGCATCCCAGCCCATGGCTTCATAAAAATCCTGCACCAGGGGACTGAGCCAGTCATCTCCGCCTTTCCCGTATTCAAAAAAGAAATCCTGAAGCGCATCGTCCTTGCTGCTCGCCCCCAGCCGATAATTCAAAAGCCGTTCCAAATTGACAATTCGCTCTCCAATTTCCAAAAACTGCTCAGCTGTCGTGGCCTCCCCGCTGATCGCCCTGTACAGAGCCGCCTCTTCCTCCAGGGAAAAATCACAGAGCAGGGACAAGGTCGGGATCTTGCACAGTCCGAGACTGTCCAGGACTGCATTCACAATCGCGGCCCGCTTGATCATCCGTGCCTTGCCCGCCCGTCCTTGCGGATCAGCAGCCTCTGCCGAACCGAAAGCCTGGCGGGCCTGATCCGCAGTCCAGTTGTATTCCAGGGAGGCGTACAAGGTATTGAAGTCACCGCCTCTGCCGGACACGGCGTAGGCCAGGGCCGTGCCTCTTATCCTGGACGGATGATAAGCGGAAAGCTCCAATCCCTTAACTTCATAGGCATAGGCTTCGGCCCCGCGGCCGATGTTTTCAGCCGCTTTTCTCACCCCCTGGGCGAGGATCCGGCCCAAGCCCTCTTTGCGGGCGATCTGCTGCAGGAGGGCCTCCATGACCTCAGCCCGGCCCCAGGCAAGTTCCAGCCCTCCGGTATCCTCCGGGGTCAGGATGCCTTTCTCAAAAAGCTCCATGGCAAAGGCCAGCACCCCTGCCGCTGAAATACAGTCCAGGCCCAGGCGGGAACAGAGGTTGTCCAGATAGACCACGGCATGAAGATCCGACAGGCCGCATCTGGCTCCAAGATTGACCAGGGGTTCAAACTCGGGGCGATTCGCCCGGCGTCCGGAAAATCGACTCTCCGGCAAGGCAAGCTCGGCCTTGCAGCCGATAAAACATCGAGAGCAGCGGGTTCGCTTCCGGGTGGCGCTCTCCAAAAGCCTCCCGTCGATTTTGGCTGCTTCAGGAAAACGATGCGCCTGATAGTTTCTGGTGGGCATAAAGCCCAGTTCATTGCACCAGAGCACCGAGCCGGCGCCGCCGTGTCTGGCAAAGTCCCGGTAATACGGACTCTGCTTCACTTTGCGGACAAAGTCCCGAACAGAGCCGTTGACCTGTGCTGCAGCGGCTGTTTGGGATTTGGGCGTATCCGTGATCACCACCCCCTTTACATTTTTGGAGCCCATGACCGCACCCAGGCCTGTTCTGCCCGCAGCATGATCCAGACCGTGCAGAATGCAGGCAAAGGGGACCAGGTTTTCCCCGGCCGGCCCGATGGTCAGGGCCTGAGCTCGGGGTCCGAAGCTCTTCAGGATGCGCTCATGGGTCTGCCGGGTATCCAGTCCCCACCAGGTCCGGCCGTCCGCAAAACAAACACCATCCGGGGCAATCACCAGCAGGACCGGGGCCTCACTCCTGCCGTGCACCTTCAGGGACAGATATCCGAAGGCCCGCAGGCCGGTCCCGAACTGCCCTCCGATATTGGAGCTTCCCAAAAGCCCGGTCTGCGGCGAAAGGGCGCTGATATGCAGGCGGGAGGAAACCGGGGCCTTAGTGCCGGTCAATTGACCGCTGCTCATGAGCAGAATATTCTCCGGTCCCAGGGGCTGAGCAGCAGACGGCAAATGTTTCAGAAGATGCCAGACGTTATAGCCCCGACCTCCGGAAACCTTTTGCAGGACCTCGGGATCAATGGCAGCCGCCGCGGTGCTCTTGTCCGTCAGGTTGATTTCGAGAATTCTGTGTGCACTGTTAAGGGTCGTCATACTGCCAAGGCTTCTTCCTTTGATAAAAATAAAAAAACGCACAAATCAGGTCCTTGGTGAAGAACGTCTTCACCAATCACCACAAAAACAAAGAATGCACGAGGAAAAACGTTCTCCTGCCGTGCCGGTCCAGAGAACAGAGATGAGGCAAGATGGGCTGGAGGCCCCCTCAGGGGATATGAAAAACTTACAAAGGATATGCTTTTTGGTCAAACAAAAAAACTGCCATCCGGCGATTGCCAAACGGCAGTTTTTTTTTGATAATTTTCAAACAATTATGCCTTAAGCCCGTAACTTCTCATTCCTAAGAAGAACCGAAATTCAGGCAAAGGGCACTCTTTCGACGTGTCCATCAGGACTTCAGCCAGACATCATCAAAATACATATACATGGTTGGATGGGCATTCAGGTTTTCCACCCGTTTTCTGCAGATCATCCACTGGTTGATCCAGAAAGGAATGCCGATGGAGCCGCGATCCTGCTGGATCTTTTCCAGCTTGCAGAAGATCTGGCGGCGTTTCTCAATGTCCAGGGTGCCGTTGGCCTGCTCCAACAGCTCACCGAATTCCTTATCCGACCAGTTGGTCTCGTTCCAGGGCACGGGCTTGCCTTCATCATCCGCAATATAGGCCAGATTGAGGACCATGGTCCCCAGGGGACGGTGGGCCCAGACCGTGACCCCGAGGCCGACTTCGGTCCATTTTTCCCAGTACTGGCTGTTGGGCATGGTCTTGATGTTCACGGTCAAACCGGCCGGTTTGGCGTCTTCCTTCAAGATCTCGGCGTAGCGGACGATTTCGTTCCAGCCGCTGCCCACGTTCAAATCAACTTCCAGGCCGTCGGGATACCCGGCTTCCTTGAGCAGCTGCCTGGCCCGCTCCGGATCGTATTTCGGAGTATCAATCTCGCAATATTCCGGATGCATGGGGCTGACATGGACATCCTGTCCAATAAGCCCCTCGCCGTAATAGGCCAGGCCCAGGATTTTCTCCCGATGCTGACAGAGTTTGATGGCCTGGCGCACCCGGTTGTCGTCCCAAGGTTTCACATCCACGCGCATGCGCAAGACCCGGGCCGAATTGGTGGGAATGCCCATGACCTTGACCTCGGGATTGTCTTTCAAGGCCTTGAAGGCCTGAGGCCCGGGCAGATCGGACATATCCATGGAATCGACATCCCCGGATTGCAGGGCCGCGATCTGGGGGGCGAGTTCCGTTCCTAGATTGATGAACTGCACCGAATCCAGATAGGGCAGCGACTTGCCGTCAACGCCTTTCTTCCAGTAATCCTTCCGGGCCTTCAAGACACAGCGTTCACCTTCCCGGAACATCTCGACGGTAAAGGGCCCGGTTCCATGGGGCTGCTTGATAAAGTCCCCTTCAAAGGTCCTGGAATTCATGACCAAGGCCGGATAGTGAAACAAATGCTCGGGGATGGCGATCTCCGCCCTCTTGAGATGCAACTTGACCTGATACTTGCCGACTTTTTCAATGTCGGTAGGATCCAGGTAGCTCTTCATGAGCCCGAGCATGGAGGAGCCGACATCCTTATCCAGCCATTGATTCATGGTGAAGACCACATCGTCGGAGGTGAATTCGTCCCCGTTGTTGAACAGCACTCCCTGCCGCAGGTTCAAGGTCCAGGTCAGGAGATCGTCGCTGGCCTCCCAGTTCTTCAATAGATAGGGATGGGTCACATTATCGGCGTCGGTATAGGTCAGATATTCAGCCACCTGTCGAATCTGGTTGCTCGGCGCAATCCAGGAGATCTGGGAGGGATGGGTCACCCTCTCGATGGGGGCGGAAACCTTCACGCTGCCGCCGCGTTTCACGCTGCCGGCAAAGGCCCGGCCAGGCCAGGTCAATCCGGCCATCTGGCTCGCCGCCGTGACCGAGACCCCAAGCAGGGCCGCATACCTGATAAATTCCCGCCTGGAAATTTTGCCTGTGTCCAACTGCGACTTGAGATCAAAGACCCCTGGATGCATGTGTTTCTGACTCATGGATATCCTCCTTTGTGTTCTTCCATTCTCTCCAAAATGAAGAGGCCGGCATTAAAAAAAACAAATAACCCCGTTTATGCGCCGACGGCGGTATGCGCCTCCGTGAGTTCCTCCATATTACGGAGGGCCTCCTCAGAAAAATGGCACTGGATAAAGTGTCCGTTTTCCAGCTGTCTCCGCGGCGGCCGCTCCCGGGCGCAGATCTCGCCGCCGTCCGGCAACTGATGCCGCCGGGGGCAGCGGGTATGAAAGCGGCAGCCTTCCGGGGGGTTCAAGGCGCTGGGCACGTTGCCGCTCAGACGGATGTGCCCCTGATCCGCATCCGGATCAGGTATCGGCACTGCCGACAGCAGGGCCTCGGTATAGGGATGATAGGGGGGGTCGTAGATGGCCTCCACCGGGCCCATCTCCATGATCTGGCCCAGGTACATGATCACCACGTCGTCGGAGAAAAATCGGACCACACTCAGATCATGGGCAATAAAGATCAGGGAGGTGGAAAAGCGCTTCTGGATCTCCAGGAGCAGATTGAGCACCGCGGCCTGGACCGAGACGTCCAGGGCCGAGACGGGCTCGTCGCAGATGACCAGGTCCGGCCGGCTGGCCAGGGCCCGGGCGATACCCACCCGCTGTTTCTCCCCGCCGCTGAGCTGCCTGGGGTAGCGATCAAAATAGGTCTCGTTCAAGCGCACCGATTCCAGAAGACGGACCACCTCGTCCCTGATCTGCTTCTTGGGCACAGTCTTGAACAGCTTGATCGGCCTTGCGATCTGCTGGCCGATGGTATAGGAGGGATTCAGGGTGGCGTCCGGATTCTGGAAGACCATCTGCATTTCCTGAATCACGGTCCGCTCCCGCTTGGTGATCGGCTTGTCCAGATCAAAATTCAAAAACCGGGCCTGCCCGTCGGTGATCTCCTCCAGACCGATCAGGCCCTTGACCATGGTGGACTTGCCGCAGCCGGATTCGCCCACCACTCCCAGGGTCCGTCCCTTCCTCACATTGACCGAGATATCGTCCACCGCCTTGACAAACTGTTTCTTCTCCATCCCGAAGAAGCTGGCCAGGGACTTGGACTCCTGCTCGTAATAGACTTTCAGGTTTTCAACGTTCAGGAGCTTTTCCACCTGTTCCTCTTCATCCTTGAGTTCAGGCTTCTTTTTGATTTCTTCATGGCTGACCCGGTTTTTATAGATATCCCTGGCCCGAAAACAGCGCACCGTATGCGCGGGTTCGATCTCTGCATATTTGGGCCGACCCTGCCTGCATTCCGGCTGAGCATAATCGCAGCGCTCGGAAAAGATGCAAATCTCGTTTTCCCGTTCCGCCGGGTCCGGCACCCGGCCGGGAATGGGATAGAGCACCGAGTCTTCCTTGTTCCGGCCCAGCTTGGGCACGCAGCGGATGAGCCCCTGAGTGTAGGGATGCACCGGATTTTTGAAAATATCATGGGCCGAACCCTGTTCCACCCCGATTCCGGCATACATGACGCACATCTTGTCCGAGACCCGGGCCACCACCCCAAGGTTATGGGTGATGAACAAAATCCCGGTGTTGTACTCCTCCTTCAATTCCTCCACCAGATCCAGAACCGCGGCCTCCACGGTGACGTCCAGGGCCGTGGTCGGCTCGTCCATGATTAAGAGGGCCGGGCTGTTCAGCATGGCCATGGCAATGACTACCCGCTGCTGCTGGCCGCCGGAAAGCTGGAAGGAGTAGCGGCTCATGACCTGTTCCGCGTCCGGCATGTGGACTTTTTTGAGCATCTGGACGCAGCGGTCCCAGGCCTCGTGATTCGATATGGAACGATGGGCGGTCAGGACTTCGGCCAGCTGCTTGCCCACCGGCACCACCGGATTGAGCGCGGCCATGGGATCCTGATAGACCACCGAGATCCGGTCCCCCCGGATCTTGTTCAGCTCCCGCTGGGGCTTGCCCACGATTTCATCCCCGTCGAAATAGATATGCCCTTTGGGAATCCGGCCGTTCTGCCCCAGAAAGCCCACGATGGCAAAAGCCACCGTGCTCTTGCCGCAGCCGGATTCCCCGACCAGGCCGAGGGTCTCCCCGGAACTGACTTGAAAATTCAGGCCTTCCACAGCCAGGACCCGGCCTTTTCGGGTCTTGTAGGCAATGCTCAGGTCCTTGACTTCCAACAGCGGCGGACCGGATTGTGTGTCATTCATGATTCACCCAGTCTTGAGATTATTTTTGGATTCCACCAAAGACATGTTCACAGAGATATCAATTGAAAAAATTGAATAATTTTTGATTTAAAAAATCAAAAATTATTGGTAGCGGGTCATCTCCTCGCGCAGACCGTCGGCCATGAGGTTCAAACCCACCACCAGGGTGGCGATGGCAAGGGCCGGCCAGAGTGAAGCCCAGGGATGTCCCTGCAGGATGAATTCCCGGCCTTTGGCCACCATGCTCCCCCAGTCCGGCGATGGCGGCGGGATGCCCATGCCCAGAAAACCCAGGGTGCCCATGGCGAAAATCGCGTAGCCCACCCGGAGCATGGCGTCGATGATCACCGGTCCTTTGGCGTTGGGCATGATCTCCACGAACATGATATGCAGCTTGCTCTCCCCCCGGGTCTCCGCGGCCTTGATATAATCCCGGGTGCGGATGTCCAGGGTCAGGCTGCGCACCAGCCTGGCAATCCCAGGAATACCCATGATGGCCAGGGCGATAACCACGTTCACGGCCGAAGCTCCCAGGGCGGCCACGATCAAGAGATACAAGAGCAGCACCGGGATGGAAATCATGGCGTCCAAAAGCCGCATGATGATCTCGTCCGGCCAGCCGCCGATATATCCGCTGATCAGTCCGAGGATGGAGCCGACCACCAGGGCCACAAAGACCGACCAGATCGCGGTTCCTCCGGGAATAGTCACGTGCTCGGACACCGGCAGGTAGACCAGCACCACCCTGGCCCCGTAAATAATCCGGGTCCAGAGGTCCCGGCCCAGTTCATCCGTGCCCAGGATATGCTTGGCCGACGGCCCTTCATTGGGATGCATCCAGTCCTGCTCTGTCGGGGTGTAAGGCGTCAGGGCCGGCGCCAGGACCGCCACCCCCACCCAGAAAAAGACCAGAAGGAATCCCACGGTAGCCGTCTTGGAGGTCAAAATGATCTGAACCGCGCTTTTGATCTTCCTCCAGAAACCCTTCTGGGACTCCAGCACCGAACCCTCACCCTGATCCGGAATGGTCTCCGGTCTCATTTCTTCCGCTGTCTGCTGTTCCGTCATGCGAGCTTCCTTTTCCTTGGAGCTACTGTACTTTTCCCACTGACTGTGTCGACCTCACCCGTCATTGCGAGGCGTCTTCGCCGACGCAATCTCATACTTCGTACAGACATTACGCCGTTGAAACTTAACGCTCTAAAATAATTTATAATGTCTTTAATGTTCTTAAAATTGGACATTCTTTTGGTTTCTGGTATCAGGTTTCTGGTGTCAGGCAAAGAAAGATAATGCTATATCAAGGTCTTAAACTCTGACACCTGAAACCTCAAAAAGAGACAATAAATATCACAAGATGTCCAAAAAATCCTTCAAATATACGCGTCCTGTAAAGAGCTCTGTACTTAGACGTTCAATTGAAGTTTCATGCAAACGATCTCCAGAAACAGCCCGGCGCCGTTTCTGGATCAAGTGTACCTGATTCTCGGATTTAAGAAGGTATAAACGATATCCGCAATGAGCTGGGTGCCCACCGCGATCAGGACCATGATCATCGCTCCGGCTTCCAGGGCGGCCACATCCTTGTACAGGGCCGAATCCAGGAGGTATTTGCCCAAACCGGGATAGCCGAAGACCACCTCCACGATGACGATTCCGCTCATCATCCAGTTGATGTGCAGCATGATCACCGTGATCGGGGCGATCAGGGCGTTGCGCACCGCGTGCTTGAAAATCACCTGCCAGTAGGGCAGTCCCTTTAAAAAGGCCGTCCTTACAAAGGAATGCTGCATGACTTCAGCCATGCTGGCCCGGGTGATGCGCAGAATATAGCCCAGTTCGATCAGGGCCAGAGTCAATACCGGGAGGACCAACATGTCCGGGCGGGTCCAGGGCGCCTTTTCCCCGAAGACGGTGGCGCCAGGCACAAGGCCGAGCCATTGGGACAGAATAAGAATAAGAAAGATACCGGTCACGAACTCCGGAATCACCGAAAACATCATCCCGGGGATGGACAGGCCCCGATCAAGCAGGGAGCCTTCCTTCAAGCCGGCCACAATGCCCAGGAACAGGGCGATGGGCATGATGATCACAAAAGCGGAGCCCGCCAGGACCAGGGAATTGCGCAAACGGACCCCCAGGCTTTTGCTCACCGGCCGGCCGGTGCGCAGCGAAATTCCGGGATCTCCGCGGACAAAGCCCTTTTTAATGGGTATGTATTCCGTCGGGGCCCCGCTGGATTTCATCCAGCCGGTCCCCTGGACAAAGCGCCAGGCCTCCTTTTTTTTTCCTTTCTCCCACTTCACCGCCTGATTCTGATCATTGATCCCCCAAAAAAAAGACTCCCCCTGTTCATTGGTCGTCCAGCGTTCATTGTCTGTGTGGGTGGAAATTTTGCCCTGCGGGCCGCGTTCCGTGGCAATGAGGTCCTCGCCCTGCATTTTCCAGCGCACCAGACTGCCGTCTTCCTTGACCGCCCACCATTCCTGAAACCCCTCCTTTGAGGTCACCCGTTCCAAGTCCAGGCCGATCTTGCGCTCCGCCCGCCAGTCGCTGCCCACCAGCCAGTACAGATAGCGGACCAGAATCGGCTCATCCAGACCCATTTGATTGAGGAACGACTTTTCCTGTTCCGGAGTGATGAATCCCCCCAGGACATTCCGGGCCACATTTCCGGGTGAGGCTTCGGTAATGAGAAAAACCGCCATAGAGACCAAAAGCATGGTCAAGATCATGAGGAAAAACCGACGTATGATGAATTTTGCCATAACCCGCTCTTCGTTCAGGGATTACAATGATCATATGCAGTCAATGATTTATATTAGCAGAATAGCCATCCTTTTGCAACCCATAAAAAAAATCACTGCGCAGCATTTCGGCCTTGTTCAAGCCAGGAATCCCATAAATCCTGGTTCGCAGCGATCCACTCGTCAACATGACGTTCGATGTCTTTTTGCTTGTTCTCTCCTTGATTCATTTTCACGTTCTGCGCCGCAACATCCTGAAGAGGCACGGACATGATCTCAAAGATCTTTTCCGCCGCTGGGTTTTCCTTCAAAAAGGTCTTGTTGGCAACAACACAGATATCATTGGCGGGATAGCCCATTTTAATGGGATCGCTCACAGCGCCGTCCACACCGCTCATGGTCATCTTGTCTTTGAACTGCTTTTCAGACTCCCTGGCAATAATTTCCGGGACGTTGATCCACAGAACATCCTTGCCCGGTTTGAGTTTGTAGATCGTCCAGTTCGGGGTCCAGGTATAAAAAAGAATGGGCTTCCCCGCCTGGTAGCGGGCTAATGCATCGGCCATGCCTGCAGAATACCCTGCCTTGATGAGATGGATATCATCTTCCAGGCCGTAGATCTCCATGTGAAAGTTGTTGGCCAGCTCGCACCCCCATCCCGGCGGGCATCCAACGAGTTCGGCCTTGCCGTCCCCGTCAGAGTCAAAGGCCTTTTTGACTTCAGGCCGTTTAAAATCAGCAAGAGAGGTGATGCCAAACTTTTCCACATCTTTTTTCGAGGCCAGATAGCCCTGCAAGGCCCCGGCCTTGATCACATAGCCGGCGATTTCGGCTTTTTCATCGAAATCTTTCGGAAGTTGAACATTCTGCAAGGGGAACCAGCTATTGGCCCAAAAATCGACATCACCCTGACACACGGATTGATAGAAAATGGGGACCGCTAAATCTTTTGCTTTTTGAACCTGATACCCCAGTTCCTCCAAGGCCCGGCTGTAGAGGGCCTCCAGGAAAAATCCCGTGGTCCAGGTTGCACGTGCGGGTCGAACCGTCACCCCTTTACCTGGAAGATCTCCTGCATTCAGGCTGGTGGTAAAGCTCAGAATCATGAGGACCGCGGCCAGACTAAACATTCGACGAAAAAAACAGTACCGCATACAAAACCTCCTGGGATTAAGGAAAGGTATATAATCAACTACTCAATGCTTCCGGCATCAAGGAGATTTTCTGAAACCCAGACGGGCTCGTATGAAACTTCGAACTTTTTTGAACCAAAGGGCGTGACAGAATGAACATCGAACATCGAACGTCGAACGTCCAATGGTGAATCAAAGAAAAGATATGCTCATATCCCCGAATCAGCTTTTTCTTCAAGTAATTGGTATTTCATTCGTTTTTCTTTTTTCTTCATTCAAAGTTCGATGTTCGACGTTCGATGTTGGACGTTCAAATTCTGCCTGAAGGAATGAATATCGAACTTCCAACGCTCGTCGGGTATGAAACTCGATTTTTCTTCAAAGTTTCTTCACTGATCAAACTGGCAGTCGTTGTTTAAAATGAACAGCATAACAGCTCAGTCGTATATTGTTTTAAATATCAAATGCTTATATGTCAGATTTGCCAGAGGCAAAGCTGACATCAAATTCCGGTCTCCTTCTCCGCTTCTTCCACGATGGAACGTACCTCCTCCCGGATCGTATCCGGCAGGGGCACCGGCTCATGCGTCTTGAGGATGTCCAGCATTTTTTCATGGGCCCGGGCGTAGATGTCCTTCCCCCCGGCCGCTTCCCAGTTGGCCCGCATCTGGCGGTCAATGAGCTTGGCCTGGGACTGGGTGCGCATGAAATTGTAGGTGGATTCATGGGCCAGATAATCCTTGCCGATGCCCATTTCCTTGATCATGTCCACGGCCAGGGTAGCGTCGCTGACCGGCACGCCCTGCAGGGTGTGCAGAATCATGGAGGCGATTTCATTGTCCAGAACCAGCTGAGCCAGATCAAAGGTAATGCCCATTTCCAGCATCCCGCAGCCGTAGACCACATTGGCGCCTGCCAAAGCGGGCAATAGGCCGGTGATGGTTTTTTCATGGCCGGACTGGGCATCCACAACTTTGCTGTCCCCCTAGCCGCCGGCCACAAAACAGGGCAGCGAATAGTACTTGGCCAGGCGGGCCACCGCAGCGCTGATCATGGCGGTTTCCGGCGATCCCACAGAGGCTGTGGCTCGCTTCAAATCCATGGGGCAGGTGGAACTGGCGTAGACAAAGGGCGAGCCCTTCTCGGTCAACTGATTGAGGACCAAGGTGGCCAGGACTTCACTGTTCTGCACCACCAGGGTGCCGGCCAGATGGATGGGGCCTGACCCCCCGGACATGGCCATGGCAATGACATTGACCCCGATTCCGTTTTCCGCGGCGGCCATGGTGATGTCACAATGATCCTCCGGCAGCTTCAAGGGACTGATGGGACAGGTCACAAAGGTCAGGATGGGCCGCTCCCGGAGCTTCTCTTTTCCTCCCACGATGGCCGAACACATGTCGATGATCTTGCCGGACTGGTAGCGATCCACCGGCCCCAGCCAGTGATGCTTGGTGGTATTGGTCAAGGAGGCCTCGGCATTATGCAGGGCCTGAACCGGGGCCGGCTTGTCATGAGAGCACATGCAGCGTTCATAGGTTGCGATGCAGTCCAAGGAGTCGATGACCAGGGCCGCCTTTTCAATATCGGCCTTGGTGGTCTCCCGGTGTTCACCGCTGTAGGGATCCACGAACATGATGCCTTCCCCGAAGTTGGTGAAACTCACCCGGCCGTCTTCCAGCATGACATCGTCTTCCGGCCGCCGACCGCAGGCCTGGAAACTGGCCGGAGCGGAACGAATGGCCTCTTCCACCACCCAATTCGGTATTTTCACGACTTCCTGTGCCTGATCCACTTTGCAGCCCCCGGAAGCAAATATCTCCCGGGCTTTTTCACTTTGGACATAGACCCCGACATCCTTGAGGATCTCCAGGGTGCCCAAATGGATTTCATGGGCTTCGTCATCGCTCATGACGTTTAAGCTGAACCCTGAACTGCGTTGAATGCCGGATTTCATGAATCGTTTCATGGGACCTCCTTTTGAGGTTCACTCTTCACGGTTTTTGGAATTTCAAGCGTATTTTCGATTTTCGAATTGCGATTTCCGATTGTTCAGACAGGAAATACAGAGTTCTTTACAGGACGCGTAAATCATAAGGATTTATTGGACATCTTGTGTTATTTTTTGCCTCATTTTGTGGTTTCATGTGTCTGGTTTCAGGTTTCAGCGCCAGCCGCTGGCAGCCCTGACATATAATTATTTGATATTTAAAATAATATACGACTGATCTGTTATGCTGTTCATTTAAAAACAACGACTGCCAGTTTGATCAGTGAAGTAACTTTGGGTCACTCCTCCGTCATTCCGGCGGGGCCTGTCCCGGACCCCGATCCGGGAGCCGGAATCCAGACCGAAATTGTAAGAGCTGGACCCCGGCCTACGCCGGGGTGACGGAGAAAGAAAAATGAAGTTTCATAGGAGTTTGCGGATTTTGCCTTTCCAGACACCCGACACCTGAAACCAGAAACCAAAGGAATGTCCAATTTTAACAAGATTTCAAATATTGCTAATTATTTTATAGTCTTAAGGTTCAAAGCCGTAATGTCGGTACGAAGTCTGATCTACATCCTGACCCTGGTGCTTTTGGGGTCATAGAGCGGCTCCAGGTGAATGGTGACGGGATACAGTGTTCCGGCCACATTGATCGCATACTCGCCCTGCCTGATCCAGTCATCGCTGATGCCGCCTTCTTTTTGCAGATAACACATGCCGATGGAACGGCCGAAGGCATGGGCATACGCCCCGTGGGTATTTTCAGCCACCAGTTCCCCGTTGCGATAGAGAGGTTCATCATGATAAATCAAGGGCTCAGGATCATCAATGGAAAACATGACCAGCTTGCGGCTCAGACCGTTTTTCTTCTGCTGCAGCAAAGCCTCCCTGCCTTGAAAATCACCTTTGTCAAACTTGACGCAAAAGCCCAGGCCGGCCTCCAGGGGCGTGTCCTCCGGAGTGATATCCGCACCCCAATGCTTGAAGCCTTTTTCCAGACGCAGTGAATCCAGGGCGTGCAGGCCCACCAGCTTCAAGTTGAACGATTCCCCTTTTTCCATCAAGGCGTCAAAGACATTATTGGAAAATTCAGTGGGAATGTATAATTCCCAGCCCAACTCCCCCACAAAGGACATCCTAACGGCCAGGGGCCGCGCATAGGCCAGGTCGATCTCCCTGGCTGTGGCAAAGGGAAAACCTGCATTGGACAGGTCCGCATCCGTCAGCGTGGATAAGAGCTCTCTGGACCGGGGGCCCATAACCGCGAGCATAGTGTAGCCCGAGGTCATGTCGCTCAGAGTCACAAAATCGTCCGGGCCGATCTGCCGCTTGATCGTGTCCATATCCCGGGTGGCGCAGGCCCCGGGGCTGACCACAAAGAACTGATCCTCGGCCAGTCTGGTCACGGTAATATCGCCTTCGATGCCCCCCCTGGCATTGAGCAACTGGGTGTAGACCACTTTGCCCCGGGCCACATCCACATCATTGCCGCAGACCTGCTGCAGAATCCTGCAGGCATCCCGGCCCTGGACCAGAAGCTTGGCCATGGAGGACAGATCGTAGACTCCGACATTCTCCCGGACGGCCATATGTTCTGCAGCGGAATAGGAAAACCAGTTCTGGCGACCCCAGTTGTAGGCATACTCCGCTGGAACCCCTTCCGGAGCAAACCAGTTGGCCCGCTCCCAGCCGGCGACCACGCCGAAGCAGGCGCCCCGGTCCGCAAGCCGGTCGTGAAAGGGGGTTTGGCGGACATTTCTGGAAGTGACCGGCTGCTTGAAAGGCCAATGGTCTGCGTAGAGATTGCCCACGGCCTCCACCACCCGGTCCTGCAGGTAATAGCGATTTTGCTGCCAGGGGAAAAAGCGGCGCACATCAACAGCTGATAAATCATCTTCAGGATAGCCCTGATCGATCCATTGGGCCAGGGCCCGGCCGGCTCCGCCGGCGCTGGTAATGCCCACGGAGTTCATGCCCGTGGCCACAAACACGTTTTTGATCCCCGGAACCTCGCCGAGCATATAGGCGGTGTCCGGCGTAAAACTCTCCGGCACCGTGGTCAGGCTGTTGATCTCGGCCTCCTTGAATGCCGGAACCCGTTGGATGGCGCTGTTCATA
This sequence comes from Desulfohalobiaceae bacterium S24, assembly GCA_011389765.1. Lineage (GTDB taxonomy): Bacteria > Desulfobacterota > Desulfovibrionia > Desulfovibrionales > Desulfothermaceae > JAABTT01. The sequence continues at coordinate 55,202 of JAABTT010000005.1, read as the reverse complement.
AAAACTTCAAACTGGTCCCAGTCCTCCTGGAGCTGGGTGTGGGCGAAATTCTCAGGGATTCCCTCCATGCCCCAGGGTTTGGCCACCGGTTCGAAACCGCCCATCAACAATCCGCCCATCTCTTCCTTGATATAAATATAGCCGTCCATATCCCGGATATAGGGCATGCCTTTGTAGGTCCCCTCCAGAGGATTGGTGGTCATATGCATATGTTCCGCCGCGAACAAGGGAAAGCTGACGTCGAGCATTTTCCCCAGTTCCCGGGACCACATCCCGCTGCAGTTTACCAGATACTCGCATTTCACGTCGCCAAGATCGGTCCGGACGCTCCGGACCCTGTTGATCAGGTTCGAACTGGCGTGGGCCAGCTGAATTCCGGTCACTTTCACATTTTCCAGAATTGTAACACCCCCGGACCGGGCCCCTCTGGCCAGAGCCTGGGTGGTGTCCTCCGGATTAGTGTGTCCGTCGTTGGGCTGGAGATAAGCCGTCGTCAAATCCTCGATGTGCAATAAAGGGAAAAGCCGCTTGGCCTCGGAAAGACTGATCTCTTCCATTTCCACCCCAAAGGCCCTGGCCATCTGCATGGAACGATCGAATTCCTCCTTGCGGGCCGCGGTCTGGGCCACCCGAATCGATCCCGGACGCTGGTATCCCGTGGGCTGCCCGGTTTCCTCCTCCAGGCGGGAATACAAATCGGCCCCGTAAACAGCCAGTTTGGTCAGCGGAGCGTTGGCCCATAACTGCCCCAGCAGTCCGGCCGCGGCCCAAGTCGATCCCGAAGCAATGGTCTTGCGCTCCAAAAGCAGGACGTCCTTCCAGCCCAGCTTGGCCAAATGATAGGCCACGCTGCAGCCGACAATGCCTCCGCCGATAATGACAACCTGAGCGTGCGTGGGAATTTCCTTCGCCATCAGAACCCTCCAAAGCTAAAAATTTAAAGATTGCTGCAATTCAGCACTGCAAGCATACGGGAAATATAGGATTTTGGATTTGCGATTTACGATTGTTAAGACAAAGAATAAGAGCTGGTTATCTGAGACAAAACCAATAACTTTATTTTAAAGGAAATAGCAAATACCGGGCCAGAACAGAACATTCTATTTTTTAGTATGATTCCGAAATCTTGGGAAGTAGGACCGCCAAAAAAAGATTCAAATCGAGTCAAATTCGAATCAAAAATCTGAAAAGAAGGGATCTGTCACGAAAATAATCTGATATTATTACAGAAAAATGAGTTGCTTTCAACTCATTTCTACATTTTCACCTTTCTTTTCCGGTCGGATTCGAATGGGTTGAAAGTCCGTGTTTTTTGAGTTTCCTGGCCACCATGGATTGGCTTATCTTAAGATGCGCCGCGATCTTCCGAGTGCTTTTGCACTTTTTCATGGATCGAATCAAAATCGATCTCTCAAATGATTCAATCTGCTTTGTCAGATTCATACCCTCGGAGCCTCCAACACCGGACACTGCTGTCTGCTTTGTGCTCTGTTTTTGTACCTTCTCCCTGATGGCACCGTCTAAGAGGTCCTCTTCGGTCATGACCACGAGCTGGCGAAGAATATTCTTGAGTTCCCGAACATTGCCGGGGAATTCGTAATCCAGGAGCAGATTCATGCCGCGCAGGGATATGCGTTTATTCATGCTGTATTCGGTATTGTATTTATAGAGATAGGCGTTGACCAGGGCGATGATATCCTCGGGACGTTCCCGGAGCGACGGAACCTTGACGCTGAAGGCGTTCAGCCGGTGATAAAGATCCGGCCTGAAGGCCTTGTCTTCAACCCTCGCGTGAAGGTCTCTGTTGGTCGCGGCAATAATCGTACAGTTGATGGGTATGGGCTTGATGCCGCCAATATGCATGACCTGGTGATCTTCAAGGCACTTCAAGAGCTTGGCCTGAACTGAAAACGGGAGTTCTCCGATTTCATCAAGGAGGATCGTTCCGTCCTGGGCCATTTCAAAAAACCCGATTTTCCCTCTGGTGGCGCCGGTAAAGGCCCCTTTTTCATATCCGAATAACTCGGCTTCCAAAAGACTTTCCGGCAAAGCCGCACAATTGACTTGAACAAAAGGCTTTTCCTTGCGTTTGCCGCTGTCATGGACGAACTGGGCCACCAGTCCTTTTCCGGTTCCGGATTCCCCGGTGATGAGGATATTGGAAACATCCAGGCGGGCCAGCTTCAGGGAGGCATTGAGCAGTTGGCGCATCTCCATGCTCTCGGAGACGATGCCGTGCTCTTTGAGATCCGCCAGATGAATATTGGACAATTCGTCCTGGTATTTCTGGGCCACATTCTGCAATTGTTCAAGCTGCTCCTTAAGGGAATTCAGGGTGGTGATGTCATATTCATTGACTACCACGAGAGCGATCCGTCCCTGCTCGTCAAAAACCGGAATTCCCGTCGAAAGGATCTGCTTTTTGGTTTTTAAAAGGTGGATGAGTCGGGTCGCCGGACTCCGGCTCGACAGAATTTGCGGCGTCAGGGCCTGGTCAATGATGCCTTTTCGCTCTAATTCTTTGATATTTTTACCGATAATATTTTTTGATTTCACATCGATGAGCTGCTCTGCGGCTTCATTCACCCGCAAGACCACGCCCTGCCCATCCATGATCCAGATCCCGTAGTTGGTAAAATGAAAAATGGAATCGAATTGTTTCTGGAGCATGTTCTGTTCCATGTGCATAATTGCTACTTCATACCCTCGTTATAATGAGTCATTTTTGCATCAGTCTACCCTGGAAATTGCCACAGGTCAAGCCTGTCTAAACGCAGCCGGTTCTGGTATGAAATTTGCTAGAAGCTCTCCAGTCGGACAGGCATCTTCTCTAGAATTTTAAATTTTGGATTTACGATTGTTGAGACAAAGAATACGAACCGGTTAGCCGATATACAACTAATAATTTCCCCTTACCGGCTGGTATGGAGCTAAAACACATTTGACATTCCTTTCACCCAATGTGTAGCATCCTGCCTCTTTCACAGAAACCCAAAGGAAAAATCATGACTGGATGTTTAGCGAGCTCCTCCTGGCCCGATCGGATCCATTCCGGATACGGGGCAGCCGGTCTGGTCGGGCAGGAAGCACAAAACCTGGGCGTCACCCGGACCTTTATTGTTGTCGACCCCGGCACTCAAGCCGCAGGCCTCTTAGAACCCATCACCGAATCTCTGGAGGCTTTTTCCCGGCAATATGTCTGCTACGACACGGTGGTGCCCAACCCGGATACGGATTCCATTGACGCGGCCGGGGCGGCCTATCGAGACAGCGGAGCCGATTGCATTGTAGGCATCGGCGGCGGCAGCGCCCTGGATACGGCCAAAGCCGTCCGTGTTCTGACTGCTGAACCTGCCGGCGTCCGGATCGGCGACTATTTGTCTTCCCGCAAGAGCAATCGACCCTTGCCCGCGGCCAGGAAGATGCCCCCCATGATCGCCGTTCCCACCACCGCCGGGACCGGGAGTGAAGCCACGCCCTGGAGCCTGATCACGGATTTGGAAAACCAGGTCAAAACCGGCATCGGCAACCAGGATCTCATTCCCACTGTGGCCCTGGCCGATCCGGCCCTGACGCTGACCCTGCCGCCCTTTCTGACCGCGGCCACCGGCATGGACGCCCTGTCCCACTGTATTGAAGCCTATGTATCCACCAATGACCACCCCATGCTCGACCCCATGATCCTCTCCGGCATTGAGCTTATCGGAAAGAGCCTGCGCATTGCCGTGGCTCAGGGGGACAATGAACAGGCCAGGGCCGACCTCATGCTTGCCTCCCTCATCGGGGGCATCGGCATCGCCGCCAAACAACTCGGCGCCTGTCATTCCCTGGCCCATCCCCTTTCCAGCCTGGCGAACGTCCAGCACGGCTTGGCCAATGCCCTGATGCTCCCCTATCAAATGGAATACAGCCTCCCCGGCGCCCTGGAACGCTACGCCCGGATCGGCAAAGCCCTGGACGGACCCTATCAGCAGGCCGATACCCTCCGGCAGCGAGCCCTTGGGGCTGTGGAAGCGGTTCGCCTCTTATCCCAGGACACCGGTCTGCCGCCCCGCCTCAGCGAGGCCGGAGTTACACAAGAGCAGATCGGCCCTCTGGGCAAGGCCGCCCATGCCGATCTGAACTGGATGTCCAACCCCCGGCCGGTCAGCGAAGAGATCCTGACCGAACTTTTTTTCCAGGCCTATTGAGGCCGGGACTATAGAGGCCTGGAAAAAGTTCAAACAGGAGATTAATTCTAGCAGCATATCTGTTTTTTTGTCTGCAAAAAAACAGATACGGAGGAACGCCATGAAAATTCAGGGATTTAAAACCTATGTCGTCGGCAACCCCCCGCCTCATTTCGGCGGGCCCTACTGGATTTTCGTCAAACTGAACACTGATTCCAATGTTACCGGCTTCGGCGAAGTCTACGCCCCACCGTTTCACCCCACAGTGGTCGAGTCTATGATCGCCGATGTCTGTGAACGGCATGTGATCGGGGAAGACCCCTTCAAGATTGAAAATCTCTGGCGGCAGGTCTATTCCAGGGGCTATACCCAGCGATCCGACCTCTCGCTCATGGCCATTCTCAGCGGCCTGGAAACCGCCTGCTGGGATATCGTGGGCAAGGAGCTGAACAAACCGATTTATGAGCTCCTGGGCGGCCGGGTGCATGAAAAGCTGCGCAGCTATACCTATATCTATCCGGATGGCGACCAGGCGGACAATGTATACACCAATCCGGACCTGGCTGCAGCCAAGGCTCTGAAATATGTTGAGCAGGGCTTCACCGCCGTGAAATTCGATCCGGCAGGGCCCTATTCCGCATATGATCCCCGGCAGCTCTCGCTGGAAGCCCTGGAAACCGCCGAAAAATTCATTAAAACCATCCGGGAAGCCGTGGGCAGCCGCTGTGACCTGCTCTTCGGCACCCATGGCCAGATGACTGCCTCCGGCGCCCTCCGCCTCTCCAGGCGCCTGGCTCCCTATGATCCCCTCTGGTTCGAAGAACCCGTGCCCCCGGAAAACGTGCAGGAAATGGCCAAAGTGGCCCGGGGGTCCTCCATTCCCATTGCCACCGGAGAGCGGCTGGCCTCAAAATACCAGTTTGCAGGACTTTTGCGCGAGCAGGCCGCGTCCATCCTCCAAATGAACCTGGGCCGGGTCGGCGGCATCCTGGAAGCCAAAAAAATCGCCGGCATGGCTGAAGCCCATTACTGCCAGATCGCCCCGCACCTTTACAATGGTCCCATCTCCGGGGCAGCCTGCATCCAGCTGGACGCCTGCACCCCCAATTTTCTGATCCAGGAGAGTATCGAGACCTGGCGGGGTTTCCAGGCCGACCTCCTCAAAAAACCGATCACCTGGGAAAACGGCTATATTATTCCGCCGAGCGAACCCGGACTCGGAGTTGAACTCAACGAAGCCGTTGCTGCCGAGCATCCCTATACCGGGGAGAAGCTTCATCTGGAGATGCACCCAGAGCCGATCTAAAGAATTCTGGATTTTGGATTTATGCGTGTGAAAAAAATAATACAAACTGCTTACCTGAAATAAAACCAACAACTTTTTTTCAAATAAGCAAGCCGGATTGAATGTTCGATCATCACAAACTTCAGCTTCTCATACCTTGAAAAGGAGAAGAGCTCATGAACATCGGCTTTATCGGACTGGGGAATGTCGGGGCCAAGTTGGCCGGCAGTCTTTTGCGGAATGGCTTTTCACTCACCATCCTGGACCTGAATCAGTCATCGGCTCAGCCGCTCCTGGATCGAGGGGCTTTATGGGCGGAAACGCCCCGGGCCATGGCCCAAGAGTGCGACCTGCTCATCACCTGTCTGCCCAATCCCACTGTTTCGGCCGCGGTCCTGGAAGCGCCGGACGGCATCCTGGCCGGCCTGAGAACCGGCAGCTACTGGCTGGAAATGAGCACCACGGATGCCGCTGAAATCCGGAGACTGGGGTCTCTAATCACAGCCGCCGGAGGACACCCGGTTGACTGTCCTGTTTCCGGCGGCTGCCACCGGGCGGCTACCGGGAATATTTCCATTTTCGCAGGCTGCGACCGGGAAACCTTTGAGGCTGTCTTTCCGGTCTTGAGGTCCATGGGGCGGCGCATTTTGCACACCGGGTACCTTGGATCGGCCTCCATCCTGAAGGTGGTCACCAACTACCTGGCCTCGGTCCATCTGGTGGGCCTCAGCGAGGCCTTGATGACCGCCAAAAAAGCAGGTATGGATATGAACACGACCTACGAAGCGATTCGGATCTCATCCGGCAATTCCTTTGTGCACGAGACCGAAAGTCAGCTCATCTTAAACGGCAGCCGCGATGTGAATTTTACCATGGACTTGGTGCTCAAGGACATGAGCCTGTTCAACGCCCTGGCCGAATCCCTGGCCGTTCCCCTGGAAATCGGCCCGCTCGTCCAGAGGATCTTTGCCGACGGCCAGACCTGTTACGGCGAGCGCTGCTTCTCCCCGAATATCGTCAAACGGCTTGAACAGGCCTGCGGCTGCGAACTCCTGGCCTCCGGCTTCCCGGCGGAACTCGTGGATGAGGAGCCTGAGGAACCGGGCTATGAGGTCAAATGGACGGATCGCTGTCCGGTCGACACGAGCAAAACCTGAAACAAAGGAGTCTGTATGGCCGGCTATATGGGAAAAATTTTGCACGTCAATCTCTTTGACAGAACCACCACAGTGGAGAGCCCTGATGAAGCCTTTTATCGAAAATACATGGGGGGCAGCGGCCTGAACCTCTACTACCTGCTCCGGGACATGGCCCCCGGGCTGGATGCCTTTGATCCGGGCAACATCCTGGCCATCAGCGCCGGAGTGACCACCGGTCTGCCGGTATCCGGCCAGAGCCGCATCACCATCAGCGCCAAATCTCCGCTGACAGGCGCAGTCGGCGATTCTCAATCCGGCGGCTATTGGCCGGCGGAACTGAAATTCAGCGGGTTTGACGCAGTGATCATCAAGGGTCGGGCTTCGGCCCCGGTCTATCTCTGGATCCATGACGGCGAAGCGGAAATCAAAGACGCCGGTCACCTCTGGGGCCAAATCACCGGAGATGCCGAACAACAGATCAAAGAAGAACTTGGAGACGAAAAAGTCAAAATTCTTCAGATTGGACCCGGCGGCGAAAATCAGGTCAGATTCGCCGCGGTGATCAGTATGAGCAATCGGGCCAACGGCCGGACCGGCATGGGCGCGGTCATGGGCAGTAAGAACCTGAAAGCCGTCGTGGTCAGGGGAAAGCAGAGGCCCCAGACGGCGGACAGAACAACAGTCAATGAACTGGCCAAATGGGGAGCCAAGACCTACCCGGACTCCATGGTGGCCGGAATGGACCTCTACGGCACGGCCAGCGCGGTTCTGGGGATGCAGGCCGCCGGGGGGCTGCCCAGCTACAATTTCAGTTCCGGGGTTTTCGATCAAGCCCAGAAGATCGACGGAACCACCATGACCAAGACCATCCTCAAAGGCTGCGGAACAGGAGAACAGAACCGTCTGGGAATCGACACCTGTTTCGGTTGCGTCGTCAAGTGCAAGCGGGTGGTGGAGATCACAGACGGCCCCTATCCGGTGGATCCTGTGTACGGCGGTCCGGAATACGAGACGGTGGCCACTTTCGGCTCCTATTGCGGGATCGACGATCTGCCGGCCATCGCCAAGGCCAACGAACTCTGCAACAAATACGGATTGGATACCATCTCCTGCGGTGCGACCATTGCCTGGGCCATGGAGGCTTTCGAGGCGGGGGAGTTGACCCTGGAAGAGACGGAGGGACTGGAGCTCAGATTCGGGGATGCCCAGGCCATGCTTGATCTCACGGAACTGATCGCCAAGCGGGAAGGCTTTGGCCGGATTTTGGCCGAGGGATCTGCCCGGGCCGCCGGACAGCTCGGCAAAGGCGAACGCTTTCTGATCACCTGCAAAAATCAGGAATCCCCGGCCCATATGCCCCAGCACAAGAAAAGCATGGCTCTGATCTATGCGGTCAATCCCTTTGGGGCCGATCATCAGAGCAGTGAACACGATACTGAATATGAGCAGGAGGTCTTCGAACACTTTTCCGAAAGGCTGGCCTTTCTCGGACTGGCCGATCCCCAGCCCGCGGCGGCCTTGAATGCGGCCAAAGTCAGCTACGCGCGCAAGACCCAGCAGCTCATGAGCCTCATGGACAGTCTCAATCTCTGCCAGTTTGTCTGGGGCTCCACCTGGCAGCTCTACGGTCCGGAGCAGACCCTTGCCTTTGTCCGGGCCGTGACCGGATGGGAGGTGAGCATGGAAGAACTGCTCCAGGTCGGCGAGCGGCGCTTGAACATGATGCGCCGCTTCAATGCCCGGGAAGGCATTGCCGCAGCCCAGGACACCCTGCCGGAAAAATTCTTCAATGCCCCCTTGAAGGGCGGACTGTCCGAGGGCTGGAAAGTGGACAAGCAGGAATTCGAGGCGGCCCGCAGCGAATACTACCGCCAGTGCGGCTGGGACGAAACAACCGGAATTCCCGCCCCGGAGACACTAAAACGCCTGGGGCTGGCCTGGAGCATCGAAAAATGATCCGGGTCAAGAACAGGGATATTGCCTGGCATGCGGGAATAACCATCACGGAACTCCTTGAAAAAATACACGACTCATTTCCGTATGCCGCGGCCCTGATCAATGAGCAATACGTCGGTCGGAGCGAGTTCGATTCCTTCCGGATACCGGATGGAGTGGAAATCATCCTTATCTCCGCAGTAGGCGGTGGATGAGCCAGAACCTGAAACCTGTATTGTGGAGCTTGTATGGCCTTAAAGAGTAAAATCGATCCCCTTTCCAAGGATGAGATCAACACCATCCACGACGCCTCCATCGAACTCCTGGAAACCTGCGGAATTGCCTTCAAGTCGGAAGAAGCCCTGACTGTTTTCCGGGAGCGCGGGGCCAAAGTGGACGGGCAGACCGTGTATATTCCCCAGAAGATGGCTGAAAACGCCATGATGCGCTGCCCATCAAGATTCCGGTTTCAAGCCAGAAACCCTGACCACGATCTGCTCATCGGCAAAGGCTTTGCCGTCCAGCCCAACACCGGCCCCACAGACATTCAATGTCAGGATAACGGCCGGCGGCCGGCAGGATTGCAGGATTACATCAACCTGCAAAAGATGTGTCAGGCCAGCGATGTGGCCAATATTGTCGGAGGCCTGCCTGTGGTGCCCCAGGACATCGACCTGCAGGACATGCATCTAAGATTGATGTATGAAACCATCAAACACACGGACAAGCCGCTCCTCAGCTACTGTCTCGACGGACGTCAGGCCGCTCAGGTCCTGGAGATGGTGGACATCGCTTTCGGCCGCAGCAATGTTCTCCAGAACAGCCATGTGGTCGGAGTGAGCGTCAATCCCTTGAGTCCCATGGCCTATGGGCCCGACGCCATTGAAACCATGATGGTCTACGCCAGGCACAAGCAGCCGGTTTTTATCCTGCCCTGCATCCTGGCCGGGATTTCCGGACCGGTCAATCTGGTGGGCACTGTGGTCCAGCAAAACGCGGAGATCATTGCCGGGACCACCCTCATTCAGCTCATCAATCCGGAAAATCCCGTGGTCTACTCCCCGTCATCCACTGTCGGAGACCTGAATCAAGGCCAGTACATTACCGGATCCCCGGAACCCTTTTTGATCAATTCCGCAAACCTGCAACTGGCCAACGACCTGTACAAAGTTCCCACCCGCATCATGTGCGGCATGACCGATTCCGATGAGATCGACTGCCAGGCCGGGTATGAAACCGAGCAGAACCTGATGATGGGCATGCTTACCGGCGCGAATATCCTGAGCAACTGTCTGGGCACCCTGGACGCCTTGATGGTTACCTCCTATGAAAAATTCATGATCGATGAAGAGCTGTTTAAACGCTTTCACCGCATCACCGACGGCCTGGAAGTAACCCAGGAATCCCTGTCTCTGGATATCATCAGGGAAGTCACCTCCGGAAGCAGCAGTTTTCTGACCCATGAAAGCACCTTCCGCTACTGCCGGAACTACTGGCGTCCCTCGGTCTCCTCCAGAGGACGGCACAAAAACATGCTCAAGGGAATCGGATCTGAAGACCTCGTGGGCATGGCCAATAAAAAGTACAAGCAGCTGCTGCAGGCCTGTCCGGAGACCATGATCGATCCCGCCCTGGACGAGGAACTGAAGGCTTATATGAGTCGAAAGCTGGAATAAAAAAAAACCCGGTCCGCAGAGACCGGGTTTTTTTTCATATGACTTCGCAGCCTCGATTCCATTTTCTGAATTGAACCACTCAATCCAGATCGACCTGGTAGACTTTCCCCCAATAGGGCGCTGCATTGACTTCATCCACAGCCATGACAAAAATCTTTTCCTCATCCTGACCAAAGGCCAGGTTGGGAGCACTGGGCGAAGGCACTTCAATATGACATGCTTGAGCGTCCTCGCTCAAACATGTCCGTAGTAATCCCGGTGCACCACGACTGAATAAGCGTAGTCCAGAAGGGTGCCCCAGCTGAAGACCGGCAGATCCACGGCCTGCTGCACGGCCCGGGCAAAAGGCTGCATACCGGTGCACTCGAGCATCAGTGCCCCGATTGTGGGATGAGCCCGGCAGACCTCCCGGCAGACCCCGACAAAATCCCTTTCCGCCTTATCATAGAAGATCTCCGGAACCGCAGGCCGTATTTCATGGTTCCAGAGATTATCAAACTCCGGACAGCCGTATTCGTCCTCGGCCCCGGCCACGATGTACCTGCTGTTCAAATCGATCCCGGAATTGCTCAGGTGCGCCTCGGATAAAAACCTCTTCTGGGCGCAGACAATGCCCACGTCCTTGTTCGGACCGATGACCTGCTGGATAAAAGGAACCTGAAGCAGGCTGGACATGAAGACCGGCACATCCACCGAACCGGCCACATCTTTTTGAAAATAGGCAAAATAGCCGCATTCCGCAGCAATGGCCCGGCAGCCCATCTGCTCCAGCTTTTTGGCCGCTCTGAGCACCGGCTCCCGGCAGGGGGACTTGTCCTCCTCCCAGACCAGGTTCCAATTGTCCACGCCCACAGCCACCTCATACTGGATCGGATAGGGAAAGGCGCTGGCGTTGCGGACGTCCCCGGGAAAACCGGGATAGGCATCGTCCAGGACCATGATTCCCAGCCCCATGCCGTAGCAGGTATGCTTTTTCCGGGTCCGGATATGATTGATGTTGAAATCGCGATTCTGATAGATCATGTGTTATCCTTCTCACGGGCTGAGAAAATGCAAAAACGGGGGGCTTGTTTCAGATGTCAACTTTGCCTCTGGCAAAGCTGACACATAACTATTAGAAATAATTTATAATATACGATAAAGCTCTGTCGCAAATGTTCAATACAGCGACTGCCAGTTTGATCAATGAAGAAACTTTTGGTCACCTCCTCCGTCATTCCGGCGGAGGCCGGAATCCAGACTGAAAAAGCTGGACCCCGGCCTCCGCCGGGGTGACGGAGAAAGAAAAATCAAGTTTCTTCACTGATCAAACTGGCAGTCATGGATTTAAGATGAATAGCATAAAAGCTTGGTCGTGTATTGTAATAAAAATCAAATAATTATGTCTCAGCCTTGCCGCTGGCAAGGCTGAGACATAATTATTGAATCAGGCCGCCCTCGGCGAATTCTCGCCGTCATCGATATTTCGGGATGGCCTGTCCCCCCGGATCGAGGTCAGAACTTCCTGATCCAGCCCTACGTCCTGAATGAGATAGTTCTCCAGGGATGCGATCATCGCCGGGTCATAGGGCGGTTTCTCATAGGATTCCAGCATGCCGTTCATGGCCTTATTGATATTGAACAGGAATTTTTCATTGGGGGTCATGCCCTTGATGTTGCCGCGCAGGCCGATCAGGGGATTCCAGGTATCGGTCCGGAAATGCAGCAGGGTGTGCTCCGAGCTGAGAAATTCCCCCCCGGAGCCCACACTTTTGATCACATCAAAGGCAAAGGAGTCCTGGTCCGTCTCCAGGCCCTGGAGATAGAATTCAATCATGCTGATGATCTCCAGATCAACCATAAACTGCTCATAGGACGTGGCTGCGTAGGAGTCCAGCATACCCGCGCTTTGCACAATAAGGTTGACGTTGTGCAGGCAGGCGTTGAGCATGGAGAACATGCTTTCATACCCGCTTTGCACGGACACGCCCTTGGCGTCGTTGTTCGTGCCCCCGGTTCGGCTGGGGATGCCGTACATCCTGGCCAGTCGGGCGCAATAGGCAGCCTGGATGGAATAGGCCGGAGACCCGATGGAAATGCCCCCGCTTCTCAGATCGGCCGACGTGGACTGCAGACCATAGACCACAGGGGTCCCAGGCTGGATCATCTGGGATATGGCGATGACCGCCAGGGCCTCGGCATTGGCCAGGGAGACATTGCCGGCCATGGTAACCGGACCGGTGCTCCCGGCGGCCGGTCCCGGCGAGATGATCACCGGCTGCCGGCAGCCGGCACAGACCAGGAGGGTGTCCAGGGCCTCGGAATCCACCTGCAGGGGGCTCATAGTGCTGATCATGGAGATCAGCCGGGGCTGTTCCAGAAGTTTGTCCTTGCCGCCGAAGCAAATGGCCACCATGTCCATAAGCTGTTCCATGGTCCTGCGATTGCTTTGAAAACCCATGAGGCACTTGTCTGAATACAGGATTGAGGCATAGAGCATGGTTGGAAAGCAGGGGAGATCCAGAAGATCCATGGGCTGGACCAGTATGCCGCCGTTCAGATGAAAATAAGGGCTTTGATTGACCAGCTTGAGAAACTGGATATAGTCTTCCATCAAGGCGGCCCGGCGGTTGCCTTCGGGATCCACTATGGTCGGAGCTCCGTATCCCGCGGCATATTCAATGCTGTCCCCGCCGACAAACATGTCATGTTCAGGATTAAGAGCCGAGAGGGTGAAACGGCCAGGCGCCAGATTCACCCAGTGCCTGAGCTGTTTTTCCGTAAAATAGGCGGTCTGCCCTTCGACTTTGATCCCGAACCCGGCGATGCGCTCCAAGACCTCAGGATGGTGAAGCTTAATCCCGATCTCTTCCAGGAGTCGAACCGAAGCAGCATGAATTTTTTTGAGCTCGCTGCCCATACCCTTCCCTTTTGTCGGTTTTCCGGTTTATTGCTGGGCCTGTTTGCCTATCTGCCGGTCCCTTTCTCGCCTTCTTTCCTCCTTCCCCCTTCCGCACTCCGCACTCCGCGTTCCTTCCCCCCTTAACCGCTCTTCAATGCCTCGTCCACCTTTTTGAATTGCTGCATGGCAAAGTCCAGATCTTCTCTGGTATGAGCCGCGCTGATCTGCACCCGGATCCGGGCCTGGCCCATGGGCACCACTGGATAGGAAAATCCGACCACATACACCCCGTTCTCCAGGAGCCCGGCCGCCATCTGCTGGGCCAGAACCGCGTCCCCGAGCATAATGGGCACGATGGGATGCGTCCCCGGCCGGATTGCAAAACCCAGCTCCGTCATGCCCTGCCGGAAATAGCGGGTATTGGATTCCAAGCGGTCCCGGAGATCGGTGCTTCGCCTCAAAAGCTCGATGGCTTTGAGGGAGCCTCCGGCGATCATCGGGGCCAAGGTATTGGAGAAGAGGTAGGGCCTGGAGCGCTGCCGCAGAAAATCCACAATTTCCTTCCGGCCGCTGGTGTAGCCGCCGCTGGCCCCGCCCAGGGCCTTGCCGAAGGTCCCGGTCAGAATATCCACTCGTTGCATCACTGAACAGTGTTCCGGGGTCCCCCGGCCCGAAGCCCCCATGAAGCCAATGGCATGGGAATCATCCACCATGACCAGGGCTTCGTGCTGCTCCGCCAGGTCGCAAATGCCCTCTAAATCGGCGATCGTGCCGTCCATGGAAAAGACCCCGTCCGTGGCGATCATTTTGATTCGACAGTCGCCGGCCTGCTGCAATTTTTCCTCGAGATCGCGCAGATCATTGTTTGTATAGCGGAAGCGCCTGGCCTTGCACAGACGTATTCCGTCGATAATCGAAGCGTGATTGAGTGCATCGCTGAGAACGGCGTCCTCCGGCCCGAGCAGGGTCTCGAACAAGCCGGTGTTGGCGTCGAAACAGGAAGTATACAGGAGGGTATCCTCGGTCTGTAAAAAGGTGCTGACCGCGTTTTCCAGCGCTTTGTGCACCTCCTGGGTCCCGCAGATAAACCTGACCGATGACAGGCCGTAGCCCCATTGATCCAGAGCTTCCCGGGCCGCGGCAACGACCTCCGGATGATCGGAGAGGCCCAGGTAATTGTTGGCGCACATATTGAGGACCTCTCGGCCTCCTCTCACCCCAACCCGGGCATTCTGGGGGGTGGTCAGGACGCGCTCGTCCTTGTACAGTCCGCCTGATTTGATCTGCTCCAGTTCCTTTCGCAACTTGTCCTGCAGGTGTTCATACATCAGATTCTCCCCTCCTCCACAGGCGGAAAAACTTATGACTCTCGAGTTCAGAAAAAAATTCCAGGCAAAATCTGCCTGAAAAGATCAGGCAGATTTTGCCTCAATGCCGTTGCAGGCGATGCTCGTCCATACGCAGGCTGTTGAGCAGAGCAAGATCGACTCCCTGTCCGCAGAAGATTTCCGTTGCTTGGACATCAATCAGCGCCTGGGGCAGGACTTCATCCATATGCTCAACCTGAATGATCTCCAGATCCCGCAGGATTTCCCGGGGAACTTCCTTCAGATCCTTGTTGTTTTCCTTGGGAATGATCACTTTGGAAACCCGTCCTCGATGGGCCGCCAGCAATTTTTCCCGCAAGCCGCCGATGGGCAGCACCCGGCCTCGAAGGGTGATCTCTCCGGTCATGGCCACATCATTGTCCACCGGGATATTCAACAAGGCCGAAACAAGGGCGGAGCTCATGGTGATTCCGGCTGAAGGTCCGTCTTTGGGCGTAGCCCCTTCCGGAATGTGAAGATGGATATCCACCTCCTTATAAAACTCCGGCCGCAATCCGAAAAGATTGGCCCGGGAGCGAATATAACTCAGGGCGGCTTTGGCTGATTCCTGCATGACATCGCCTATGGTTCCGGTGACTTCAATCTTGCCGGTCCCGGACATGACTACCGCCTCGATCATCAGGAGTTCACCGCCCATTTCCGTCCAGGCCAGACCGATGCTCAATCCGACCCTGGCTTTTTCTTCCCGCTCCTCAAAGCGATATCTGGGCACGCCAAGGTAGGTATGCACGCTGTTTTTATTCACCAGAACCCGGGACCCGCCCGCATCGTCCCGGACGATCTTCTTAGCGACCTTCCGATAGATAGAGGCCAGCTCGCGCTCCATGTTGCGAACTCCGGCCTCGCGGGTGTAGCGCTGAATCACGTCCTGAACCGCTCCGTCTGAGATATGGACCTGGTCTTCCTGCAAACCGTGCCGTTCCAGTTGTTTGGGCAGGAGGAAAGAACGGGCGATTTTCATTTTTTCCGTTTCCAGATACCCGGGCAGACGAATGATCTCCATTCTGTCCCGAAGGGCCCAGGGAATGGTCTGCAGGGTATTGGCCGTAGTGATAAAAAACACATTGGAAAGATCATAATCCAGGTCAAGATAATGATCGCTGAAGGCATAATTCTGCTCCGGATCCAGAACCTCCAGCAGAGCGGAGGAGGGATCGCCGCGAAAATCCGTACTCATCTTATCCACTTCATCAAGACATACAACCGGATTGTTGTACTCTTTTCTTTTCAAGGACTGCAGGATCTTCCCGGGCAGCGCTCCGATATAGGTCCGCCTGTGACCCCTGATTTCAGCCTCATCCCGGACCCCTCCCAGGGACAGACGGACGAACTCGCGATCCGTGGCCCTGGAGATGGAACGGGCCAGGGAGGTCTTGCCGACCCCTGGAGGGCCCACAAAACAGAGAATCTGTCCCTGCAGCTTTTCCACCAGGGTCTGAACCGCCAAATATTCCAGAATCCGCTCTTTCGGCTTTTCCAGACCAAAATGGTCTTCATCCAGGATTTTGGCGGCCTGATCAATATCCCGGCTCGTCTCTTTGAGTGTATTCCAGGGCAGATCAAGGATGCAATCCACATAATTTCTGACCACTGTATATTCGGCAGAAGACGGGGGAATCTGCTTGATTTTAGCGATCTCCTTGCGCCCTTTTTCTTTGGCCTCTTCAGGCATTTCTTTGGCTTCGAGACGTTCCAGCAGCTCATCGGCTTCTGCCCCGGCGTCCATCTCTGTTCCCATCTCTTTTTGAATAGCCTTGAGCTGCTCATTGAGATAGTAGTTCTTCTGATTGGATTCTACCTGCTCCTTCACTCTGGAGTTGATCTTCTGCTCGGTCTCTGAATACTCAATCTGATTGAGCAGCAAAGCGTAAGCCTCCTCCAGACGGGACATAGGGTCCAAAGTTTCCAGAACTTTCTGTGCCTTCTGGAAATCCACCTTCAGATGGGACATGATCATGTCGGCCAGGCGTCCCGGGTCTTCAATGCTGTTGAATGTTTTGACCACCTCTTTGGTCATTTTTTTATTGATTTGCGAAAACTTTTTCACGGCCTTCTGCACAAGATTGATCAATGCGGTGCTCTCCGTCCCGCCGGCCTTGGCTTCGGCAATCTTCTCAACCCGCACCAAGGGGAAGGATTGATCCTCTTGGAACAGAGGATCCTCGCCTTTCCATCCGGCCCTGTACAACCCTTCGAACAGCACCTTGATGGTTCCGTCGGGCATGCGCAGCATCTGGAGAATTTTACAGACCACTCCGACATCGAAGAGATTGTCACAGGTCGGCTGTTCGTCGGCCGGATCTCTTTGAGTCACCAGAAAAATCTTTTTCTCGTACTGTTCCAAGGCCTGCTCCACAGCCTGGATGGAAGCTTTGCGACCAACGTACAGGGGAGCAATGGTCTTGGGAAACATAACCACTTCGCGAAGCGTCATCAAAGGGATCGTATTGCTCCCTTCGGGATCTCCGATCCTGAGTGTTTTGTCAGTCATATATCTCCTCCGATGATATTTGCGGCCGAAGCGGCAGCAAATATATATTTTTTTTAAGCGGTTTTGGCCTCCTGTTCATAAATGAGCAGGGGTTCGGCTCCATTGTCAACCATGGCCCGATTGATCACGCACTCCTGCACCCCTTTCAAGGATGGCAGCCGGTACATGATATCCAGCATCATGGCCTCCATCACGCTCCGCAATCCCCGCGCCCCGGTTTTACGTTCCATGGCCAAACGGGCTATGGCCTTCAGGGCGTTCCGAGAAAAACGCAAGGTGACCTTATCCAGCTCAAAGAGTTTCTGATACTGCTTGACCAGAGCATTCACCGGCTCCGTCAAAATCCTGACCAAATCTTCCTCTTCAAGTTCATCCAAAGCGGCAAGAACCGGAATGCGTCCCACAAATTCAGGAATCAAGCCAAATTTTATAAGATCCTCGGGCTGGCTCATCCGTAGAACATCCCCTAATTTTCCTTTATTGATTCCGCCAAGCTCAGCCCCAAAACCCATGGCCCGGCCTTTGGTCCGCTGCTGAATGATCGTGTCCAGATTGATGAAAGCCCCGCCCATAATAAAGAGAATGTTCGAGGTGTTCAGCTTGATGTACTCCTGCTGGGGGTGCTTTCGTCCCCCCTTTGGGGGGATGGAGGCTTCCGTTCCTTCCATGATCTTCAAAAGAGCCTGCTGCACCCCTTCTCCGGAGACGTCCCTGGTAATCGAGGCGCTGTCGGACTTCTTGGAAATCTTATCGATTTCATCAACATACACAATGCCCTTGGAAGCCGCATCAATATCGTAGTCCGCATTCTGCAGCAGCTGAACCAATATATTTTCGACATCTTCACCCACATATCCGGCCTCCGTGAGGGTGGTCGCGTCTGCAATCGCAAAAGGGACTTTCAGTATACTGGCCAAAGTCTGAGCCAGCAGGGTTTTTCCGGAGCCGGTCGGCCCGATGAGCAGGATATTGCTTTTGTCCAGGGTGACATCCTGAACAGCGGTCTGGTGATAGTAGACCCGCTTGTAGTGATTGTACACAGCCACCGACAAAATACGCTTGGCCTGTTCCTGCCCGATGATATGATCGTCCAGAGCTTTTTTCAGTTCCGATGGGGGCAGCAGTCCTCCGGCTTCGGACTCTTCCGTGATTTTGTCGTGCGTCAAGATCTCGTTGCACAGCGAAATACACTCGTCGCAAATATAGACATCCGGACCGGCGATTAAACGCTGCACCTCTTCCTGGGACTTGGAACAAAAGGAACAACACAGTTCCGTGGTGGTATCTTTCTCTTCAGTCATGGGAATTATCCTGAATTGTTTTTCCGCGAGGTCAAGACCTCATCAATTACTCCGTACTTCAGCGCTTCCTTGGCACCCATAAAATAATCACGATCCGTGTCCTGCTCCACTTTTTCCAGGGGCTGTTTGGTGTGTGCTGCAAGGATATCATTCAAAGCACCTTTCAAACGAATGATCTCCCTGGCCTGAATATCAATATCCGAGGCCTGTCCCTGAAAACCGCCCATGGGCTGGTGCAGGAGAATCCGGCTGTGGGGCAGAGCATAGCGCATCCCCGGCGTTCCTGCGGCCAAAAGCACCGCGGCCATGCTCGCGGCCTGGCCCAAGCAGAGGGTGGCCACTGAAGCCGATATATATTGAATGGTATCATACACCGCGAGTCCCGCCGTCACAGATCCTCCGGGACTGTTGATATAAAAATTTATTTCTTTGCTGGGATCCTCGGATTCCAGAAAAAGGAGCTGGGCGCAGAGCAAATTGGCAACATAATCATCAATCGGAGTCCCCAAGAGAATAATCCGGTCTTTGAGCAAGCGGGAATAAATATCATAGGCCCGTTCGCCTCGTCCTGTATTTTCTATGACTATCGGTATCGTGGCCATATCAGCTGTTTCCCCCTTGGGCTTCATCGTTTTTCTGCTCTTCATTGCTTGGCGCGTCCCGGGACGCATCCGGACTAGGTGCCTCGATTTCCGTTAATTCAGCCTTTGCATAAAGAACATCCGCCGCCTTATCAGCCAGCTGGCTGTCACGCAACGCAAACATCAGATTGTTTTCTTCATAATACTGCTTCATCTGAACCGGATCCTGTCCGTTTTGGATAGCGGTTTGATGCAAATACTGCTCAACCTCCTGGGAGGAAACGCTGAGATCCTCCTTTCTGGCGATCTCCAAAAGAATCAAATGGTTTTTCACCAACTCTTCGGCTTCCGGCCGGAGCTTTTCCCGAATTTCTTCAGGACTTCCCTCAGATTCAAGTCTTTTCCCTTCCTGCTCCAGACGCTTGGTTTTATTTTCGATCATATTCTCCAACTGACTCTTGACCATGGTCTCGGGCAAGGTAAAGTCAGTCTGGGCACTCAGCTGGTCCAGGAGTTTTTTCTGCACCTTGGATTTTTCCAGATCTTCGAAATAACGCTTAAAATTGTTTTCTATTTGTTGACGCATGGCTTCCATGCTGTCGTGACCCCCCGCTTTTTGGGCCAAATCCGCATCCACGTCAGGGAGAATCCGTTCTTTGATCACATTCAACTGGACCTGCATATTCACGGTCTGTCCGGCGAGATCCTGATTGATGAAGTCATCCGGAAACCTGACCTCGCCTTCTCCGGTTTGGCCGGGAAGCAAGCCTTTCACAAGATCCTCAAAGTCCGGCAAAGTCTGATTTTCACCCAAGGGCAGTTCAAATTTTTCCTGTTTGATTCCTTCTAAAGGCTGGCCGTCCTTGAAACCGGCAAAATCGATCACCGCCACATCGCCATCCCCGGGATAGCGCTCTTCTTTGACGATTTCCAGGGTGCTCTTTTCACGACGTATCCGCTCTATGCTCATGTCCACCATCTGCTGCGGAACGTCCCTTTTTTGTTTTTCGGCCTGAAGGCCGTGATATTCCGGCAGATCGATAGCCGGGGAAAACTCAAAACTGAACGTATAGCTATATTCCCTGTCCCGGCTGATGGGTTCGGCGTCCACATCCAAGCCGCCCAGAGGCTGCACGCCGATTTCGCCCAGAATCTGTGAAAACTGAACATTCAACAAATCCTGGGTAGCCTGGCTGTAAATTTCTTTTTTGAATTTCTGTTCGACAAGTGACCCCGGGACCTTGCCTTTTCGGAATCCCGACAGTTTCAAGTCCTTGCGCTGCATGGCCACAGCCGCCTGAATAGCGGCATTGATTTCCTCGGCCCCAACCTGAACCGAAACCTGCTTTTTGACCGGGGTTATATCCTCAACCTGATACTCCATCTCGTCTTTCCTCCTGACTGATAAAAATGTCTCTTCTTAGCACATGCAAAAAGATCTCGTACGGCAAAGATCCCAAGCACTCCATTCATCTCCCCTTTTGACTTGTCTAAGTTATAAACTTCAAATTGCAGTTGTCAACCCGACTGGGCGCCAGGCACGGCCCAGCTCGGCCCAAAGTCGGCTTTTCAAGGCAATAAATTCTGATCGCGCCTTCAGGGCATTTTGCCTGCGAGCTTAACCCGCGCGGGAATAGCCTGAACCAGAATCAGGGAGCACACACTGAGCAGAACCCCGCAGAGAAAAACCAGTTGGTAGTTGAAGAGCCAGAGAAAACCGCCCAATACCGGCAGTACCACAGCGGCTATATGATTGATGGTGAAGCCCATGGCCATGCTCGGAGCGATATCCTCAGGCGCGGCGATTTTTTGGAAAAAGGTCCGAATGGCCATGGCGCAATTAAAGACAATGTGATCAAAAATATACATGATGACCACCAAAACGGCGCTCTGCGAATAGGCATAGGTCAAAAAAACCAGGATCAAGGCCCCATATTCCACGCTGAGCACCGGTCTCTCCCCAAAGCGGTTGATGGCCCGTCCTACCATGGGGGCCACAAATATATTCACGGCCTGATTGAAGACAAACAGGACGGTCACCGCCTGAATGGAAAAATGGAAGTGTTTGACCAGAAGGAACACCGCAAAGGCAATAAAAATCTGCCGCCTGGCCCCGGCAAAAAAAGTCAGCAGGTAAAACAGCCAGTATTTCTTCCGGAAGATCATCTCTTTTTTCTGCAGGGGAAGGGCATGGTCCACAGGATCCTGAAACAGGCACCACAACCCGCCGGTCAGGGTCACTGCCGTCAGGACCACAAATATCATTTGATAATCAAAGAAAGCCGACAATCCCAAGATCCCGAGACCAACCAGAATACTCGTGACGGCAGCTATGGAGCGCAGGCGTCCGAAGACCAACGGGGCCTGGTGAATGCTGAAATACTGCAGGGTCAGCGACTGATTCAGCGTTTCAAAAAAATGAAAACCAAAGGACATGAGCAGAGTGGTGATCAGCAGACCGGTAAATGTGGGGAAAAAACCGGTCAAGCCGACTCCCAGCCCCATGACCAGAACCGACAGGGCGGCCAGGGTGTGCTCCTTAAAGAGAAACAGAAGATATATCACCAGAAGGGCCAGAAATCCCGGAATTTCCCTGACCGACTGAATAAGACCGACTTCGTGGCCCTGAATCAGGGCCACTTCCACGGCAAAATTGTTGAACAGGGTCCGCCAGCCCTGAAAACCGGTGAAGACGGCTATGGTCAGGACCAGGAGAAAGAGATACATCTTTTTATTGGCGCTGTTCAAAAAAATGGGAGTTTTCACTGTATTTTCAGAACTCCTGATAGACCCCATTTATCCAATTGGACAGGGTGGTTGCATACAAATCAAAAAAGCGCCAGTCAGAGACCACGCCCGGTATATTGGAAAAAAAGGTCGCTCTACTCAAATCGACCACAAGTCGATAGGACGGACTGAAGGTCCTTGTCCGATTCAGACTTTGAAAAATCCGGCCCTGGAGGATCGTGGGCCGAGTGCCCGGCAGAGGAATGGGATTTTTATCAAATCCGAGCCATTTAGGCAACTTTCCCCCGAAAAGCAAATCAGACAGCATCACCTGCCGTTTTTTTTTCCGTAAGGTTCCGCCTGGATGGAATGCAGATCCAGCTGCATGGCCTGCATGCTCGGGACATCAAGTCTCTGCTTTTTTTGAAGTCGTATATTTCCGCCTTGGTATGTTGTGAGCAAATCTCCGCGAATCTCCGTATGGCTCTTGACAAGAAAGCTGCAGAGAGGATATGAGACAAAATATCGAAATAAAAACACAATCTTCATTCCCGATCTCTTGGAGGCTCATTCCTGTATGCCCAGCCATTGCCGGTACATTGACTTCAAGTTTCCCGGACTGCCGCACATCGGTTGCGCCTTCACCACCCGGGCAGTCTCAGCACAGGCCTCCCGACAGCATTCTCCGGAATCGCTTCAGACGGCCCTGAACGTGGATCTGCAGAACCTGCAGAACCGACATGGCCTTCTGGGCCGGCAAAGCGTGCATCAGGTTCACGGCAGCACCCTGCTCTTCCTTGATCGCCCGGATGAGAACCGCCGGGAAGAGGCCGACGCCCTGGCCACTGCTCGAAGCGGCCTGGCCCTGGTCATTCGGACGGCCGACTGCCAGCCGATTTTGATGAGCGATTTGTCAGGCAGCTGCATCGCGGCCATGCACGTGGGTTGGCGGGGCAACCGCGCCGAAGCCCTGCTGCACTGGGTGCAAACCTTCTGTCGCAGTTTCGGCGTACGTCCCGAAGAGCTTCTGGCCGTTCGGGGACCGAGCCTGAGTCCGGCCAGGAGTGAATTTGTCCATTTTGCTCAAGAATGGGGGACGCAGTTTCTGCCCTATTTCAATCCAAAACAGCAGACCATGGATCTCTGGCGTCTGACCCGGGATCAACTTTTCCGGGCCGGCCTCCTCCAGGAGCATGTCTTCGGCCTGGATCTCTGCACCTATTCCCTGCCGGAACTCTTTTACTCCCACCGGCGCGACCGGGATCTGGGCCGGCAGGCCGGAATCATCTGGATCGAACAACCCGAATCAATGTCCTGATTCAAAAAATCAAAAATGTTTTCAATTGACAAGCCGGACCTACACGTATACAAATTTGTGAAATTTTTCATATGGAGGTATTGTGTTTTATGAACATACTCATTTTCGGACCCAATGGAAGCGGCAAAGGGACCCAGGGATCGCTGGCCAAAGACAAGTACAATCTGGCCCATATTGAATCCGGAGCCATTTTCAGGGAGCACATCGGACAGGGAACGGAGCTGGGCAAGCAGGCCAAGGCCTATATCGACCGCGGCGACTTAGTGCCGGATGAAGTGACCATTCCCATGGTCCTCGAGACCTTGAAGGACAAAGGGAAAAACGGCTGGCTGCTGGACGGCTTCCCCCGGAATATCGTCCAGGCCAAAAAATTATGGGAGGCCCTGCAGGCAGAAGGACTGGAACTGAATTTCGTCATCGAGATCATGCTGGACCGGGAAACCGCCAAAAAAAGAATCATGGGCCGGAGGCTCTGTGTGAACGACCCGAACCACCCCAACAACATCTACATCGAGGCCATCAAGCCCGACGGCGACAAATGCCGGGTCTGCGGCGGTGATCTCAAAACCCGGGCCGACGATCAGGATGAGGAGGCCATCAACAAACGGCACGACATATACTACGATACGGAAACCGGGACCCTGGCGGCCGCCTACTTTTTCAAGGATCTGGCAGCCAAAGACATGACAAAATACATCGAGTTGGACGGCTCCGGAGATATTCAGAGCATCAAGAAAACCCTGCTGGCCCAGCTCGACTGAGGCCCAGAAACCCTGTCCTCAGGTTTCAGCTTTGCCTCTGGCAAAGCTGAAACATAATTATTTGATATTCAACACAATATTTAACTGAGCTGTTATGCTATTCATTGTTCAACGACAGAATTCTGAAAAAGGGAGCTGGAGCAGTATTATTCAATCGTACCGGAGACTTTTCTGACTTGATGGATATCGGTCATGCCCTTGAGGACTTTCACGATGCCGTCCTGTTTCAGGGCGAGCATACCTTGCTTTTTGGCCAAATCCCGCAATTCCTCGGTTGATTTCCGAAATTTGATCAGCTTCTTGAGTTCCCCGGAATTGACCATCAATTCATGCACCCCGGTCCGGCCTTTATACCCTTCATAACAGAGATTGCATCCTTTGGCCCTGAATAGAACTGGCTTTTCCAAAAATCCTGCCGGAAAATGCCGCTCCCAGTCTGAACCGAATTCAATTTTGAGCTCTTCGATTTCTTCCGTATCCGGGGTATAAGCCTCTCTACAATTCGGGCATAATGTCCTGATCAGGCGCTGAGCCAAAACAAAGAGCAGGGAATCGGCAAAATTAAAAGGATCGAGATCCATATCCAGCAAACGAGTCACGGTTTCAGGAGCCGAGTTGGTGTGCAGGGTTGAAAAAACCATATGGCCGGTCAGAGAGGCTTCAATGCCGATATGGGCGGTTTCCTTGTCCCGCATCTCACCGATCATGACCACATCAGGATCCGCACGCAGAAAGGACCGCAGGGCGGAGGCAAAAGTCAAACCAATTTTTGAATTGACCTGGACCTGACGCACCCCTTCCTGAGTGATTTCCACCGGATCTTCGGCCGCCCAGATTTTCCTGTCGCCGGTGTTCAGGTAATGCAGAGCGGAGTGCAGGGTCGTGGTCTTGCCCGATCCTGTCGGTCCAACCACCAGAACCAGACCATAGGGCTGAAAAATCATTTTCTTGGCGATTTTCAAGCTTTCTTCAGCCAGACCGAGATTTTCCAGGGCCTGGGGTTTGCTTGAGGCCAGCACCCTGAGGACCACATCCTCCTGGTTGTCAATGGTCGGCATGGTGGCGACACGAAATTCCACGGTCTGCCGCGCGCCGGGCAGTCTCAATTTGATCTTCCCGTCCTGGGGCAGCCGCCGTTCCGCGATATCCAGGCGGGCCATGATCTTCAACCGGGACACAATCACCCTGGAGAGATTGTAGCGAAGTTTGCGAAATTCGTGACAGGTTCCATCCAGCCGGAAACGCACCCCGCAGTATTTGGATTGGGAATTGGGCTCGATGTGGATATCCGATGCCCCTTTTTTCCAAGCCTCCACCAACAAGGCATTGACCAGACGAACCACCTCGCTGTCCTGCTCGCTGATGGACTCTACATCATCGCTGCTTTTCTCCTCTTCACGCTCTTCATCAACAGTCTCATCAAACTTTTCGAGATCCATTCCCCCGGACATTTCTTGAAAAAAACGGTCGATATAGGCCTCGATATCCTGCTTCAAGGCCACTTTGAAATCGATCCGATTGGTCCCCAGAATAAACTGAATCTCATCCACTTTGCTCAGATCAAAAGGATTATCGATCAAGATGACCATGTTCTGCTCGTCCTGGGCAAACGGCGTCCAACAGTATTTCTTGAGAAAATCCGAATCCAGTTTGTGTTTGTTGAAGATTTCAAATGGAGGTTCGATGTTGGGATCAAAGACCAGGCACTCTGTTTGATAAAAGGCTTCCAGGGACTGCCGGAGATCATCTTTGGAAATATTGTATTTTTCCATGAGAATTTCATCAGGCCCCAACTTTCCACTCCTGGCTTCACGAAATATATGATCCAGGTTCTCTTTGTTGATAAAGCCCTTATCCAGCAGCAGGCCGTAGCGGGATCCTGTCCCGACTTGTTTTTTCGACTTTTTTCTCATTGGCGCTTATCTGAACCCGATTCCTGCGCTTTTTTTGGATTCAATCCTTCATCTGCATGCTTCTGCGCAGGGCCACCGTCCCGGTCCGGGCCAGCTCCTTGATCCCAAAGCGATGCAGGAGATTGCTCAAGGCCTTGATCTTGCCCTGATCCCCGGTTGCCTCCAGAGTCAACTCTGAAGGGCTGACATCAACGACTTTACAGCGAAAGATATCCACGATTCTTAAAACTTCAGCCCTGGTATGCTCCGTGGCATTGACCTTGATAAGGACCATTTCCCGATCCACATGCTTGACTTCATTCATGTCCACAACCTTGACCACGGTAATCAACTTCCGAAGCTGCTTCTGGATCTGCTCGATGATCAATTCATCCCCACCAGTGACAATGGTCATCAAGGAGACCCCTTTTTCCATGGTCGGGGCCACATTCAGGGACTCAATATTAAACCCCCGGCCACTGAACAAACCGGCCACCCGCGAAAGTACTCCAGGTTCGTTTTCAACCAGAACCGACAAGGTATGTCGCATGATTCACTCCTTATCAAACCAAAAGCATTTCATTCAAGCCGGCCCCGGAGGGAACCATGGGGTAGACGTTCTCTCCCTGATCCACCACAACCTCGACGACAGCGGTCTTTTTTGAAGCTAATGCCTGCCGGAGGACGGGTTCAATCTCCTGCTGTTCAGTAATGCGATAGCCCTCGGCTCCGAATGCCTCGGCCAATTTCACGAAATCCGGGATTCTTTCCAGACAGGTGCAGGAATAGTTCTTTTCATAGAAAAGCTCCTGCCACTGCCTGACCATGCCCAGACAGCTGTTGTTCAGAATAATGATCTTCACCGGAAGCTGATGACTGACGGCGGTGGTCAGTTCCTGAATATTCATCTGGATGGAACCGTCCCCCGCGATATCGATGACCAGACTGTCCGGAAAGGCGACCTGGGCTCCCAGGGCGGCCGGAAAGCCATAGCCCATGGTCCCCAGGCCCCCGGACGTGAGCCAGGTCCTCGGCTTATTGTATTTAAAATGCTGCGCGGCCCACATCTGGTTTTGCCCGACCTCAGTACTGATGATGGCCTCCCCCTGCGTTATTTCGTACAATGTCTCGATCACCATTTGCGGCTTGATTGACTTCCCCTTCGAATCATAGGTCAAAGGATGGGCTTCATTCCAGGCGCGCAGCTTGTCCCTCCAGGAAGCAAAACGCCCGGGGAAATCCTCCTCGGACCCGGTTTGTTCAAAACCTTCATTCAAGGCCGCTAAGGCCTGCCTGCAATCAGAAACAATGGGAACATCCACTGAAACATTCTTCCTGATGGATGTCGGATCGATATCCACATGAATGATCTTGGCATCCGGGGCAAAGGTCTCGAGCTTGCCGGTCACCCGGTCATCGAACCGTACTCCGACAGCAATCAAGAGATCCGTATAATTGACCGCCATATTGGCGACATAGGTTCCATGCATCCCAAGCATGCCCAGATGCAGGGGGTCATTGCCGGGAAAAGCGCCGAGCCCCATCATGGAACTGGTCACCGGGACCTGGAGTTTTCGGGCCAGTGCGCACAATTCTTCATGGGCATTTGAGGCAATCACCCCTCCCCCGGCAAAAATCAAAGGACGTCTTGATTTTTTGATCATGCCCACGCTTTTCTGGATCTGGCGTTTATTGGCCGTATAATTCGGGTTATAGCTGCGCATGGAGACTTGCTTGGGATAATAGAATTCCGCTTTGGACTGGATGACGTCCTTGGGAAGATCCACAAGAACCGGTCCCGGCCGCCCGGAGCGAGCCAGGTAAAAAGCCTCTTTGATGGTTTTGGCCAATTCCTTGACATCCTTCACCAAATAATTGTGCTTGGTGCACGATCTGGAAATCCCGACGATATCCACCTCCTGAAAGGCGTCGTTCCCGATCAGTTGAGTCGGGACCTGGCCGGTCAAGACAACAAGCGGGATGGAATCCATAAAGGCCGTAGCGATCCCGGTCACCGCATTCGTGGCTCCGGGCCCCGAAGTCACCAGAGCCACACCGACTTTCCCGCTGGCTCTGGCAAAACCGTCTGCCGCATGCACCACACCCTGTTCATGCCTGAACAGAAAATGCTGCAGCGGGTAATCCCTTAAGGCATGATAAATATCCAACACCGCCCCGCCGGGATACCCGAACACTTTTTCCACGCCTTCCTGAAGCAAAGATTCAAGTAAAATTTGCGCCCCGTTCAATTTCATTTCCAACTCCTCATCAGGCCACCTCTTGCTTGGTGTATTTGTCCAAAATTTCCTGAATCTTTGTCTTCCCTGTCAACTTGCATTTTTTCAGACGCTTGATCTCGTTCTGCTCATTCGGCGTCAAGAAAGGCCTTTTTTCCAATTCCTCGATCTTTTTTTCGAATTCAAGATGTTCTTCCCACAGTTTTTTGAGTTCAGAATCATGGTCCTTGTGTTGATTGATGGCTTCAATTTCGTATTGCTCCATAGGACACCTCCGGCATTTAAATATAATTGAAAATTGAAACTCATACCTTAGAAATTGCCCTCCAGCGTTCAGGCCAAACCGACTGCGATTTGAGAAAGGGTTTGAACCAGAAAAATTTTCAAAAACTGGATCGCAAACAAGACCACAATCGGAGAGAGGTCAATGCCTCCTATAAAAACAAAAGGCAGCGTTCTTCTGATCCAATACAGCACCGGTTCGGTCAGGGAATAAATGATCCTCACCAGGGGATTATAGGGATCCGGATTGACCCAGGACAGGACCGCGGAGATGATAATGATCCAGAAATACAAAGTCAGAGCTCCATTCAAAACCATGGCCAGTGCCTGCAGAAAATTCCCAAGGACAAACATCGACAGCTCCCTTTCCCATTTGATGATTGATGAAAAACAACTTAACCGCGCAAACAAACTCTCGGCCCGTAAGATTCGAGAGGCCCGCATCCATGATCAAAGAACGGCAGGAATCTTACGCATCCAGTGCTGCAACAAGTTCCCTGTGATTCTGGAGATGGCGATCGGCCCCAAGGCTTTTATTCCTGTAAGCCCAAAAAGGCGTGCCCGCCGACCGGGCCGTCTGCTCGTCAACCGGCGAATCCCCGATAAAAACAAGCTCATGCGGCGAAATACTCCAGGAACTCAAAATCAAAAACAGACTTTCCGGATCCGGTTTCGGCCGCAGCACATCCTGCGAGGTCACAACCGGATGGAAATACTCGCTCAGGGCATACCTGTCCAGGATCATCCCCATGGTGTCCGTACGGTTGGTGTTGACCGCACAGGAAAAACCTATTCTGCACAGGCAGGCCAGACATTCCGTGATACCCGGTTCCAGGCGAATACTCTCCACCACCTGAGAATAGGGAATGGATCTTTTGACCGTCAAGGCCTCCTGCAGCAAAGCATCCGGAACAATGTGGGCGATGGATTCCTGCACGGTATGCGCGTGGACAAAGGCCTCACAATCCAGGGACATTGCAGGAAGCCCCAGCTTCTGCAAAATGAGATTATAAAACCGGACATTGGCTGCTTTGGAATCGATCAAGACCCCGTCGCAGTCAAACACAAAGCCTTTGATCGAAGATATTTCCTGTCGACTCAAGGGCTTTTGTCCACCTTGCTTCACATCGCCCCCCTTTGCCCCGTACCGCGTCTCATTCGGCACAGAAAATTGAATAACGAGAGTCCGGACGGATCAAAAACTGCCGGTCTTTTGGATCCGAAACCAATTCATGCCCGCTTGCTTCGGCCTGCAGCAGAACCAGGGGCTGCTGCAGGCAGTTTGCCCCATCCAGCCCTTTCTCGTTCCCGGACCGGTGAGGGGTGAAAGACAAACCCTTTTCCTTCCATTGGGCAATGATTTCCCGATCTAAAACAAACAGCCCGTCTCCATCTTCCATCCAAAACAAAAACCAGGGCAGAATCTTTGACCAGTGAGGCTGTTCATCGTGCTTCATGCCGGTCCTTTCATCATGAAGAAAAAAAACGCTTTCCTCCTCGGAATCCTCCACCCCCAGATTCATCCGGATAGCCTGATCCATGTCCTGAACACGCTCGTTCAGTTTGGTGTATTCAATGAGTTTTTCCTCCAAAGTCCATACCATCAACAACATCATCTGAGCCTGAAGGGCTGGAGGCATCTGTTCAGGTCCGGCTTCGGAGGATGCCTGTCTTCGCTTGAATTGCCAGCGAATGGACTGGGAGGTGTGAGCGTAAAAATCATCCAGCCTCCTTCCGGTAAAATAGGCCAGTTCCTGGGAGGAACGAAATTGTTCGCCAAAGGCAAGACTTTCATGAACATAGCGAAGGGCCTCGCGCTCCTGCAGAGGAAAACCCTGCGGGCGCCAAGAGTGAGCTTTGTTTGCAGAAACCTTGAGTCCCGGATCTAAAAACTTCACGGCCCTGGGAAGCGTGCCTGGAACAAGCTCGGGATGCAAGCAGGGGAAAAAGAGTACGGCCATAATCAAATTTCCGCAACGGACAAAATCTGCCCTTCAAATAATGAAGCTTGAAAAACAGATATTGCACAATCAAGCCAAAAAGGTTACATCAGATCGAACACAGTATGTGTACGGCACAAACGGTATAAGGAGGTTGTATGATAGGCGGCATCGGCATTCCAGAGTTACTCATTATTCTCGTTATTGTCCTGGTCATATTCGGGGCCAACAAGCTACCGGAAATCGGTTCCGGGATGGGGAGGGCCATCAAGGATTTCAAAAAAGCAAGTAAAGAGCCCGACGAAATTGACATCACTGAAAAAGACGAAAAAAATCAAAAAAAATCCAACGATTCGAAGTCTGAGTCAGAAGAGGAAACCTTGAAATCATCTCAGGAGTAAAGAGGTTCATTCTTCTTTGCTGTGCAGAAAATCATACCTGAGGCCCCGGGGCGCGAGATAATCGTCCAAAAAACGGGCAAGTCTCTGTAAATCCGGGGTGCATACCTTCCAGAGCGCTTCCATTGAACCGCTCACTGCATCGACCCTGAGCAGCCGGGCATCGTTGACCAAAGCGGCATTTCCCCGCAGAGTTCGATCACAGCCTTTCACTCCGGTCACGCTGCTGAAGCCCTGCACATTCAGACTCACCTCTTTGATCGCCTGCGCCTGGACTTCAGACACCTGAAAATAATTGGGCCAGAGCTCAAGCCACACCTCTTCCAAACTCGATCCGGCCGCCGACCAGGAATTTTCTTTGAACTCCAAAAGTCCCCGCCAGGCATCGGTCTGACCTTTGCTTCTGATCAAACGAAGCTCCGGAGAGACTCCCTCCAGCCGCTCCAGCCCCGAAAGCCTCTCCAGCCTGTGCAGGGTCTGCTGGTACTGTACAGGATCCCCCGCCTGCAATTTTAGAGAGTAGTCCCAGCCTCTGCCTAAGGTAAAATAGACGCCCCAGTCTTGCAAAGACTGTTTGAGCAAGTCCTCATTGACGGCGATACGCCAGGTCGTCGTCGCCAAAGCGCCGCGTTTTTCAGTCTTGCCCTGTGCATAGCTCAGGACATATTCCCGGGCCCTGGCAGATAAAACAGCAGCAAGAATTTTGGCCCGTGCTTCAGAGAGCGAACCAGGCAAAAGCTCGACAGCCTCCTGGAAAACTGCCCGGGATCGAGCCTCCCGGAGTCCCTGTGCAGGGTCGCCTCCGCTTGTATCCCCGGTCTGATCCACAGACACCGCTAAATGAACAATCTGCTCGCCTGCCTCAAGATGCGAAGAAGCAGCCGTGATGATCAGGACGGCGGAAAAAAAAACCATGACTGGAAAAGGATTTTTTTTCATGAAGGTCCCTCCCTGATCACAAGCACCACCCGGCATTCCTGATAGATTGCTTCCAACTGCGAAGCACTCAAAAATTCTTGGGCGGTTTGAGGCGCAAATTGAATTTCAGAGGCTTCATCCTGTCTGATTCCGCCGGCCCTGACCAGTAAAGGATTGTCCCCGACCCGGCCTGAACTCAGGGCGGACTGCAGCCTGGTGGTGTACAAACAGATCCCCTTTTGAGTGGCGGCTTGGGGATCAACCACTGTAGGGCCGTATATTTCTTGTCCCTGCTCATCATAAATCCGGATGATCAGGGCCGGATGAAAGTCAAGCCCGCGAAGATCGACGATCAATCCGGTATAAGCAGATGCTGGCTCTGTGTAGGCATTTGCCGCATCATGAACTGTAACTTGTGCAGCCTCCCGGTCCTTGGACTGAGTCTGTTCAAACCAGACAGACCTGGGAATCAAGCGACCGGACAGCTTCCCCCAGAGATTGACCAAAGCCTGAATCCGCGTCTCAACCCCGCCCGCCCTTCTTGTCTGCAGCCGTGAATTATGAATATCTCCCAGGATGGTCTGCGCCAGTTCCTGATCCCGGGACAGGACGTCCCGGACGGACAGTCCCTTGTCGATGCGAATCTCAAGCAGTGTTTGCCAGAGACGTTTTCGTGCTTCAACCCTGGCTCGGCGGGCCTGAACAGTCTTCTGAAGGGATGTTTCAGCACTCGAATCCTGTACAAAAGGGTCGCTTTCAGCTGCAATCTCTCCGGTATACCAGTTCATGTGCCCCTGATCCAGATACTGGACATATTCATCCGCGGAAGCGGCGGCAGGGCAGATCAGAACAAGGCAAGCACACAGCATACAGGAGAGGACGGCGATGCAGGAACAGGCAAGAAGGGACTCGCTGATACGGTAGGCAGTGGGTGCCGCCGTCCAGGAGAGAGACGTTTTGAAATCCTGATCAGGACAGTTGCACATTTTCATGATCCTTGACCTTCACCCCCTGCACCCGCTGCAGACAACCACTTATGGACGCAATCCCGGGCTTTTTTTAGTTCCCCTGACCTGAGCCAGTGAACCTCTTCATCTCTTTGAAACCAGGTCAACTGTCTTTTGGCATAGGCCCGGGTTCTGCGCAGCCATTCCTGCCGGGCCTGCTCCAGGGACCAGCGTCCCAGATGATACTCCAGAATTTCCCGGCAGCCGATGCCCGACCACCCCGGGGCTTGTGCATCCGGACAGTCCTCCCAGGCTTGACGGACTTCGTCCAGGGCGCCTTTGGCGATCATGGATGCAATACGGTTTTCGAGCCGCGGTCTCAAGGTTTCCAATTCCGTCCAGATGCCGATTTTCAAAGCCCGATAGGTGGATGCATCAGGCGTTTGCCGCTGATGCCACCAGGAAATCGGCCGTCCAGTCGCTTGACACACCTCAAGGGCTCTCGTCAAGCGCTGCCGATCCCTGGGATGCACCTTTCGGGCGGTTTCCGGGTCGCAGCTTTGTAAGAGCAGGTGCAGGGCCTCCGGGCCTTTGTCCCGGCACTGCTGCAGGACCCGGTTTCGAATAGCAGCCGGGATTTCCGGAATCGGGGCCAATCCGCTCAAAAAAGACCGGAGATAGAGTCCTGTTCCTCCAACCAGCATGGGGATACGGCCCCGGCGATTGATATCAGCGACTCGGTCCCGGGCCAGAGAGGCAAATTGTCCGGCATCCAGAGTTTCATTGCTTGCTAAAAAGCCGTAGAGCCAATGCCGGCAGGCGGCATAATCCTTTCTTTCCGGTTGAGCGGTGATCAGGGGAAAGGATCGATATACCTGCCTGGAGTCAAAATTCACCAACTCGGCATTCCACTCACAGGCCAGGGCGATAGCCAGGGAGCTCTTGCCCGTTCCGGTCGGACCAAGCAGGCAGATGATCCTCTGGCCGGCCGAATCTGCCATATCTCTGCCCTTATGCAAACTCGTCGTTTTTCTCTTAAATCTTCAATCTTCAATCTTCAATCTGAAACCCGCTCCCCATCTTCTCCCGCAGCTTCTCCCAGACTAGATCCGGGACAAGGCCTTGGACATCGCCTCCGGCACTCACGGTTTCCTTGATAATCGTTGAACTGGTGAACAGCCATTTGTAATCGGTCATCATAAACATGGTGTGCACGTCTCGTTTCATTCTTCTGTTCATGAGCGACATTTGAAATTCGTATTCAAAATCTGAAATCGCCCGAAGTCCGCGCAAAATCACCCGGGCCCCTCTTTTTTCCACATAGTTCACCAAAAGCCCGCTGAAAAGTTCAACAATGACCCGCTCATTTTCCCCGAAAACGGACCCGGCCATTGCCACCCGTTCATCAAGGCTGAACATTGGCTGCTTGGGAGTATCCCTGGCCACTGCGAGCACAATAGTATCAAAAACATCCAATCCTCTGCGAACAATACTCAAATGCCCGTTGGTCAGGGGATCAAATGTGCCCGGATACACAGCTATCTTCTGTCTCTCACCATCCATAAACCTATCCTTGTTTGTCCATATGTACGATTCAGCAGCAATTCAAGATCCTGAAACATCGCCTCCTGGAAATCAAGATCCGATTCAACCTCGGAGACCACATAACCTCCGGGATCAAGCAGGGACCCTATTCGGCTCAAAGCCGGAAACGCATATTTCTTCCCATAAGGCGGATCGACAAAGGCTAATTGAAAGGGCCTCCAATCCGGGCGCTTTAGAACGGAAAAAACATCCCGGATCAATATTCTGAACCGATCCGGATTGATTTTGAATGTGACGCAGTTTTGCTGAATACTGTGCGCCGCTTTTTTATTTTTTTCAACAAACCAAGCCTGCCGGGCCCCCCGGCTCAAGGACTCCAGTCCGAGGCTGCCGCTGCCGGCAAAACAATCAATGACTCGAGTCTCAGACCAGATCAGACCCCTGGACTCCAGCATGGAAAAGACGGCTTGCCGGACTTTCCCGGTGGCCGGCCTGTATCCGGGCCCGGATATAGATTGAATGCTTCGCCCCCCAAATTCCCCTCCGATAATGCGCATCACGACCCATCACTTCAGATGAACATCATCAGCTGTTAAGACGGCCGTCCGGAGGCCCTGGATTGCAGCCTCCCCTTCGGACCACTTCACCAGCCATTCTTCAAGCCTGTTGGTCGAGGTCTCCAGAACTGAAAAAAAGCAATCCGGCTCCACGCTCAAGGTCAGACCGGACATATTCAGTTCCAGCTGCAAACAGGCAAATTTATCAAAGACATCATTGAGAAGCTCCCGTTCCAGCCTGCTCTGCATGCCTTCAAGCCCCGGAAACTGGAGATGGGAGGCCAGCACACAGTATTTGCCTTTGCCCAGCTTGCCAAGCTGATCCGTGGAGCGCAGCAATCCGGAAGTACATGCAATAAAAGATTTTTCAAACTCCGAAAAAGCCGAGGACCCATATCCGATTTCAGCCAGTTCCAGACCCTGCAGGGATAGAAGCAGAATCGAAAACTCATCCTGCAGCCGGGTTGCGGTCTTGATCGTCTTTTGAAGGATGGAGGAAAGACTCTGGCGGCCAAAAACATTTGCATCCGGGCTTCCTGCCCAGAAATCCTTCTGTTGAGCAAGAAGATCCCTCCGTTCACAGCCTTTCACAATCCGCCAGCGCAACTCAGAGGACGAAAACGGCCTGATCAGGATATCATCGATACCAAAGCACTGCTCATTGAGCTCTTGAAAGTGGCTGGGATCGCCAAGCAGAATCAATCCGGTATACTTCTGATCGTGGGTCTCCTCCCGGCTCCTGACAAGGCGGCAAAATTCGCAGCCAGTTAGCTCCTGGGACTCCATGCCGACCAGGGCCAGATCATAGGAACCATCCTCTATCTGACTCAACCCCTGAAAATGATTGTGCGCAACAGCAACATCATAGCCCCAGGCCCTGAGCTTCAAAGCATATTCTTGGGCCGTCTCCTGGAACAGCTCTATAATCAAAATCCGCTTTTTTTCATCTGCTATCGATTCCATGTTCTCATTCAATCGCTTATTTTTTTCAAACGATCCATCATCTCTGAATCCAGGGGAACGAGGAAGGTGTCCTCAATACGTTCCACCCGAACCTGTCCGGGTGGCGCGCCTTTCATCGTATGCACATGCTTGACCTGGGCGCACATGACCTTTGCTTTGGCTTCCCGGGATTGATAGCCGGCCGCTCCGGCAACCGCCGCCGCTTCGAGCAGGTTTTCCCGGGCGACCGGCTGCTCCTTGTGCTCGCGCTGCAGGATCACATGAGCCCCCGGGCCATCCTGGGCGTGAAACCAGTAATCATAGGGTCTGGCCACCTGAGTCAAGAGCTTGTGATTCGCTTTTTGGTTCTTCCCCTGCAGAACAGGAAAGCCTTCAGAGGTTTGATACCGATGCAGGGGCACCCCCTGTCCTCTCTGCGGACCGGACTTTGCCGGAGAAAACTTTCTTTTCGGAGCCTGGACCGTCCAGCGTCCGGGATCGATCTCCTGCTTTTCGAGCGCGGCCAAGGTCTGCTCCAGGGTTGCCTGCCTTTGTTGAATCTGTTCCAGACCTCTTTTCCCTTTTTTGGCCCGTTGAAACATACCCTCCATATTTTCAAGCAGACTGTATCGAGCATCCAGGCTGATTCGCTGCAGCTCCCCTTCAGAATTTCGGATGTCCACCCACTCTTTTTTGGCATGTCTATCCAGGTCGTACAATGCCGCCTGGAGTCCTTCAGCTGTTTCTCTTTCTGCGCAGAAACGCTCTAATCTGGCTTTATCTTCGCGCAATCGTTCCAGATTTTTTTCAACCCTTTTCACAGCCCGCCGGTATTGGCGGTCCTGTGCCTTATTTTCTGCGAATTTTTCCTGCAACAGACTGTGCCCATAGGCTTCGGCTGCGGCACAGGCCCGGGAAAAAACTTTCAAAGCATCGACCTTGGGAAAGGTTTGGGGCAATTTCCATGGTACGACTGTCCATACTTTTCCCGACTTCCACACAACAGAAAAAGGCCCCGAGCGGCCCTGCTGCAACTCTGAGAAGAGCCGCCCGGCCTCGAGAGCGGGCAGGGCTTTTAATGTCTGTCGCAGCGGAGGCGTCAGCTGGGGAAATTCACGATAGATGTGCTCCCTCGAGAAAACCTCTCCCAATGAGGGCCATACAGGTTCACAGTCAAACGCTTCAGGCAATTCGTCTCGCAGGAATACGCCCTCTTGAAGGTCAAGCAGCAGCCATTCTCCAGGACCTGAAGTAAGCTGGAAAGCGGCTTTCCGTTTGGGCCAGCAGGTTTGAACACTCAAAACTTTTCTGTTCTGCAGTCTTTTCCTGAACCACCGCACCCGATTGGACGGGGCCTGAGGGTTCTCCGGCTTTGACGAGGCAAGAAAAACAGCACCCCGTTTTGATGAAGGCAGGAGTAACAAAAACAGATTGGAGCCGAATTTCACATTCAAAACACCGGGAAACGGTTCATAGATTTTTTCAATCCGTTTTCCTGTGATCCTTGGGCCCAGTTCCAAAAATAAAGAGCGAAAAAAATTCGCCTCCATGATCCATTCCTCAAAGCAAACACTGGGGTATGAACGTTTGAGATTCCTCTAAAATCAGCAGAAGAAACCAGGATGGACTGAAATCCCGGACCTCACCTCCCCTCAATGCTTATTGATTTTTTCATTTTCTTCCTGCTTGCTTTTGCAGGCAATGCACAAGGTCGTGACCGGCCTGGCCTTTAACCTGGCGATGCTGATCTCTCCGCCACAGGAATCACACAATCCATAGGTCCCGTCTTCTATCCGTTCCAAGGCCTCTTTCACCTTTGAGACCAATTTTCGATCCCGGTCCCGCAGGCGAAGGGTAAAAAATTGATCCGACTCCTGGGAGGCCCGGTCGGCAGGATCTGCATAGGCTTGGTTTGATCCGGACATATCTTCCAGGGTGCTCTGTCCTTTCTGCTGGATCTCCTCGAGCATCTGTCCAAGCATCTCTCTGAAATAGTGTAAGTCTTCGCGTTCCATAAGCAAACCTCCGGCAAAACATGAGGAGCGTTTTTATCTAGCGGGAAACTATTTTTAGCGTAAGTCCCAGGGAAAAGTAAAGGGTAAAATCTTGGAATCCAAGGCCTGAAAAGCTGGTTCCACGGCTCAAGGCCAGGAAATATGATCTCTCATTTCCTTTTTTCCAGACACTTGACAGGGGGAGAATAATTTCTTAAAAATTTTATTCCAGTGAGCGGGAATAACTCAGTGGTAGAGTGCAACCTTGCCAAGGTTGAAGTCGCGGGTTCAAATCCCGTTTCCCGCTCCAGACGATCAGGGCGGCATAGCCAAGTGGTAAGGCAGAGGTCTGCAAAACCTCCATTCTCCGGTTCAAATCCGGATGCCGCCTCCAAACCGAGCGGGAATAACTCAGTGGTAGAGTGCAACCTTGCCAAGGTTGAAGTCGCGGGTTCAAATCCCGTTTCCCGCTCCAGATGAGTGCAAAGCCAAACCACGGTTTGGCTTTTTTTATTCATACCCAGGGTGCTCACACATGAAATCACACCTCTCCTCCGGCCCCTTGTTCGCAGGGATCGCTTTGAATGAGCTTCTCGATCAGGCTGAATCCAAATATCAAGTCCGCTTTGAAACAGTCAAAGTCGGGGAAACAGCCCTTGATATTTTGCAGATTGCCAATATGGATGCCTACTTAGAACAAATGGCAGCTGAACTGGATGCGGCAAATACACTTGAACTGCCCTTCTGGGCCAAAATTTGGCCGACATCCATCCTGCTCAGTTATTTTGTGCAGAGAATTCGAGCCGACAAGGCCTTGCATCTTTTGGAAATCGGGGGCGGTATCGGACTCTGCGGCCTGTTTGCGGCCAAGCAGGGGCTCCGGACGACAATCTCCGATATCAATGAAGACGCCCTGCTCTTCACTCAAATCAATATCCTGAAGAATGATCTTCAGGGCTTGGCTGACGTGAGTCGAATCGATTTTACAAGAGACCGTTTGTCCAGGCGCTATGATATGATCCTTGGCTCTGAAGTCCTCTACCAGAACGCGGCCTATCGCCCCTTGAGCAAATTTCTCAGGCGCCATCTCCGCTCCCGGAAAGACTCTGAAATTCTTCTGGCCAAAAGCTATCACTTGAAGGCCAAACAGTTTTTCAAAGAAGCGGAAAAAGAATTCATCATTCAGGAGCGGGTCCTTGGCTACAAAGAACAGCAGGAATCGGCATCTCCGGAAAATGAAAGGCATTTGAGCCAAATCTACCGTTTGCGGCCCAAAAAAATTTCAAATCAGGAAGAGTGATGCAGCTTCAAGCATGCCCCAAACAGTATACCGCCGATTTGGACAAGGCCCTGCCGCCGATCGCGACCATCCGTAAAGTCAAACAGGCCTTGAAACCCTTTGGGACCGACATCCTCAAACAGACGCGACGCATCGACACCGGGCGGCTGGACATCCCTGTCTACCTTTCCGTGTGCGGGCCTCACGCCGCGGACATTATGCCCTCCCGAAAGCAGATGGGCAAAGGCGCCTCTCCTGAACAGGCCGAAGCTTCCGCCCTCATGGAACTGGTGGAGCGCTTCAGCCTGTTCGCTTTTTTCAACAG
Organism: Desulfohalobiaceae bacterium S24; assembly: GCA_011389765.1. Lineage (GTDB taxonomy): Bacteria > Desulfobacterota > Desulfovibrionia > Desulfovibrionales > Desulfothermaceae > JAABTT01. Next base: position 16,294 of record JAABTT010000005.1, on the reverse strand, counting down.
TATCCAGGCCGCCGAAGAGATGACCTGGTCTGAAGCTGAACAAAAATTCGGACAAGAACTTCTCCCTGTCTCTGAGATTCTGCACTCTACTCAGGAAGAGCTCAAACCTGAACATGCCAGAGCCGTCCTGGACCTGACGACCTGGCAATTCTGTCCGGCCTTCAGGCCAGGAGCGGGGCATGAAGTACGCTTACCGTTGAATTGGTTCAAAGTATTGAATGAGTACAATGGATCTTCTGCAGGAAACACTGCTGAGGAGTCCATTCTACAGGGCGCTTGTGAAGTGCTTGAGCGGCATGTCTGCGCTGTGATCGAACAGACCAGGCCTGTCCTTCCCAGCATAGACCCGGAAACGTTTCAGGATCCAGTGCTCAAGCAGCTTTACGACTCTTTTGCCCGCAACAAAATCAGGACTGTGATCAAAGATTTCAGTCTGGATATGGGCCTGCCCGCTGTCGGCGTTTTGGCTTTTGATCCCGCGACCTTCCCCCAGGCCAGTGAAATCGTCTTCACCGCCGGAGCGGCCACATCCCCTGAAAAAGCCGCTATCAGGGCGTTCACTGAAATCGCTCAGCTGGCGGGAGATTTTGAGACCGGCAGCCGGTATGAACCCTCAGGGCTCGGTAAGTACCAGGAACTCCATGAATGCGAATGGTTGTGGTCAGGCCCTCTGGTTCCTGTGCACAGCCTCCCGGATATCAGCCATCCGGATATGCATCGCGAATTGAACACTCTTACGCACACGTTCCGCGAACGCGGATTTTCCCTGTATACAGTGGATACCACCCATCCTGAATTGAAGATCCCCGCCAATTATACACTCATTCCGGGTTTTTCATTTCGGGAGCGGACCCCGAGCGCCAGCCTTGGACTGTTCGTCGGCCGGATTTTGGCTGAAGAAGCTCCCTGCCAAGAGGCTCGAAACGGTTTTCAGTTCCTGGATGAAATCTATCCTCGAAATCACTTTACGCCTTTTTTCAGAGGGCTGCTTGATCTTCGGCACCAGAAATTGGAAAGCGCGGGCAATCATTTTTCCCGGGCCGAAGCGCTCCAGCCAACTCCGGAGGAACAGGCCCTTGTTGCCTTTTATCACGCCTACACCCTGGCCCAGAGACAGCACTGGACCTCCGCCTGCAGGCATCTGGATCGAGCCATACGTTTATCGCCCCACACCCATGCCTATCATAATTTACGCGGCACGGCGCATTTCAAACTCAAGGATTATCCAAAGGCGGTCCAGGACTTTCAACAGGCACTCGACATTGATACAGGTTCGGCCATAGACCTTGCCAATCTTGGAGTCTGTTACAAACATCTTGGCCACAAGCTCAAGGCCATTGAGCTGCTGCAGGCGGGCCTGGAGCTTGATCCGGGACTGGATTTCGCAAGAAAAACGCTCGCCGAGCTCCTGCACTGAACCGGGATTCAAGATCTTGACTTTTCCTTCACAAGCTTTTATGATTAGAGATTGACGGGAGCGACTGCCCTTCCTGAACCTTTTTTATTGCAGGGTTTGACAATTCAAAAAAGATAAAGTAGCTCATAAGGACTTTTCAGGAAGGCAGGTTCGAAACATACCAATTTTTTTGGAAAATGCACTTTTTAAGGAGGGTAACACATGGCAACGGTTGAATTTCAAGGTAAAACTTTCGAAGTTGATGAGGACGGTTTCTTACAGAGTTTCGACGAGTGGAGCCCGGAATGGGTTGATTATGTAAAAGATTCCGAAGGGATTTCTGAGCTCACTGATGAACATAAAAAAGTGATTGATTTTCTTCAGGATTACTACAAGAAAAACGGCATCGCGCCCATGGTCAGAATCCTGTCCAAAGTCACCGGTTTCAAACTGAAAAAAATCTATGAACTGTTCCCTTCCGGTCCGGGCAAAGGAGCCTGCAAAATGGCAGGTCTGCCCAAACCCACAGGTTGTGTCTAAAACCGGCATTCAAGCATGCGCTTTGAGGGCGGTTTTTTTCAAGCCGCCCTTTTTTCTGGAATACTATGGATCTTAACACCAGTCTGACTGATCTGAAAAAAACCCCTGGATTTACTGAGAATGTTGGGATGATCCTCATCCATAACGGAGTGGTCAGAGGCAGAACCAGGGACGGAAAAAAAGTCGGCACCTTGAAGGTCAAACCGGACACTGCTGTTATTGAAGCCATTCAAGCCCGCTACGAACAAAAGCCCGGCATTTTTCGGGTACTTATTCGGGCGCAGGAAGGGACCTTCGTCCCGGGGGACGATCTCCTGCACATTATTGTTGCTGGGGATTTCAGGGAAAATGTCAAGCCGGTCCTTGCCGAGGTATTGGAAGAAGTCAAAACCCGGGCCATGCATAAGGAAGAAAGATAGGCTTATTCCATCTCTTGCCGACTCAATTCCCGCACCCCGTGCCTTTCGCTCCGCCTCCCCCCTTTTTTTTTTCACTCCCAGCTCAAGCCCGAGGTCAAAGCGATGATGCGCCGGGCCTCCTCTGCTTTATCCCGTTTCAAGCATCCCTGGACATAGCGCCTGACCCGTGTCTGAAGATTATTGAGCAGGGCCTGTCTTTTGTCCGCGGGCAGTACTTCTGTTCTCTCTATCGTGAGGAGGCTGTAAATGCGGAAGAGATCAAGGCCAATGATTTTTCTCGAGAGCTGGTCCGGATGCCCCCCGAATTTCTGGACCAGGGCCTGGGGCATGAAGCCTATCGGAAATTGAAGACTGCATCGCAGCCACAGATCATAATCCTCACAAGCAAGCAGCGATTCATCAAAAGGTCCGATGGCCTCCCAGCACGATCTGGAAAACATCACGCAGGAAGGACTCACCAGACACAACTCAAGCGAAGGCTCGAATATCCAACCCGCCTGTTTGGCATGCTTCTGCATAGGATTGACCCGACGGCCCTGTCTGATCCACTGTTCATCGGTCTGGCAGATTTCCCAGCCCCCTTCACGCATGAACCTGAGCTGCTCCTCCAGTTTTCTGGAGAACCAGAGGTCGTCCGAATCCAAAAGGGCGATCAAGTCAGCCCGGGCCCGGCCGATTCCAAGGTTTCTGGCCCTGGAAACCCCCAGATTGGCTTGACTGATGATCCTGAGTCTCCTATCCTTGATCCGGTGCAGGAGGTCCTGCGTTGCGTCAGTAGAGCCGTCATCCACCACGATCAACTCCAGATCGGAATGGGTCTGGGCCAGGACGGAATGAACGGCCCGGCTCAGCTGTTCCGCCCGGTTAAAGCTGGGAATGACAATTGAGATCAACATCAGTGCTGAGTATGGAACAAAACAAACGCTGTCAAATTCTGGGCCAAAAGATCCTGGATATCTTCAGCCGGGAATTGCCCCTGGACCCTGCCGCCATGGATTATCTGGAATCCTCTTTCGGTATTGTAGATATCAGGCATTTGGAAGAACTCCTCCGGGAACCCTCCAACACAGAGGCGCTAGAAATTCAAGAATTTCTCTTGTTTCCGGAAATAAGGCAGCGGCTGGAGCTTGAACCCACTCTCCAAGAGCACAGGTATCAACTGGAAGATCGTACGCTCATTGTCTCCGAAATCATGCGCACCAATCAGGCTGTAACCTTTGTCCATGACCAGCGGCGACTCAAGATCACTCTCACTCCGGAAACAGCCGCGTCATTCGTCAACAGATTGAACATCCACAAACACTGTGACCCCCAGCTCAAGAAAACCATCCAGGCTACGTGTTCCCAGAGTGACGCCCTGAGACTTCTGGTCCGATTGCGGGCCGCCCCGGGAGCAATCCGGCAGCAGGGCGCGAGGTTTCTGCAGAGCTTCTTCCTCTACTTTCAGGACCGGACGGAGTCCTTTTGGGAATATTTTGATTTCCTGCATCGCTTGCTCCAGGAAATCAGCCCGGAAGAAGACCCTCGAAGCGCATTGCAGGCCAAACAATTCTCTCTGGAGAAAGCCTTGAAAAGAGCCGATCAGCTGGAGCACGATCTCCGCCATCATGCCGTGGAGACCCTGCACATGCGCAGAACCAACATTTTGGCCCTGAACCGGGATCAAACCATCAAGGAACTGGAGATGGCGGAATATTGCCTGAATATCCCGACATCAGAAACGGGGCTCTAAACCCTGGTAACGCTGCAGCAGGGCATCTACCCGCTCCGGCAGGAGGAAGCGCAGGCTGTATCCTTTCTCCAACTTCTCCCTGATGAGGGAACTGCTCAGTTCAAATCGAGGAATGTGTAGATAATGGATGGTGGTGCTTTCAGGATTGAGTTGCCATTGACCAGGACGGCTTTGCAGCTGTTGGGCTCCAGGCCAATGTTCCTCCAAAAATTTCTGCAGCTGCCCTTCCTCTTTTCCATTGCGCCCCACAAGAATAAAACTGGTCAAAAGCGGAAGCTCCCGCCAGCGTTCCCACTGCTCCAGTTTGAGGAAGTCCTCGCTGCCCATAATGAAATAAAACTGCGCTCCAGGGCAGCGTTTCCGGTATTCGTAAAGGGTGTCCACTGTGTAGGACGGACCTGAGCGCTCTCCTTCCAACTCATTCACCACCAGCCCCGGACAGCCGGATACGGCTTCCTGAAGCATTTGACAGCGAAAAGCAAAAGGATACATCCAGGCATGCTGCTTATGGGGAGGGATACTCGCAGGGACCAGTTCCACGCGGTGCAGCTCGATCTGTTCCAGAGCTTCAATCGCCAAACGAAGATGACCGAAATGGACGGGGTTGAAGGTTCCCCCCAAAATCCCGATTTTTTGAGACAAAATAGAACCACTCCTTCACAAAGACTCGCCTTTAGACAACAATCACATCATCCGGCACCGGCAAAGAGGCCTGACAGAAAGAAACGTTTTCCAGACGGCGCTGCAGATCCGCCTCTTCCCGTCGTCTTTCATCCCGCTGCAGATGCACAATAGCCAGCTTTTTCACCGCGGCCTCCCGGGCAAAATCCAAACAGCCCTGCACACTGCCGTGCCCATGGATTCGGCCTTCCAGCAAGAATCCCTCATGAATCATCAAATCGCATCCCTGGGCCATTTCTTTGGCCTGAGGCGTCGGACAGCCGTCACCGCTGAAATAGAGCCGCTTGTGATCCATAGTCAGACAGAGGGCCAGATCTGGCTGTGAATGCTTGTTCACGGCCCCCTGCCAGCAGAGCCCGAGCTCATTGAGAGTCTGTCCCGGTTCAAGGGCGACAAAGCGGCATTCATAGCCAAATTTCTTATAAAAGGAAGGATAGGCAAAATCCATGGCCCGAAGAACGAGGTCTTCTATACCGGACTGCCCGATGAAATACAAAGGTTTCTTCCGCCCTGTCTCAAACAGTCTGAGCAGCAACTGGGGAATGCCGAAAAAATGGTCCCCATGAAAATGGGAAATCCAGACTGCATCGAGAGAGTCGGCATCGCGAACATGACTGAAAAATCGGCAAGGGACTGAAAAGCCGCAGTCGAGCAGAACAGTCTTGTCCTCTCCCCGGACCAGGACGGATGTGTTGGGATATCGTTCATCACAGGCCTCTCCCACCCCTAAAAAGCTGACTTCCATAAGCAACCCCGCGTCTGCTGCGTCCAGATCATTATGATTCAAAAGAGAGACTCGAAAACTTGCCGCTTGTGGTCATTCACCTGGATTGACCTGATTCTTGACCTTTTCCCGCATTGTGTTTACAAGATGTGAGCTTGCTGAGGAAAAGGCCTCGACAGGCTCCAGCCTTTAAGAAAAAGCCGGTATTGGTTTTATCTTGGATAATCAGCTCTGATTCATTGTCTTAACAATCGTAAGTCGAAAATTCAAAATTCTAGAACAACCCCATCTCAAATTCAAGTCGATCATTTTCAACTACAGGAGACTCAAAGGCATGGAACACAAGAAGACTCCAAAGCAGGAAGCTCCGCCGATTGCTTCTGAAATCAACGAGCAGGTCAGCCCGTTATTAAAAAAAATAACGGAAAACCTCAAGCAAATCGGCCTGGTTTTCGGAGCGATCATTCTCGTGGCCGCTGTGATCACCGGGTATCAATACTACCGGGTGAAAAGCATTCAAAATGCTCAGGCCGAAATGGGCCAAATCCTGGTTCAAGACGATCCACAGCAGCAGCTCAAAGAACTGGAGGCTTTTTTACCGGAATCTCCCAAAAAATTGCAGCCGGCGGTCCGCCTTCAAATCGCCTCGCTGGCTCTGGAAAACGAAGACTATTCCCTCGCAGCCTCTTACTGGAAAAAAATCTCGGCCAATCACCAAGATCAGGAACTGGAAACCATTGCCGAAATCGGGCTGGCCGAGGCCTTGCATCTTCAGGGGGAGACGAGCGAAGCCCTCAGCATCTTGAAAAAACTGCAACAAGAAGCCCCGGAGGCCTTTAAGCAAAATATCCATTACGCCCTGGCCTCCATGGCCGAAATGAGCCAAGACTGGACAACATCTTTGAAGGCCTATGAACAACTCAAATCCGAATCGGATTTAAGCGGTTCCAATTCCGAGTACATTGACCACAAGATCACTCAATTACAGCAAAAAATCAGACAAGGCAAACCATCATGACCCTCCCTGAAATCTTGAACGGCACTCCGGGCCAAAGGGTCCTGCTCCTCGGGAACGAAGCCCTTGTGCGCGGCGCACTTGAGGCCGGCGTGGGATGTGTGACCTGCTATCCAGGGACGCCGTCATCTGAAGCCCCGGACACTTTTTATGCCCTGGCCCCTGAAGCCGAGTATGCTTTTGAATACTCCATCAATGAAAAGGTGGCCATGGAAGTCGCCGGCGGCGCAGCCCTGGCCGGGGTGCCCACTTTGGTCACCATGAAGCATGTCGGGGTCAATGTTGCGGCCGACCCCCTCATGACCCTGGCCACTATCGGAACCCCAGGCGGACTGGTTATTCTGAGCGCCGACGATCCTGGATGCCACTCCAGCCAGAACGAACAGGACAACCGCCTCCTGGCCCGGATGGCCGGACTGCCCTGTTTTGAGCCGGCAACCGCCCAGGAAACCAAGGACATGATGAAGGAGGCTCTCCTCTCTTCAGCCAGATGGCAGCAGCCGGTCCTGCTCAGGACTACGACCCGGGTCAGCCATCTCCGTGGACCGGTTACCCTCGGAAAAAAAGAACCTCCCAAGACCAGAGGCCGGTTTTACAAAGATCCCTTCCGCTTCGTTCCTTTGCCGGCTATTGCCAGGAAAAGACATCCCATTCTGCTGGAAAACCTGGCCGCTATTCAAAAAGAAACCGAAAAATCTGCCTGGAATTTTTCCACAGGAAAGGGTGAAATCGGCATCATTGCCACGGGAATGGCCCGTTCCTATCTGCAGGATGCCCTGTATGACCTCGATCTTAAAGATAGTTTTCAGGTACTCGAACTCGGCTTCAGCTACCCCTTTCCCGAGAAAATGCTTGTGGACTTTCTCCGGAGAGTAAGACGCGTTCTGGTTTTAGAAGAGCTCGAACCTTTTGTGGAAGACACCGTCCGGGTCTTGTGCCAGAGAAACGCTCTGGACTGCACAATCATAGGCAAAGACGAAACCTTGACCAGAATCGGAGAATATTCCACCGCCTTAGTCGGCCGGGCCCTCTGCGCTTTGAAGGACCTGCCATCCAAAGAAAAGATTCCCTGCCCTCAGGAAGAACACCTGCCGGGCCGCCCGCCCAATCTCTGTCCGGGCTGCTCCCACCGGGCCGTCTACTACGCCGTTCGTCAAGTCTTCGGGGATCAGGCCGTTGCCTCTTCAGATATCGGCTGCTATACTCTCGGCTTTCTCCCCCCATTTCAGGCTGCTGATTTTCTGTTTTGCATGGGCTCATCCATTTCCGGAGGCAGCGGGGTCTCCAGAGTCACAGACCAGCCGGTCATCGCCTACATCGGCGACTCGACCTTTTTCCATTCCGGCATCACCGGCCTCATCAACGCCCTGCACAACGAACATGACATTCTGGTGATCATTCTGGACAACAAAACCACGGCCATGACCGGACACCAGCCCCATCCCGGGGTGGAGCATTCCCGGCACGGCCCCAACCCCAAACGGGTGGACATCGAACAGGTGGTCAGAGGCTGCGGGGTGGAACAGGTCCAAAAAATCAAGCCCCTGAATCTGAAAAAAACCCTGGAGACCCTGGAGACCTTCAAGAACCTGACCGGGGTCAGAGTGATCATCGCCGAGGAGCCCTGCGTTCTGTTCGCCCAGCGCACCCTGCGCAGCCACAAGGCCGTCACGGCCGTTGTGGAGGAGCAAACCCCTGAGGTCAGGACCTGTCTCCAAGAACTGGCCTGTCCTGCCTTTTTTGTCCAGGACGAAAACGTCCAGATCGATGCCGACCTCTGCACCGGCTGCATGGTCTGCGTGCAGATCTGTCCTTCCATCAAGACTCGAAAAAGGAGCACTTCATGAGCAGGATGCGTCTTTTCCTGGCCGGTGTCGGAGGTCAAGGGACCCTGACCGCGACCAACCTCTTGTCCCTGACAGCCCTGGATCAGGGCATCGAGGTCTGTTCCGGAGAAATCCACGGGATGGCCCAAAGAGGGGGTATCGTCGAGTCCACCCTGCTCCTGGGGGGCTATGCCAGTCCAAGGATCACCTCCGGAGAAGCGGACATCCTTTTGGGCTTCGAACCTCTGGAAACGCTCCGGGCTTTGCATTACCTCCGCCCGGAGGGCTTGATCATCAGCAACATCGAACCGACCTATCCCGTAGGGGTGAGTACGGGGCAGGAGACCTATCCGGAGCTGGATTACATCCGGGAGCAATGCCTGGCCTGCTCGTCACAAACCTATTTTTTGCCCTGCAAAACCCTGGCCGCCGAAGCCGGAACCGTGCGGGCGGCAAACATCGTCTTGCTGGGGGCTTTGGCTGCAAGCCCGAAATCACCGTTTTCCCTGGAAGCACTTCAAACCTCGGTTCGACGGCACTTGCCGGAAAAAATCGTTTCTCTCAACCTCGAAGCCTTGGATATGGGGTTTCAGAACCGTAGCGCCCAATCCGGATAAAAAAATATGGATCCCCGCGTTCAGGAACCATGGACAAGCCGGCGGTTGTAATCAATCCCCGGGCCGGTCGGGGCTCGGCCCGCAAGACCTGGACCTGGCTCGCACCCGGAATCAGGAGTCGGTTTGGAGACATTCCCATACACATCACAAAGGGTCCGGGAATGGCCTGGCAGGCTTCCCGGCAGGCCCTGGACAACGGAGCCAGGAGCCTGATCTGCCTGGGAGGCGACGGAACCCTGAACGAGGTGATCAACGCGGTCTGCACCCTGTCTTCATCCCCGGCCGACATCCCCATCGGCTTCATTCCCAACGGAACCGGCTGTGATCTGATCAAAACCCTTCCCATTCCGCGAGATGTCGGGCAAGCCCTGGAGGTTTTGGTCTCAGGCCGGGAGGAACGCCTCGATATCGGCCGCATCACCTATCCCCCTGGAACAGGGGGCTTCCAGCAACGCTATTTCCATAATGTCGCCAGCTTTGGAGTGGGCGGGGATGTCGTTCAGCGGGTCAACACCAGCCGGAAATACCTCGGTCCGCTCTGCGCCTTTCTCTGGGCGAGCTGCCTGAGCCTGCTGCTCTCGAAGCCCAAAGCGATAGGCCTGCGCCTGGACCAGGGGCCGGAGCAGGCCCTGACGGTCTGGAATCTCGCGGTGGCCAACGGCCAGTATCACGGCGGCGGGATGCGGATCGCTCCGCAGGCCCGACTCAACGACGGCCTGTTTGTGGTGGTGATCATCCCCAACCTGAATGTGCTGCAGATCCTGCAGCATCTGCCCAAACTCTACAACGGCAGGATACTGGATGTTCCGGGGGTGATCGTGTCCGAAGCCCGGTCCATTGCCGCCGAATCCCGGGAAGACGTCCTGCTGGACGTGGACGGTGAGCAGATCGGGAGACTTCCGGTATCCATCGAGATGCTTCCCCGCGCCGTCACCCTCATGGTGCCTTCCACCCCGGGGAACCCCACGGGTGGTCTGCAGGGTCGGGGCCGGCCGGTTCAGGACTCCGAGTCTGTTTCCGATCCTTGATCATACCCGATCTTCGTGAAGATCCTCTCCTTGATTTTCGTGTCATAGGCCTGCCATTTGACTTTCTGGTAATCCGTGCCGTGACCGCCGGACAAAAATCCCAGGGACATCTGAAATCCGCCGGCAGTATGCTTCCCGCCTCCGAAATACTGGCCCTGACTGTCCTTGCCGAAGACATCCTTGATGAAGTCATCAGGGTCCAGGGTGATCTTGGTGGTCCGCAGCGATCCCACCAGAAAATCCTCTTGCTCCTGCCCGGTAACGATCCCGTAGACAATGGCCGTGTGCACGTTCTCTTCCGTCACCAGAAAATCCGCAGCCTGGGGAATGGCATCCCGATCCCCGGTTTTGAGATAGCCGATGCCGGAGATAGAAAAACTCTCGGCCAGCATGCGGTGGGTCAAGGATTTGGAAATGACCTCCATGGTCTTTTTCGAACGTTCCTGGCTCATGACGTGCTCCAGAATTTCCACATCCTGATACTGGCATAAGAATCCGGCCGCCTCAAAATCTTCGGGACCGGCCAGGAGGAATCCGCTGGTGTCGGTCAGGATGCCGTGCATCAAGGCCGTGGCCAACTTCACATGGTCCTCGTTGCCGGACTGCATCTCCAGCAGACCGGCCCGGATATACTGGGTATACATCGTGGCCGTGGCCCCGATCCTCCGGATATCGGACACTTCCGGCCGGAGAATGTCCTGGGGTTCGTGGTGGTCCACGACCATCAGCATCGGAATTTTGTGTTTCTGGAGGACCTTGACCAGCTCCCGGGCCGTGCCGCCCTGATTGTCCACGAAGATCGCTCCGTCATACTGCGAAAAATCGTGGTCTTTTGAAAACGGTATCAGCTCGATCTTGAGCAGATTGACCAGGGCACGGTTCTGCTGGTGGCTGATGGTTCCGGAATACAGGATATCCACAGTGATTTCATATTTGAGAGCTATGATCTGATGCACAAAAGCCGAAGCAATAGCGTCAGGATCCGGATACTCCTGCAGGATCACCGCATGGCGCTCCTGTTGATGGGCCTCGAGAAAAGCTTTGAAGGCGGCAGCCCGGTCAGTGTCATTTTTCTGCGATTTCTCTGGGGAGGCATTTTTTTGAGTGGCCATATCCTTTGCTCCTGAAAGTTTATCCGTTCATGTTCATTGTGCGGCCTTTTCCAAACCTGCCTGCCGCTTGAACTATCCGATCGCCTGCCGAAGTGTTCCGGCGTCCACCGGCCTTCTGTCCGCGATCAGGCAGAACCGCCGGCTCTGCTTTGCTGAGCTATATTGTTGTACAATGCTCTGAGCCGCGAGTAAAGTCGAAAGAATCGGGCTGATTGCCAAGCTCCTTGGGTTTTGCTAATCTTGGCATGCTTCACAACAACCCCTGACAGCGAGATTGCGTTTTCATGCCTCTTAACCCAAAACCCGGAAACAGAGAGCCTTTGCCGGCCGCCCCGTTTTCCCCTCTCGTTGTGGTCTGTCTCGGTAGCCTCTGGGGTGTGTACTGGATCCCTCTCAGAAAACTCGAGGCTCTGGCCGGGGCAGGACCCTGGACAAGTCTGTGCATTGTGCTGATCGGCTGTCTGTGCCTTGCCCCCTTTGCCTGGAAGGGCCGAGTCCGTCTGAAGGCTTCCAGCAACCGGGCACTGGTCAGCATCGCCCTGGGCGGGGCGTCTTTTGTCCTCTATTCAAACGGCCTGCTTTACGGCCAGGTTGCTGTGGTCATCCTGTTTTTTTACCTGACCCCGGTCTGGAGCACTCTGATAGCGCGCTTCTGGATGAAGTGGCCGGTCAGCAGATGGAGATACGCGGCCATCGGCAGCGGACTCCTGGGAATCGCCCTGGTCCTGAAAGACAGTCACCCCGGGGGGTTGCCCCTCCCCAAGAGCCTGGGCGACCTGTTCGGACTGGCCTCGGGTCTGCTCTGGTCCGTGGCCTCCACCGGCATGTATGTCCATTCCAGAACCAATGCCGCGGAAACCAATTTTATCTTCTGTCTCGGCGGGGTGATCATGGCCGCGGTTCTGGCCGTCATCCTGGCCCCCTTGCCCCAGGCCGTTTCATATGTAAACATCCTGCCCGTCGCAGGCTGGGCCCTGCTTCTCGGCATCTTGTGGTGGGCCCTGTCCCTGACTGTTTTCATGTGGGCCATCCAAAACCTGGACCCAGCCAGAATCGGTATTCTCCTGATGAGCGAGGTAATTGTCGGCGCTGCTTCCGCAGCCCTTCTGGCGGACGAAGCCTTCACGCTCCCAATGGGGTTTGGAGCCATTTTGATCATCGCGGCAGGTTTTCTGGAGTCCCTCTCAGCCCTGAAACGCAAAAATTCGCGGCACAGCAAAGGAGACACGCCGGATGGAGATGTTTTTCAAAGAAGAACCCGCTCGTTTTTTTGAACTGGTGCTCAATAACTTTGAAAACGGGGTCTTTATTGTGGATCGCAGTGGAAAAGTGATTTTTTCAAACCGCGCGGCCCGGCATATCCTGAATTTTGACGACTCTCGCCTGGACGGGGCTCATCTTGCGGACATCAGCACAAAGGCCTGGAAGGATTTTCAAAACATCATGCACTCCGGCCGTCCCCAGATCGGCATCCGCTATCAAATCAACAAGCAGGCCCTGTATGTCAACAGATCCCCGATCCTCGAAGACGGGCAGGTTCTCGGGGTGGTCAGCGTCTTCCAGAAATACACCGACCTGGAAAAGGTGGTCTTCGAGATGGAGGCCTACAAGCGCACGGTCAAGGAGCTGAACACCATCATCCAGTCCACCTATGACGGCCTGTACATCACCGACGGCCAGGGGATCACCACCCGGGTCAATCCGGCCTGGGAGCGGATCACCGGACTCAAGCCCGAGGATGTTCTGGGCAAAAGCACGCTTGACCTGGAAAAAGAAGGCTATGTATCCAGATTTGTAACCCCCATGATCCTCAAAGAAAAAAGGCCCATTTCCCTCCAGGCCAAGACACACAGCAGGCGGGATGTGCTGGTCTCCGGAAACCCGGTTTTCGACGATCAGGGCGAGGTGAGCATGGTCGTGACCACAGTCCGGGATCTGACCGAGATCCGGTCCCTGTCCCGGCAGCTTGAGCAAGCCAAAAAATTAACAGCCAGGTATCAAGAAAAGCTCGACCGGCTCAACCGTCAATTTTTCAAAGACGAATCCATCATTGCCGAATCCGGGGCGATGCACAAAGTCCTGGATCTGGCCGGGCATATCGCACCGGTGTCCACCCCGATTTTAATCACCGGAGAGACCGGAGTAGGCAAGGAGGTGGTGGCCAAGTTCATCCACCAGCGCAGTCTGGACTTTGCCCGGGGCCCTTTTTTGAAGATCAACTGCGGCGCCATACCGGACAATTTGCTGGAAGCAGAGCTCTTCGGCTATGAACCCGGGGCCTTTACCGGCGCCAGTCCCAGGGGAAAGGCCGGATTGTTTGAAGCGGCCGAAGGCGGAACCCTGGTTCTTGACGAAATCGGGGAGTTATCCCTGTCTTTGCAGAGCAAACTATTGACCGTACTTCAGGACTATGAACTGACCCGGGTCGGAGGAGTGAGAAAAAAGAAAATCAATGTCCGCTTCATCTTCATCACCAACAAGAACCTGGAAGACATGGTGCAAAAGGGCGCCTTCCGGGAGGATCTCTACTACCGTTTGAATGTGGTCCCCCTGCAGCTGCCGGCTCTTAAAGAGCGCCAGGAGGACATCCCCGGCCTGCTGACACATTTTTTGGAACACTTCAACAGCAAGTACAAACGCTCGGTCCGCCTGTCTCCTTCCGTCATGGACCATCTCTGCGACTACCACTGGCCCGGCAATGTCCGGGAGCTCAAGCACCTCATCGAACGGCTGGTGGTTCTCGGCCAGGATGAGGAAGTCAGTCCGAATGAGCTCCCGCCCCAGTTTCTCAAAGCATCTTTTGCTGTGAGTGCACAGGGACAGCAGTCCCTGAAGCAGGCCGTTGCCGTTTTTGAAAATCAGCTCATCACCAGGACCATCAGCAGGCTGGGGACCCTGCAGAAAGCTGCCGAGCACCTCCGGGTCAACCCGGCCACCCTGTACCGCAAACTGCAGCGCCGGAAGGGTTTGGAAAACGCCTCCGGAACATCCGGCCCCGGCTCGGAGGACGGGCTATGAAGGCCACTCAGCACGGACAGGGCTGGTCGAAGCAGGGGATCGATCCCAAGTCCATCTTTTTTTTCGGCCTGATTGTCCTAATCTGTTTTGGCGGGGCCCTTGGCGCCGCCATCTACTCCCACTTCAGGCTGCAAACGCTCCATGAGATCCAAGACAAAGCCCATCGGCTTCCCCTGGCCTGGAGGAAATGCGAGGCCTTGACCCTGGAGCTCTTCAGCACCTACACCCTGAATACGACCCGGAAACAATGGAACCAGGCCAAAGCGCTCTTCGAGACCGAATTCCAATCCTTTCTCGATTCCAGATTCACCCGGGACCTCATCCGGCAGGACCTCGACTTTCAGATCGAGGTGGAGCGGGCCCGGATACATATGAACGTCATCAGGGACCAGTTCCAGACCTGCAGCGCCGAGCTGAAGACCTACCTGGCAGCGGAAAAACCGGAGAACGATTCCGGGAACCTGCTGGTCAACTTCGGGGAGAACTGGGCTACCGGTCATTATCAGGAAGGCCTGGTGGACGCGATCAGCGCCCTCAGGCGCAGCACCTCCATGTCCAACACCCTGTTCGCCAACGAACTTTCCGCCATCAGCCGGCAGATGAAGAACCACATCCAGGAGCAGACCCGAAGTCTGCGTTTGAACGCCGTTCTTCTTCCGGCCCTGCTCATCGGGATCGCCGGGATCTTCATCCTCTACCACATGCTGGAGCTGGCCCGAAGCCGGCGGGCCTCCCAGCGGCACGCCCTCAAGCTGGCCAGGGAGATCGAGACCAGAAAGCGGGCCGAGGAAATGATCCAGTCCGAGAGCGAGAAGCTGCGGGAAGTCCTCAATGCCATGGGTCACGGGATGTATATCGTCGACGGCGAGCAGATCGTCAGGTACCAGAACGCCTTCGTGACCAGCTATTACGAAACCGAGTGCATAGGCAGAAAATGCTTCAAGGCCTACATGGGCTCTGAACAGCCCTGCAGCTTCTGCCGGGTTCAGGCCACCATTGCCGGAAAGGCCATTCACCAGTCCGAAACCGTGCTGGAGGACGGCAACAACTACGAACTGATATTTTCTCCGTTTGTCGATGTGGACGGCCGTAAGATGGTCATCGTGCTCTGGTGCGACATCACGGAAAAGAAGCGCATCGAGGCCGAAGCCATGCACAATGCCCACCTGGCTTCCATCGGCGAACTCGCAGCAGGCGTGGCCCACGAGATCAACAATCCGATCAACGGGATCATCAACTATGCCGAGCGGCTCCTAAATATTGAACCGCGATGCGCCAGGACTGGAGAGTTCTCCGAACGGATCATCACCGAAAGCGAACGTATCGCCCGAATTGTCAGCAACCTGCTCTCTTTCGCCAGGAAAGACGACGAGCATCATAGTCTGCTCTCCGTACAGGAGGTCCTCTCCGACGCCCTGGAACTCGTGAAGCGGCAACTGGACAAAGAAGGCATTGAACTGCGGGTTGATATCCCCGGGGAGCTGCCGTATATCAGGGCCCAGGCCCAGGAGCTGCAGCAGGTCTTTTTGAACCTGTTCAGCAACGCCAGATACGCGCTCAGGCAAAAGGAGCCGGCCTCCGGGGAGGTCAAACGGCTCCACATCAGCGCCGAAACCCTCTCTGAAAACGGACAATCCCGGGTCAGGATCACCATCCAGGACAACGGTCCGGGTATCCCCCCAGAGATCATGGACAAGATCCTCACTCCGTTTTTCTCTACCAAACCCAGGGGGGAGGGAACCGGACTCGGATTGAGCATCAGCCACGGCATCATCAAGCGACACGGCGGAACACTTGTCTTTGAAAGTGCCACCCGAAGCTATGCCCGGGCCGTGATCCTGCTCCCGGTGGAGGGTGGAGGCTCCGGGAAAACCAAGGCCCCCGGGAGAGAGCCCCTGGAACCCGGGTGCCTCCAGACGGCGGGCTGAACCTGCTCTCGCCTGGAAACCTTGGTATACGCAGCCGTAAATACAGTGACGTTGCAATGCCAAAAGAATGTTCACTCTTGTGAAGGAAGCGACGCTGAAAAATCCGATATTCGGATTTCGGATTTACAAATTAAGAGCCCTCCTCCTTGGTTCGATCAGTCTGAGAGAGAATACGTCACCGAACTTACGAACCAGAGCACTTAGATTGAGCAGAGACAGGATACAAGCATGAGTTCGCAGATTCTTGTGATCGATGAC